>NZ_CM001240.1:6146278-6343778 GCF_000230835.1 Clostridium sp. DL-VIII
TCCTTATCCAAAATTGCTTTAATCTCATAGGCACCTTGAAAAGCCGTTTTACTCTTATTTATAAAATCTAATAATTGTTGTGTATTGCTCATATGTCTACCTTCTTTAATTATATATTAATTACTTATTTGATTATTGGTAATCTTTCCAATATTCCATAGTTCATACTCACTAATATCAATATCTTCATTCCAACTAACCCCATATCCATGAGTATCTACTTTTGCTTGTTCAAATAATAATTTATTTTTTAAATCACCATAAAACTCTTCGTCTAATTTAGGCTTAAAATCAATTTCCTTAACTACTCCATTATCAAATAAAACTAGTAGGATATAATGCTGAGAATCCACTTGTATATTTTTTATCTTATGGCAATCCATAAATTGTTACTCTAGCCCTTCCAATTTTCTAAATACCTTAGTATTCCACATATCTATTAAATCTTTTTTATATTTCTCAGCCCATTCTTTCACTAATTTTAAAGCTCTATTTGATAAATCTCTTTCTAACATTTCCAATGTATTAATGTCTATAACTCCAACAAATTCACCATATATTGCGTGAAAATGAGGAGGTGCATTATCATTTGGATACATTTTTAACTACTATTCCATAAAATCTTGTGATAACCGGCATATTATTCACCTCGTTCATTTATTCATTTATTCATATTATATACTATACTCACACATACATAAACACCCTGTGAATCAAAAACTAAAACTGCTCACAAGCTGTTCATTTTTCCCTAACTTTCTTTCACCGTTATATAATTCTATTACTTCTTCATTATCATCATTGACATTAATTTCATCACTAATATTATTATTTTTCCTTTTACCTTTACTAACCCTTTTCTTTTTTTCTAATAATTCTGGAACATTGAACTCGAAACTTTTTGCATGAATTCTTTCTGTCTCAATCTTGGCATCATTAGAAGTTTGATCAATACATTCAATATTATTCATAGTATTTATATTCTGAGTCAAGTTCATTTTAACATCCTTAGATTCATCAGTTTTTATAGTATCATTACTACAAGTCAAACTGCCTATATTACCAGCTCTATTTGTATCATCAGCTTTTGAATTTTCATTTGTACTACTGTTGTTTAATGAAATAATATTATTATTTAAATCAGCTGCTGCCTCACAGCTAGCTCCTAATTGTTCTTTATCCTGCTCATTATTAGCTACAGATTTATTTCCAGAAGTTTTAGAATTTGTTTCAATTTTATCTTCTGTTTTAATTTTTTCCTGTACTTTAATATTTTGATGCTTTGCAAAGTTTTTAACTCTATATATTTTATCTTCAGTTAATTCAACCATTTCAAGCTTTATAAAAGTTTCAATAGCAAGCTCAACTTGAGAAGGCTCCCTATTGAATTCTATAGATAAAGTTTCTATAGTATATGGAATATTTCTAGATAAAAATAATTCTCCTCCTAAATTCACTTTGCCAGCCAAAGCAATAAGTCTGATCCAAATATAGCAAATAAGATCTCTCTGCTCCATTCTATCGATTATCTTAAATTTAGTATCCTCATGCATATCAACTCTTAATTTAACAAATTTTCTTTCCCTCATTTTTAACACGCTCCTCTATATTAATAATTTCTATATAGGATATATGCTCTAATTTTAAAGATTACATAAATTTCAAAAAATTTACAAAAAACTTTTACTCAGGCAAATTTTATTATATATAAAAACACTTGCCTATATAAATAAACAAGTGTTTTCTTTCTGACTTTTATAAGTTAAGAACAAAATTCCTAATATGAATTTTTAATTCTTAACTGTTTAAACAAATCTTTATAGTTTTACGTAATAAACATATATCTCTTTTCATTTGATACACGCTTAATTCTACTCTACACATTCTGGATATCTACATAGATATCCAATCTGTGCTTTGAAATATATGCCATACTAGAAATGAGAGGTACTCTTTTATGCAGTGTTACATTAGAGAATTAGTTGTAGGTATTTCTTCAGCAGAAGTTGTTCCATTTTTGCTTGTCACGAACTTGTTTCGGGAGCATGCAGAAATGGTGCAACTTTTGCTGTTAGAAATCCTTAGGCTAATTCTCTTTAGTAACCGAAATAACAGAGTACCTCTCATTTCGATAAGTTATGGCATAAATCAAAATATATACTTTAGATATCTATATAAGATTATTCTTAGAAAGTTGTTCTTTTAGTAACTCTAAGTTTTTGCCTTCCATAGGGAATAGTGGCATTCTAAGAGGTCCCACTTCATATCCCATAAGACCTAATGCTGTCTTTACTGGAATTGGATTAACTTCTACGAATAATGTATTAATTAGGTCTAAATATTTTGTTTGAAGTTCACTGCTCTCTTTTACTTTTCCTTCAAAATATAAACTACAAATCTCGTGTGCTTCCTTTGGCATAACATTTGAAAAAACAGAAATAACGCCTTTTCCCCCAAGCGATAATATAGGCAGTATCTGATCATCATTTCCTGAATAAATATTAAGTTCATCTTTACAAAGAGCTCTTATTTTTGCAATAGCTGAAAGATCTCCGCTAGCTTCTTTTGTAGCAACTATACGTGGATGCTTTGCTAATTCAACATAAGTTTCAGGTGCTATGTTAACTCCTGTTCTTGATGGTACATTATATAAAATAATAGGAATATTAACTCTATCTGCAATATAATTATAATGTTTAATTAATCCACTTTGAGTAGTTTTATTATAATATGGTGTAACTAATAAAAGTGCATCAGCACCAACGCTTTCAGCATATTTAGAAAGTTCTACCGCATAAATTGTATCATTAGAACCTGTACCTGCTATAACTGGTACTCTTTTATTTACATACTCGACTGTAAATTTAATCACTTCTCTATGTTCTTCATCACTCATAGTAGAAGATTCCCCTGTAGTTCCTGCAATTACAATTGCATCACTACCATTCTCTATATTAAAATCAATTAATTTTTTTAATTCAGAGAAATTAACTCCATCTTCTGTAAAAGGTGTAACAATTGCTACTGCTGCACCAGTAAATATAATATCCTTCATAAAAAATTGCCCCCTCGAATATTTTCTATATAATTATAACATAGTAAAGTGATACTATAAACTTAGAATGTATTTAAAATAATAAAAAATACTTATTAACTAAAAATATTGTTATAATAAATGTATTAATTATTGTTAGTTCTTTATGGAAATGATTGGAGTGTACAAAATGTTTAGTAAATTATTAGTTGATAAATTAGTAAAAGATAATACTAATATCAAAGACGATAAGGTTAGAAATTCTTATGGTATGCTTGGTGGAGTTATTGGAATCTTAGTAAATGTGATTTTATTTATTATAAAGCTCTCTGTAGGAATTATTGTTTCAAGTATAGCTATTACAGCTGATGCCTTTAACAATCTTTCTGATGCGGGTTCTTCTTTAATAACTATCTTAGGCTTTAAACTTTCAAATAAACCTGCTGATAGGGAACATCCTTTTGGTCATGGAAGAATTGAATATCTTTCAGCCTTACTTGTTGCTTTTATGGTAATGCTGGTTGGCTTTGAATTTATTAAATCTTCCTTTGAAAAGATAATTACTCCAGAACCTATTACCTTTGAGATGGTTTCTTTTATTTTGCTTATTGTATCTATCTTTTTTAAACTTTGGCTTTCAAAATTTAATAAATTCATTGGTGAAAAAATTAATTCTGCTGCTTTAAAAGCCTCTTCTACAGATGCATTAGTTGATGTTGTTACTACAATTTGTATCGCTATTTCACTTTTGGTTTCAAGATTCACTTCTTTGCCTATAGATGGCTACATGGGAATTCTTGTTTCACTATTTATAGTTTATTCAGGCTTTAATCTTGTTAAAGATACCGTTAATCCTCTTTTAGGTGAAGCCCCAGACCCTAAACTGGTTGAATCTATACAAGAAATGGTCTTATCTTATGATAACATTCTTGGTACTCATGATTTAATCATTCATAATTATGGTCCTGGAAAATGCATGGCATCAATTCATGCTGAAATCCCAAGTGATATAAATGTTGTTGATATTCATGAGATAATTGATAAAGCTGAACGTGAAATATCTTCAGCACTTAAAATTTATCTCGTAATACATATTGATCCAATCTGCATTATTGAAGGTGAAATTAAAGATACCTATGAAGAGGTCTTATCTATAATAAAGGAATATAATTATATAGAATCCATACATGATTTTAGAATTGTTGGCCAGGGTGACATAAAAAATTTAATTTTTGATGCAGTTATAGATACTCAGAAGAAAGCATCTATAACTGATGATGAATTAATTAATAAAATTTCTGAAGAAATCAAAAATTCCCATCCATTATATAATTGTATAATCACCCTCGATAAGCATTTTACTTAAAAAATATAAAGAATTAATAAAAAATTGAATATATTTTAAGATAGTATAAAGAAAGACAACTAAATATTTAGTTGTCTTTCTTATAATACTTTCCAATATAATTCCTTAACATAGGCTAACTTTTTATAAAACCTTAGATAAAAAGTCTATTGTACGTGGATTTTTAGGATTTTTAAACAATTCTTCTGGTGTTCCTGATTCTATTATCTTTCCTTCATCCATAAATAATATTCTATCTCCAACTTCTCTTGCAAAGCCCATTTCATGAGTAACAATTACCATTGTCATACCTTCTTTTGCAAGATCCTTCATTACATTTAAAACTTCCCCTACCATTTCTGGATCTAAAGCGGAAGTTGGTTCATCAAATAACATAACAGCTGGCTGCATTGCAAGAGCTCTAGCTATTGCTATTCTTTGCTTTTGTCCTCCTGACAACGAAGCTGGATATGCATCTATTTTATCTATTAGACCTACTTTTTCTAGTAGTCCAACTGTTATATTTTTAGCTTCTTCCTTTGAAATTCCTTTTACCTTAACAGGGGCTAAAGATATATTTTCGCGCACTGTTTTATGAGGGAATAAATTAAAGTGTTGGAATACCATACCCATCTTTTCTCTAACTTTATCTATATTAGTAGATTTAGCTGTTATATCCTTGTCCTCAAAGGTAATTTGACCTGATGTAGGAGTCTCTAATAAATTAAGGCATCTTAGAAATGTACTTTTTCCTGAACCTGATGGGCCAATTATAACTACAACTTCGCCTTTTTTAATGCACTCATCTATACCTTTTAAAACATCATTTTTTCCAAAACTTTTGCATAAATTCTTAACGTATATCACTTGCCTTCATTCTCCTCTCTACATAGTTTAGTACTCTTGACATGGTAAAAGTTAATACAAAGTACACAACTGCCGCTACTATTATAGGCTCTAAACCTAAAGCCGTATTTCCTCTTACAATTCCTGCATTATACATAAGTTCTGCAACTCCAATAACTGAAACCATTGAAGAATCCTTAAGTATAGCAATAAATTCATTTCCAAGGGCTGGCAATATGTTCTTGAATGCCTGCGGTATAATAATATGAATCATTGATAACCTTTGGTTCATACCTAAGCTTCTTGCTGCTTCCATCTGACCTCTGTCAACGGCATCTATTCCAGCTCTAATTATTTCTGACACATATGCTGCTGAATTCAAAGCTAATGAAATTGCACCAACGGTCATATCTGGCATGTCCACTCCTATTAGCTTTGGTAATCCAATATAAATTATATAGATTTGAACTAGAAGTGGAGTACCTCTTACAAATTCTACATAAGCAGCTGCTATAAAACTTATTGGCTTAATTTTTGAGCGTCTTAAAAGTGTTAAACCAAGTCCTAAAATCGTACCAAATAACACTGCAAAAAACGCCAATACAACAGTTATTTCCGCACCTTTTAAATAATATTCCGAGTATTTTCCTAAAAACGTAAAATTCAATATTTTCCCTCCTAGTTCTCAAGCACATAAAAATAAACAATAGGCCAAGAGGTACATTATATACTGGCCTGTTATTTTTTATTATGCCTCAAATTCAAATATCATAAAATAATCACTAATTTTTAATTATAAATTATTAATTCTAAAATTTCAACAGGTATAAACTTACAAACACTATGCTAAATATGTTTTTATGTATCAAAAGAAAAATAAAATCATTAGCAAACTTTAATCCGTGACAAATTAAGAGTGACAAGTAATAAGTTAAGGAGGAAGCTCAAATAGAAAATGCGAAAATCCAATATATAAAAGGATGTTACATTGCATATGCAATTTAACTAAGTTCGAGAGTCCAAATATAAAATTTGGACTCTCACTTATCTCTCTTTTTCCCAAATGAATTTCTAAAATGTATTATTGAAAAACCCTTAGATTTTTCTACCTAAACTTGCCCCTTATCACTTATCACTTGTCACTATTTTAATGTTCTTTATAATTTAAATGTAATAAATAATCTTATTATATATCCCCATATATTTTTTATATTCCTAAAATATTAGTCTACTAATTTATTTGCATCCATTACAAATTGATCTATCTTCTTATCATCTTGTAATTGTTTTATTACTTTATTAACTTCTGCTTGTAAGTCTGGTGAATTCTTCTTCATAGCTATAGCTGAACCACCGTCTGGATCATTAACTACTAATTGATCTGCAATTGCTATACCAGGATTCTTTTCAACATTGATTTTAGCTACTGGCTCTTCAGCTAAAACTGCATCTACTTTATTATTCTTTAAATCTAATACTAAATCAGTAACTTTATCTAAAGACTTAATATATTTTGCTTCAAAATTAGCTTGTGCAATTCCTTCTTGAACTGAACCTTTTTGAACTCCAATTTTCTTTCCTTTTAAATCTTCCATCTTAGTAATTCCAGTTTCATCTCCAGATCTTACTATAAATCTATGTGTTGCTGTATAATATATATCTGAGAAATCAGCATTTTCTTTTCTTTCAGCTGTTGGAGTCATACCTGCAAATACCATGTCAACTTTATCTGATTGAAGAGCTACAAGTAACCCATCAAAAGCCATATCTTTTACTTGAAGTTTTACCCCTAAATCTTTTGCAAGTTCTTGTGCAATACTAATATCGAAACCAACAATTTGATCTTGTCCATCCACTTCCTTATGGAATTCGTATGGTGGGTAATCAGCACTTGTTCCAATTACAAGTTCTCCTTTTGCTTTTATTGCATCTAATGCTGAAGTGCTAGATGCAGCACCATCTTTTTTTGTACTACTAGTGCTTCCGCATCCTATCATACTTATTGCTATAGTAGACACAGCTAAAACCGCTGCTATTTTCTTTATTATTCCTTTTTTCATAAATAAATACCTCCAAAAATTATTTCCTTCTTTAACCGATAGCATAATTATACACAGTTTGTTATATTTATTCAATAGTAATATATCAAAAACTTAAATTTTTATTAATTAATATTTAATTTTCCCTATATATTATATATATTATTATATTATTTATGTATCGTTTATAGCTTTACATATACTCAATCTATGGACTTTTACTTATTTTAATTTTTCACTAGTATTCTTCTGTATTTTATAGTTAATTATTATAACCTTTTAATAGCTTTTATAATTATCTCAAGAAAATATTGGAAAATATACATAGTCTACATTACAATTATGCATATTATAACTTCAAAATCATATTTTCCTTAACAAAACTACATGATTATAATTAGCAGTCCACAATTGAAAATATACAATTTTGTATAATATTCTTTTTCAGAATACATTTAAATATTCTTATAAAACTCTTTAGTTTGTCCATGCTTTATTATTAATTGCACCGTGTTAACTCCAAATTTAATCAGCCTTCCAATATTAAATAATCTTATAATCTCTTACATAATAATAAAACACTACATTTATTATTCATTAAATAATGCAGTGTTTTATTTTATGTTACAACTTCAACATACTTATTTTTATCAACAATGATATTTTTATACTTTTCAAAGTAATTTATTATTATTTCAGTCATTTCCAACTGAATTTCTTTAACTACTGTACAATTTTTATAAAACTCATATCCTCCAGCACCACTTGCTCTATAATTATTCATTACAATAGTTAGTTTCTCTTCATCTCCAATGTCCTTACCACTTAGCCTAACATACTCTAGTTTATGTTTATTATTTTCATAAAGTCTAAAACAATATTGGATATTGCTAAAATAATCATAATTATAATGTTCAACTTTAGGTTTTAAAAATGTTTCTGATACTGATATTTCTTTTCCATCATAATTAAAGTATTCACAAGTTCTTAATAAAGCTTTCTTTAGTATTTCTCCTGTAATTTCTAATACTACTAGAGTATTTGGATATACATATGTAGAAACAATATCCCGTACAGTTACTTCCTTTTTAAAGCCTTTTATTGAATTGGCAAAGGATGTACAAGATATATCAGCTCTGCTCTCATTTATTTGTATAAAATTAATAAAGTTTGCTATTATAGATCCTTCTAATGCCATATTCAAATGATGTTTGGGAATTAAATCTACATCTAAATATCCAACAGGCGTATCTAACCACTTTTGAACCTCCTTTTCCATAGGAAGTAATTCTTTAAACATTTTTTTATTAGGCTTTATTTTAGGTATTCTTATTGAAGAACTTATTTCACTAATACTATTTTCATACTGTAAGTTTATCTCTATAAATCCCTGACCATTTGCTGGAGTTTGTACTATGTATGTACCATACAATCTTCGTCCAGATATAGACGTATGTTGATGCCCAGTTAGTAAAATGTCAAATTTAAATTTACTACAAATTCTATCCCCCAAATTCTCTGTAGTATTACTTAATATCTTATTTGTATCTAAATCTCTTTCAAATCCACCATGATAAACTCCAATCAATACATCAACTTTATATTTTATCTCATTATATTGTTTTTCTAAAGAAGATAAAGTATCCTCTATGCTGAAATTTTCGAGATTATGAGACTGCTCCCATACATTTATAAATTCAGTAGTAACGCCAATTATTCCGACAACTAATCCATTTTCCATTTTCTTAATTGCATATGGTAAAATAGATATTTCCCCAGTTTTATCCTTTACATTACAGCAAATACACTGCCCTTTAAATTCCTTTAAGTATTTTTTCAAATAATCATATCCGTAATTAAAATCATGATTTCCAAGAGTAATAAAATCATATCCGCCTTCATTCATTACTTTAGATATTGGATGCTCCTTAAGTTTAATCTTAGACAAATAAGTTGTAAATGGTGAGCCCTGTATCGTATCACCTCCATCAATTACTAAAGTATTTTTATCTTTAGTAAAAGAGTTAATTGTATTT
Organism: Clostridium sp. DL-VIII; assembly: GCF_000230835.1. Lineage (NCBI taxonomy): Bacteria > Bacillati > Bacillota > Clostridia > Eubacteriales > Clostridiaceae > Clostridium > Clostridium sp. DL-VIII. Next base: position 6,155,579 of record NZ_CM001240.1, read on the forward strand.
AATATACCTATTGGTTTCTGAATGTTATCAGTGTAATCCGTCGGATATACAAATCCATGCATATCTGAGGTAAAATAAATTTTTAAAGTTTTCATATAACCACCCTTATAACAATTTGCAGTTGTGGAGGAAAAGCCTATGGATTTTCAAGAATTTATTTTTAAAAATCTCTATAGGGATTTTATCCTTAACAGTTAATTATAAGCTGCTGACTGCAAACTGAATTAAATTCCTGTAGCTAGCTTCGCTCTAATCTTTGTTGAACAGTATTCTACAATAAGAACTAATACAGCTAACCCTATAAGTATAGCTCCAACCTCTTTCCATCTATAAGCATTCATTGCAAATATAAGCGGTGCTCCAATTCCACCTGCTCCAACAAGGCCTAAAATAGTTGCATCTTTTAAATTTATTTCAAATCTATATATTGCTGTAGATACAAAATTGGTAGAAAGCTGCGGAAGTATTCCATACCTTACTTTTTGAGCAAGATTACATCCTGCGACATCCAATGACTCTATAATATTTCTATCTAGATCCTCTATCGCCTCAATATAAAGCTTTGTCATCATGCCAATAGAAACAATTCCAATAGTTAAAACACCTGCAAAAGCTCCAGGCCCTGTAACTCTAATAAACATTAGTCCATAAACAAAAGCTGGAATTGTCCTTATAGCTGCAACTATTATTGTACCTAGTGTACTTATCCATTTAGGTACTATATTAGCTGAGCACATAAATGCAAAAGGAACTGATATTATTGAACCTATTATAGTTCCAAGTACAGCTATTGCTACTGTTTGAAGCAAAAGATACAATACTCCATTTGTTCCAAAATTAAATAAAAGTTCTTTGCTAGGTGAAATTAAGCCAATTAAAATATTTTTTGCTATAGAAACTCCTGTATACTTAATTCCATGATATTCAAGAGAATTAGCTGACCAAATTATCAATGCCAATACAACAAGAGTTGATATTAATTTTACAATCCAAAGTTTTGGCTCTTTTGCTAATTGATTTTTAACTTCAAATTTCATTATCTTAATTTCCCCCTTATGTATTTTGATAAATATTCAATTATCACTACTGTAATAAATAACATAAATAATATCATGCCAACTTTATCATACTCTCTCCAGCCTATTTTTTCATTTAAAATAAGACCTATCCCGCCTGCTCCAACATATCCAAGTATAGCTGCATAACGTACATTAACTTCAAAGCAATATAAACAATTTGACAAATATGTAGGTAAAATTTGTGGAATTATAGCTGACAAAAATGCTTTGAACTTTGTTGCTCCTAATGCCTCCAAGGCTTCAAATGGGCCCATATCTACAGTTTCTATTTTTTCATATATCATTTTAGCTACTATGCCCATAGTAAATATCGCTATAGCAATTGTTCCTGCAAATGGTCCTAAATCAAATACAAAAGTAGCGATTAATGCAATTATTAATGTTGGTAACGTTCTTATTAAGCTTAATATAAATCTTATAAATAATAACAACGGCTTACTGTGATTTACATTAACTGAAGCTAAAATTGCAAATGGAATAGCTATAACAGATCCAATAATCGAACCAATCATAGACATTTGTATTGTTTCTTTAAGAGGATTAATTACCTCTTGTGCATATTTCCAATTAGGTGGAATCATTTCAGCTAAAATTGCGGTGAATTGATTCCCATTTCTTATAATTTTCTCAAAACTAAAATCCGTAATATTTGCTGACGCAATAATCACAGTTATAAGACCAGTCAGTATAAACGGTAGTTTAGGTATTGGAGGTTGAATTTCTTTGCCATTATTTAAAATTATCTTTTTAGGAATAATTAAATTTTTTATATTCTTCATATTAACTTTCTATCACCTCTCCAGAAATTAAGTCACGTCCATATATTTTTGTTAATGTTTCTTTATCAACCTCACTAACTGGACCATCATAAACTATTTCTCCAGCTTTTATTCCAATTACTCTATCTGCATAATCCAATGCTAAATCTACATGATGAATGTTTATTATAATGGATATATTCATCTCTTTATTAATTCTTCTAAAATCATTCATAACTTCTTTTGCCGTAACTGGATCTAATGCAGCGACTGGTTCATCTGCTAAAATTATTTCTGGATTTTGAGCAAGAGTTCTTGCAAGTGCAACTCTTTGCTGTTGTCCTCCCGATAATTGATCTGCTCTAATATATGCCTTATCTAAAATTCCAACCTTGTCTAAAGCTTCTAACGCTGCTATCTTATCTTCTTTCGAGAATAATCCTAGAATACATTTCCACGTTGGAAGTTCTGGAACTCTAGAAGCTAATACATTTTTTATGACACTTATTCTACTGATAAGATTAAAAGATTGAAAGATCATTCCAATTTTTCTTCTAAAAACTCTCAATTCTTTACCTTTTAATTTCCTAACCTCTTGTCCATTCACAGTGAGTCTTCCATTGCTTATATCATGCATTTTATTTATAGTTCGCAATAGAGTAGATTTTCCTGCACCTGATAATCCAATTATCGCTACAAACTCTCCTTGATTAATTTCTAGCGAAACATTTTTTAATCCTTTAACTCCATTAGGATACACTTTATCTACATTTTCAAACTTAATCAAAATAATACCTCCATATTAAAGTCAAATATGTCAAATTTAATATTTATCGAATTGTTATAAATTATTAACTTAATTATTATGAAAAGGCTGCCTTAAAATGAACTTTTTGATACATTATAATTCAAAAAATAAAATTGCATCACCTTCATTTTGAGACAGTCCTTTACCCTTATGCTAAAATCCTGTAAATTCTAGTTAACTATTACTTATAAAATTATAAAGTTAACTCTAAAACACATATGATTTAATTCATAACTAAATTAATTAATACTATTTATTATTCATTTCTTTTATTAAATCTTGAGCTTTCTTTTCAGCCTCATAATTCTTAGGATCTGCTACTTCGTAGCCTTTATGGCTATATATTGATATAACCTTTTGCCCTTCTGGTGTCTTTGCAATGTCTATAAATGCAGTTTGAAGAGCTTTTTTAAAGTTATCATCTATAAAGCCAGCATTACTTGACTTTGAAACTGAAATTGTATCATTGTATATATTATCTGTTACACCAATAATATTAGTTTCTTTCCAAATTGTATCTTTACGTGCATAATCTTTTTCCCATTTATCTGCATAATCTATTCTTGCATCAGCATACTCGCAAATCACATCTAATTGCTCAGAAGCTAATCTTGTCATAGCATCTCCATAAGAATTGTTTTGTACAACATTTGGCAGGTCTGTTATTTTAAGTCCAAAGTTATCCTTTAACCATAAACTTGGATATATATATCCAGCTGAAGATGATGCTCCCATTACACCCCATTTTGCAGACTTCATATCATCTGCTGTTAATTTTTGTCCAGAATTTATTTTAGCTGCTAATTCTTTACCTTTAGCAGAAGGCCCTGCAACTATTAACGCCTTGTAATATGTTACTTGCTTATCAACATTTGTTGTTGGTGCCTTATTCCAGTCTGCTGGCTCCTTTGAATCAATGCTTAGTCCATTTCTTGTAGCTGTTAAGATTGGATCTGCTCCATCAGCATATAGCACATATGTACCACCTGGAATGAATCCAACATGTGCAGTTCCTGCTGTTAATGCCTCTCCAACTGCCTCATAAGTTGTTCCCACTTCAATTTTAATATCTTTAAAATCATACCCTTGATTCTTTAATTCAGTTTTAAGTAAATCCTTTAATGGTTCAGTTGCCGTAATAATCTCTTGTGGCTCTCTTGATGGTACAAAATAAACAACTAGTTCATCCGGTATTTTTTTACTGTTACCGCTTCCACACCCTACAAATAAGCCCACCACCATTATAAACATTGCTAATAGTGAAATAACTTTTTTCATTATTAAATCCTCCTTTAAATAAATACTTTCCTCATAAGTCTAAAGTTGTACAACTACAGATCAAGCAAAAATTGCTTTTGTAAAAATATTGTAACAATACAATCACAAGTGTTTACTGTAACAAATTTACTATTATTCCATATAGTTAACTTGTAACATATTGTTTATTATATGATTTTTAAATATATAAAGGTATATATTTAATATACTTTTAATATTAAAATCTATTTTTTAACATACTTTGAATTCTTTATTTAAAAGCTTTAAAATTCTTTTTTCTAAAAAAGATGATTGTAGCTGAACGCTTCAATCATCTTATAAATCAATATATACGTTAAAGTTATTTTTCCCCACTCATATTCACGGATTTACCTTAATAATAAACTTCTTAAATATGCTTTTATTATTTCAACATATATAAAATAATTCTCTATACTTACTAAACCTTTGTGTACGCTATACCAGAAACCATATACATTTTGTGAAACAAGGCATTTGAAATTAAGCTATTTAAAATCTAAATCAATTCTATATTGTAAGTTTTTTATACTTTGAAACATATTCTATACCAGAAAGGTCAGGTGCTCTTTTATGCAGTGTTACATTAGAGAATTGATTGTAGGTATTTCTTCATCAGAAGTTGTTCTATTTTTGCTTGTCACAAAAGTGAGAATCGAAATTTTATATTTCGTTCTTCGAACTTTCTCTGTGAGCGCTTGCCTTGGGAACATGCAGAAATAGTGCAACTTTTGATGTTAGAAATCCACAATTAATTCTCTTAAGTAACCGAAATAACAGAGTACCTGACCTTTCGGTGAATCATCATCTAAGTGTAAATTTAAAATCGAACCTTTTTATTTTGAATACTTAATTAAAGATAATCTGTGAAGTGCTCTCGTACATATAATGTATTTAACTAAAGATTGAACTTCCTCTTCTTCTATAAATATTACCCCGTCAAATTCCAATCCTTTTGCTAAATAAGCTGGTATAAGTACCTTTCCTCCTTTATAAATGATATCCTCATTATCAAGGTTTTGTAACTGTACCTTTTCTTTAATTAGACCCGCAAATTTATTTAATTCTTTTTTACCTTTGAAGATTACTGCTATATTTTCATAACCCTCTTCTTCGTAGTCTTCTATTATAGAAACAATAGTATTTACAAACTCTTCATCATTTGAAACTTCTTCTTCAATAACAGGCTCGCCTCTTCTAACTAGGGGCACAATTTTATCTTCATCTAGGAATTTATTTGAATACTCCATTATTTCCTGAGTTGATCTATAACTCTTATTCAAATCATAGTTTTTAACTTCAACATTAGAATCTTTAAAAACATCATCTAAATGAAGCATTGCCACATCTTCGTCAGTTTTTATTAACCTTTGATTAGAGTCTCCAACTATTGTATAGCTAATACAGCCTGTTATTTCTTTAATTATTTCAAATTGTATAAAGCTGTAATCCTGTGCCTCATCAATTACAATATGTTTTATTTCATCCTTTACCTTCAATCCTTTTAATTTAACCATTAAATATAAAATTCCTGCTAAATCCATGTATCCTAATTCGTCTTGATTTTCTTCTGATGCATAACTAGCTGTAGCTTCTAAGCCCTTACCTTTTCTTCCTGCATTTATGACTTTCTTATAGATATCCATAATTGTTTCATGGTTAATCCAAGAATCTAATTCATCACGAGACTTCATAACTTCTCTTATAATTTCTCTTATTTTAATTTTCTTTAAATATTCTAAGTGATTTTTTTCAGTCTTTAATTCCTCTTCAGACAAACTATTTATCTTTTCTTTAAACTCCGCATTAAGCTTATAGAATTCTTCATCTCTTTTATCCTTAATTTTTGATGTAAGTATCCTCTTTATCTTTTCACTTCTTCTAAATAAAGGCATATCCTTATAATATACATCAAATAATTCAATTATTTCTTTAACCGAAACAATTTCTATCCCTTTGAAATTAACCGCTTTTATTTTAAAATACTCTTTATTTAAGACTTCTATACCTGAATTCAATAAGTTTACAAACTCTTTAGAACTTTTGTATTTATATTCTTCTAAAGCTGCTTGATTTCCATTCATAGCATCTTCAATATAACTTCCAAAGCTCTTTATATCTTCATGTTTTAATCCAAGCTCCTTTAACGCAAAATTCTCAAAAGTAGTCTGCTTTATATTACTCTCACCAAGTGTTGGCAGTACTTGAGCTATATAATCCATGAAAATATCATTAGGTCCAAAAATCAATACCTTATCGCCAAACTGCTTTCTAAAATTGTAAAGTAAATAAGAGATTCTATGAAGCGCAATAGTTGTCTTTCCTGATCCTGCAACACCATTTACAACAATTACTTTATTTCTATCTTCTCTTATTATCTCATCCTGCTCCTTTTGAATAGTCATAACTATATCCTTAAGTTTCTCAGAGGAATTTTCAGTTAAAACCATTTGTAGTATTTCATCTTTAACATCTATAGCTGAATCAAATATACCCTTTAGTTCACCTTTCTTAATTATAAGCTGCTTTCTTGATAATATATCTACATCTATTTCTCCTGATGGTGGATTATAGCTTGAACTTCCAAGATTCCCCTTATAAAATAGTGCTGCAATAGGTGCTCTCCAATCAACTATTAATGGTTCGAAGCTCTTCTCTAGAGTCAAGCCATATCTGCCTACATAAATTTCTTCTGGTATATCCTCATCTTCTTTAAAAATAACTTTTCCAAAGTAAGGCACTTCTTTAAGCTTAGTAAACTCCATAAGCCTTTTATCAATTGTCTTATAAGCTTCTTCTTTAACATAGTTTTCATGGTCAAAGTAATCTATAATTTGATCTTCATCATCCTTATATTCTTCAACATATTTTTTTCTAGCTTCGAGGATGTAATTTGTAACACTTTTCCTCTTTTCTAAATAATTTAATATTTCCTTATTTAATATATCTAAAATTTCATTTAGTTTATCTTCTTCTCTTAAAAAATCTACTTCTTTATTCATCATTAACACCCCGCCTTTAATTCAGTTTACAGTTCACAATTTGCAGTTAAAATTACAGTTCATGCCCTTTAGGGTACCCTGTGGGGAATTTACAGTTAAGTTTGTATTTTATAGTTACATGCTCACTGTTAAAATTCGCAAGTGATTATTAATATAACTTTCTTAATTTTGCAATTCTAGTTTAAAAGTTATAATTTTTCTATGCAAATTTATAATTAGAAATTACATTATACCTTTTTAAATGTTAATTGTACATTTTAATTTGTTAATTGATAAGTCTAAAATGCACAATGTGTGGTTGAAAACTAGGTTTAGTTTTACCTCCATTGTGCATTAAATTTTAATTTAAATATTTTTAAAATTCATCTGTTTTATTATTATCTGCTTCATCAGCTTCTTTTGTAACTGAATTTTTAGCTTCCTCATTATCACCTATGCTTATATTTTCTAACATAGTTTGTTCTTCTTTCATTTCCAAAGCTTCTTCAGTTTTTCCTTCATTCTTTTTAGCATTATCATCAATAATAACATCTAAAGAATGTTTTTTAGCTCTTCTTTCTTCTAATTCCTTGACTCTCTTTTCGTGCTCGAACTTTTCCTTTTCTCGTTCTGTCTTCATTTCCGGATACTTTTCATATATTAAATCAAAGAATTCTTCTCCAAATATTGTTTCTTTTTCTAAAAGTACCTCTGAAATTTTATCTAATAAATCTCTATTATCTCTAAGAGTTTGTCTGGCATTTTTATGCGCCTCTCTTATTATTCTAAGTGTTTCTTCATCTAAAACAGTTGAAGTCTCTTCACTACAATTTCTAACTGCCCTGCCATCTAAATATCTATTTTGCACTGATTCCAAAGCCATCATATCAAATCTATCAGACATACCATAGATTGAAACCATACTTCTTGCCTGGGCTGTAGCTCTTTCTATATCATTTGAAGCTCCAGTAGAAACAAGATCAAATACTTCTTCTTCAGCAGATCTACCACCTAGCATTACGGTTATCTGATTAATTAACTCTTCCTTAGAAGTTAAGTACTTTTCTTCTTCCGGCAATTGCATAGTATAACCTAATGCACCCATAGTTCTAGGTACTATTGTTATTTTATGTACTGGATCTGCTCCCTTAAGCATTGCTGCGACAAGTGCATGCCCTACTTCATGGAAAGCTACCACTTCTCTTTCCTTTGGTGACAAAATTCTATCCTTCTTTTCTTTACCTGCTATTATAACTTCAACTGCTTCTCTTAAGTCTTCTTGAAGAACAGTTTTTCTTCTCCTTCTTACGGCTCTTAAAGCACCTTCATTAATAATATTTGCAAGGTCAGCTCCTACAGCACCTGGAGTACTTTTCGCAATTTCTTTCAAGTCAACATCACTACCTAAAATTACATCTTTAGCATGAACTTGAAGTATTGCTTCTCTTCCTTTAAAATCTGGTCTGTCTACAATAACTCTTCTGTCAAATCTACCTGGCCTTAATAGCGCTTTATCAAGTATTTCAGGTCTATTTGTAGCTCCTAATAGAACAACACCTTTAGATGAATCAAATCCATCCATTTCAGAAAGTAATTGATTTAAAGTCTGCTCTCTTTCATCATTACTCTGCATTTGATTATCTCTGCTTTTACCAATTGCATCAATTTCATCTATAAATATAATACATGGTGCTTTTGCCACTGCATCTTTAAATAATTCTCTAACTCTTGAAGCTCCAACTCCAACAAACATTTCAACAAAGCTTGAACCTGAAAGCGAGAAAAATGGTACTCTAGCTTCCCCTGCTACAGCCTTAGCAATAAGAGTCTTACCTGTTCCCGGAGGTCCTACAAGTAAAACACCTTTAGGCAATTTTGCTCCTATTTCAGTATACTTAGCCGGCGCATTTAAGAAATCTATTACTTCTTTTAATGATTCTTTTGCTTCTTCCTGACCCGCCACATCATCAAATGTTACTTTTATTTCACTTTCCATGTATACCTTGGCGTTATTCTTACCGATGCCCATGACACCGCCTCCGCCGCCTCCCATTTTAGAGAATAGGAATCTCCACATGAAGAATATAAGTACCATTGGTAATATCCAAGAAAGAGCAATATTCATAATAGGACTTTCTTTAGGGTTTTTACCTGTAAAATCAATTCCTGCTGTATTTAACTTATCTATTAATGCCTGATCACCTACGTTTGCTGTGTATAAAGTTTTTCCCTTATACTCTGTATTATCTTCACTTGGTGTTATTATTAAATTATCATTAGTTATGGTAACTTTTGAAATTTCTTTATTATCCAGCATCTTTAAGAATTCATTATAAGTAATTTCTTTATTTGTAGCCTCATCTCTTGCATAGTTAAATGCCATTAAAAATGCAAAAGCTATTAAAAAATAAGTAATCGCTATAGTAAACGAATTTTTATTATTCTTCTTTTTACTGTTTTTATTATTATCTTGCATCTAATCACCTTTCCTTACGTTAATTTCTTTTAAAATTCTAGCAATATTTATCGATCAGATCACTCTTTCCACATATCTTTCATAATTTCATCCATTTCTTTTTTTCGGTTTAATGTGAAATTTTTATCTATTTCAAAATATTCATCCTTATTTATTAAAATATCTCCTTCTTCAAAATTCCCTCTAATACTATTAACAGATATTTTATACATGTCTCCATTTTCCTTTTCAACAATTGCAAATTTATCTTCTATTCTATCTATTATATACCTTTCATTCATTTAACATCCTCTTTTCATAAATATAAATTAATTCAAGATTAATTAAACCATTTTTTAATGCAAATTTCCAAAGTCTTGAAAAGGATAAAATTTAATTCTAGCTTTTCCCTGTATATCTGATGCATCTATATATGGGTTAATCCACTTTCTAGCATCATATGAGTTTATTCTATTATCACCTAAAAAGAAAAATTTACCTTTAGGTACATCATAGACACCTTTAAAATTTTCATTATTCTTCACATATTCTTCCTTAATATCTTCACCATTTACATTAACAATACCATTATGTATAACAATATGATCGCCTGGAAGCCCTATTGCTCTCTTTATAAGTGTTTCACCAAGTTCATCTGAGTAAAAAACAATTATATCTCCACGATTGATTTTGCTGGTATCATATATTCTAGTTACCATTAATTTATCACCAACATTTAAAGTGGGAACCATGGATTCACTTGGTATATAAACATTATATACTAAAAACTTATTTATTAAGATCGCTATTCCTATAGCTGCCATAATTGGAATTATCCATTCTCTAAAGAATCCACCTTTTGATAAAAAAGCTCCTATAAAACCTTTTTTAGATGCTGTTTCCTCTTTTTTCTGACTATCTATTTCTCCTGCACTTCCGGTGGTTTCTAATCTGTTTGAATCTACATCTTTTGATTCCATAATATCATCATTTTCTCTCATTAACATTCTCCCTTAAAATTGCTTTGTTTAATCTATATTTTAACTATGTTATTTAAATATTTCAAAGTTTTTTATTGGATAATATCTCATTACAGCCTTTGCCTCTATATATGATGCATCAACATAAGGATTTTTCCAATGCCTTGAGTCATCAGAATTAGCTCTATTATCACCTAAAAAGAAATATTTGCTTTCAGGAACCTCATAAACGCCACTGATATATTCATTGTTTTTTACATAATTCTCTTCAAGCTTTTCTCCATTTCTAAAGACAACACCATTTTTAATTTCTATCCTGTCCCCAGGAAGCCCTATTAATCTCTTTATTAAAATATCTCCTGGAAATTCATCATTTTTAAATAATACAATATCTCCCTCTTTTAAGTTCTGAGGATTATATACTCTTTCAACAATTAATCTATCCTTAATTTGCAGTGTAGGTATCATAGATCCACTTGTAATCCAAACACCATATCCTACGAACCTCCAAATTAGAACTGCTATAGATGCGATAATTGCTATATCTATTATCCATTCTCTTATTATTGACTTTTTTTTAGCTTTCTTATCACTTAATGTTTCATTTTCTTTGTTTTCTGCCACAACATTTCCTCCAAATATAATTGACAATTGACAATTGACAATTGTGGATGATATTCCTTCTGAATATCCTTAATGTTGTTTAGAAAATCCTTTAGGATTTTCATCCTTCATTGCTAATTTGGCATTGTTAATTGTCAATTGAGATATATAGTTCTAGTATACCATATTTTACTCTTAAAAATATTTACAAGTTGTTAATTTTCAAACAATTTGTTCATATTATATTATTGCACGAATTATTTATCAAAAAACATATTTTTTATCATTTGTTTTTTGTAAATTATTAAAATAACAAAGGGGATGTCGCACTAAAGATTTTAATCCGTGATGCGACAGCCCCTTTCAGATCTTGTAGCCTTTTTAGTGTTAACTGAGGCAATCATGATAATAAAACAAATGAAAAACTAGTCGTGCAGTTAGTATTAGATGCTATTCTAATAATCAAGTTGTTTGGAAATATTTATTATTACAGTAGTTATATGTTTAATGTTTTTTCTCTAAATATCCACAATAAGTTTCCATTTACTCCAATATTTATAAGTTTTACTTAGATATGTGTTTACATTGTTCTTAAATAATGTAAAATAAAATAAGATTAAGCTTAATTTTTACATAATTTAATATATTATGTAAGCAGTACTGTGCATAAACTTTTAATATTTTTTGAAGTTATAAGAGGAGAAAAATGAAAAGAAAAATAGCAATTATATTAGGAATGGCTTTAATTTCATCAAGTGTTACAGCATTTGCATCATCATATGGTTCATATAACACCACTGTTGGAAAGATTGCTGGATATGGATATTCTGGGTATCTACAACAAATTACAACTGGAGCATCGCCTTCAGTTGATTCAACATACGTTGGAGGAGATTATTTAGTATCTGTAAGAGCTCAAGATGACAATGGAAATACTGGAAGTTGGACTTCAGATCTAGGAGATGATACGTGTTGCTATCTTAGTGTTTCAAATAAGTTTTTAAAAGATGACAATGTAAGATTACAATTTAAGAATAACCTAAGTACGACTGTAAATGTACAAGTTAGTGGAACTTGGGCTACTCACTAGTATTATTGAATAACTTTAAATTATAATTGTACAATCCTATTAGTAAGTTTTGCTTTAGGCTTGTATTAATTTGGGAGGTATATTAATGAAAAAGAATTTAATTAAATTAGAATGGTACAAAATTAAATATCCCTACAGCATTAGCTTATTCATAAGTATAATATATAGTTGCTTAATTATTCTCCCATTTACTTCTGGGTATGATTATAACCATAATATTGAAATTTGGCAAAAATCAAATCAAATTACTGATTTAATATTTCCATTAATAGTTGTTTTACCAACGTGCTGGTTAATGTATTATGAAAGAAAAAATAATTTTTTGATATACACGATAACAAGAGTTTCACCGAAAAAATATATATTGTATAAGTTACTAGTGGTTTCTTTAGTAAGCGCATTAATAATTTTTATTGTTTCATTTGTCGGGCTAATTTTTTGCTCAATTTTTACGAGTAATATAGAATTGACTGGGATTGAATTACAGGGTTATGATCGTTCACTTAACCAATTCGGTGGATATTATCTAGCTAATAATCCCTATTTATATGGATTGGTTTTAAGCTTGTGGAGAGCTTTTATAGGAGCTGGTATTGGAATATTAGGCTTCGTATTTTCATTGTATATTAATAACATTTTTATAGTTTTGACTGCTCCATTTGTGTATGTTTTTATATCGCATTACATACTGTCCATTTTAGGAGTTCCATATTACAGCATTATTACCTCATTTGATCCAAGTACATTAGCTGTGAAAGCAATCTCTATAGAGCGACTTTTGGTTGGACCAGTTTTATTACTTTTAGTTATTTTTTGCACCTTAATGTATTTTTCGAAAATAAAAAAAGCTAAGATATACGAAATATGATTTTGTTTAATTAGCTATGAAAGGTTACGTACATTTATGATATTAAATATAATAAATAAAAATATTGATGTTTTTTTATCAAAACAAATCGCAATACTTATTAGTGTGTTTTCTATGTTTAGTTTTAAATTTCTCCTAGAAGCTAAAGCCAATCATTTTACTTATTGGGACTTTATAGCTAATACTGTGACAGATCATTATTATATTTTATATTTTTTAATGACTTTTTACATTTTTTCCGTATTTAAAATTATGGAAGATACAAATAGTCTAACATTAATCAGAACAAAGAAATATAGAAGGTATTTGTTTGCACAGGCAGCTTCAGTGTTTAGCATATCAGCTATTTTAATGTTTATTCACATTTTTATTGTAGGAATAATAGGGGTCGCCCTTAATAAAAAGAATACATTTTCTGTAGAAGCGTGCAATTATAATGATGTTATAGCTGCTTACTATAAATACTTTAAAACACCAGTATTAGCAATAGGCTTACATATAATTTATATGATATTAGGGTTAACTTTTGTTGGTATCTTGATATTAGGTGCAAATAGATTATTAGAGAAAAATTTAACTATAATAGTAATAGTGACAATGTATATGCTAGCATTATTGGGGTTTAACGCAGGCATTGATAAAGCAATTCCTTTTTTATTCTTAGATGAATATGTAATTTTACACCATGCATTGGATGCATTGGGTAGTAAATTTTATATTATGATATTAAGTGAGTTTGCTTTTGCAAGTTTAATTTTATATGTAATCGGAAAGTTTGGTAAAATAGATGGTTAGGTTTATGGAAAAATTAATGAAAAAAACTGGATTTATTAGATGGTATTTGAGAATGTTATTTCATAAAAATAATATTCTTATAATTGTAGTATTCAATATAATATTTGTGATGAATATTATATTGAATACTGATGTGTTAACTTTTAATGATCTAATTAGATTACAATTTTATGGACATGGAATAAATTATTTTAAATTGGTAGATTTTATTGGTCTCATAATATATAATGGCATACCGATATATCTTTTATCTCACTTTCTAGAAAAGGAAAGAAATGATAGAAGTATTTTTTTAAATATTCGTTTAAAAAATAAAAAACAATGGTTTAGCTCAGTTATATGGTGTGGCATTCTATTTATTTTTACATACATACTTATTTCATTATGTATTAGTTTTGTTATAGGAATGTTATACGGATTACTTTTTAAAAATGATTTAAATGCTATTAATATAAAAAATTTATACTTATTAATATTAATAACAAAAAGTCTAGAATTAATTTTTTATTTTTTAGTTGTTATTACATGTTATTTATATACTAAGAACTCAGTAGCTGGATTTCTATTGATTCAATTTGGTTATTTATCTTATTTTTTTAGAGCGGATATATCAAAGTATACTCCAATTGGAATGGGATCATTGGCAAGAATCAGTGAATTTGTTGGCGACCAGGGAGTATCATGTTTAGTTGTAGTCAATATATTGTTAACAATAAATATATTAATATATCTATATTTACAGAATGGAGTATATAAAAAAAATTTCTATTAGAGGTGAATGCAATGGATGAGATTATAAAAATCAACAATGTTTCTAAAGGTTTTAATGGAGTATCTATTTTGAATAATATTAATTTAAATATAAAAAAAGGTACAACTATTGGGTTTATTGGTGCGAATGGTAGCGGTAAGTCTGTAATTTTCAAATTAATTTGTGGGCTTCTACAACCAGATTGTGGTGAAATCTATATTAGAGGAGATCAATTAGGTAAAAAGTTTGATTTCCCAGATAATATAGGTATTGTAATTAATAAGCCCGGATATATCAATGTATATACTGGTTTTCAAAATCTCAAATTTTTGGCGGGGATAAAAAATAAAATTGATGACAATAAAATAAAAAGGACTATGGAGTTAGTAGGCTTAGATATAAATAATAAAACGAAAGTCAAACATTATTCATTAGGAATGAAACAAAAACTTGGAATAGCTCAAGCTATCATGGAAGATCAAGATATAATTATACTAGATGAACCATTTAATGCATTGGATTTTAAAACTAGTAAGGATATAAGAGAATTGATAAAGTCATTAAAGAATAAAGGGAATACAATTTTACTAACAAGTCATAATCATAATGATATTGAAGAGTTGTGTGATGAAATTTACATAATTATTGATAAAGAAGTAAAAAAATTAACTGATGAGATTAGAAGCCTTTACTTTAAATAGGCTTTGTAAAAAAATTCTGTGTAAAATGAATAGGTGGGCTGTCGCACTAAAGTGAATCCGCTAATGCGATATCCCCACCTATTAATTTTTTAAAACTTATACTCTTTTTTCTAATAAAATTTACTATTCAACATCGTTTTT
Organism: Clostridium sp. DL-VIII; assembly: GCF_000230835.1. NCBI lineage: Bacteria > Bacillati > Bacillota > Clostridia > Eubacteriales > Clostridiaceae > Clostridium > Clostridium sp. DL-VIII. The sequence continues at coordinate 6,170,885 of NZ_CM001240.1, forward strand.
TAGTAAATCTTCATAAGATTCTCTTCTGCAGATAATTCTTGCCGAATTGTCTTTAACCATAACAACTGCTGGTCTTGGTATTTTATTATAATTACTTGACATAGAATAACCATAAGCTCCTGTAGTCATAATAGCCAAAATATCGCCGCTTTCAACTGGTGGAAGCTTAACATTTTCTAATAATATATCTCCTGATTCACAGCATTTCCCCGATATAGTTACAGTTTCATCTGCAGCATCTTGAATTCTATTTGCAACAATGCACTCATACTCAGCATTATAAAGAGCCGGTCTTATATTATCAGTCATGCCCCCATCTACTGAAACATATTTTCTAACACTTGGAATTTCCTTAATTGAACCTACAGTGTATAAAGTAAGACCTGCATTCGCTACAATACTTCTCCCCGGTTCTATTGTAAGAATTGGTCTTTCTTGTCCAGTTCTTGCACAAACTTCTTCAACTTTGTTAATTATTACGCTGCAATATTCTTCCGTAGTCTTTGGTTTATCTTCTTTTGTATAATATACACCGAAGCCTCCGCCAAAATCTACTTCTTTTATTAAATATCCAAGGTTTTCCTTAGTCTTTCTTACAAGTTCTAACATTATTTCTACAGCATCTTCATATGGTTCTAATTCAAAAATTTGTGAACCAATATGGCAATGTATACCTGCAAGATTTATGTGCTCTAAACTTATTGCTTTTTTTATTGCATCTTCTATAACAGTTCCAACTGGTGCAAAACCGAATTTAGAATCGATTTGTCCTGTCTTTATATAATCATGAGTATGGGCCTCAATTCCCGGTGTTATTCTAAGGTAAATATTCTGTACTTTATTACATTCCTTAGCTGCATCATTTAGCGCTTCCATTTCATAATAATTATCAACAACGAAATTTCCTACACCTAATTTGACACCAAGCTCAATTTCATCTAAAGTCTTATTATTCCCATGAAACATTACTCTTTCAAGTGGAAATCCAGCCTTATATGCAGTATATAATTCTCCCCCTGAAACCACATCTAAACTCATATTTTCTTCCTTTAACAATTTACACATTTGAACTGTTAAAAATGCTTTGCCGGCAAAGGCCACTCTATTGTTATTTTCTTCACATTTAAAATACTTTCTATAATCGTTACAGTATTCTCTTATTAAAGCTTCATCAAATACATATAGTGGACTTCCATACTCTTTCACTAAATCTTTAGCAAAAACGCCTCCAATTGCTAGCTGATTATCTTGTACCTTCATTGTTCCAAATAATTTCATTTGATTGCCCCCCCAAAATTTAAATATTACTTATTTTGATTTCATCTCTATGTTGAAAAGAAATATACATTGATTAAGGTATTATCAAAAAAATAAAAAGTGGATCCATCTATATATTAGAACTAGTTATTTCTTCCATATACCTAACATAATGATAACTAATGTAAAAATACAGACCTTAATTGATATTATTCCATTAACAGAACCAATCAACTTAATTAACTTTATTTTGATTTAGGCATATGAAATAAATAACAGGTCAAAGATGCAATGTATATTTTGCGTCAGGCAAGGAAGTATGGTTACCTCATAGCGGGCCTATTAGGTAACCATGCTGACGAAGCATGACACGAAATAGACTAGCATACTGACTTGTTATTTTTTGAATATGCCTTGCTCTTATTAAAAAACAAACGTCACAGAATATGTCTGTGACGAGTGGTAGATTATATTATTGCTGCGTGCAATATTTTTCATTAATTATCAATTTATTATACGAATAGATTTCAATAAATTTTTTGAATTTACTTTTATAAAATCTTCATCATTTCTGCTTAAATTGTTAATCGCCAAACTTTATTATTGTTGGCTGAAAAAAGCACCTTGTAGCTCAACACTTTTCGTGACAGTTACTCACATATTTTATGAGCACCCAGAAATAAATCTCTGCAATAATTTATTTCTTCGGCCATAATACCTTTCAGTATAAATCACAGTCTGCAAACTCCTTATACTTACTCTTTATTACGGCGCCTCTACCCCAGGTCATATTATTATATTAATTTCATTTAAAATTCTTAATCTATATTACTATAGCTTTTTTATCATAGTACCATAATATTAAACTATAACAAATATGATACCATAAATTCTTTTTAAAGCAACTATTTTTTATTCTTTAGAAAATTATATTAAAATAAAATCTGCTAATAACTTTTATAATAGGCCATCTTACTAAAGTTAAATAGTATAAAAAGAATTATTTTCACCTGCCAAATTTAACTTTATTCGTTTCTATATTCATCCATAAGATCGCCCATAATGCTTGCTGAAGTTGGTGGTGTATAAGTGATAGCATTAGCTCCAGCTTGAATTGTTTCGCTTATTGATTCATCCGTAGGTCCGCCAGTAGCTATTATAGGGAACTCCGGAAACCTGTTTCTAATATTTCTAACAATACTTGCTGTCTTTCTTCCTCCTGAGACATTTAATATAGTTGCACCAGCTTCAATGCGTTTAGCAATATCTTCATCTTCTGAAATCACAGTTACTATAACTGGTATATCTATAGTTGCTCTAATTTTACTAACAATTTCGTTACTTGTAGGAGCATTTACTACTACTCCCATTGCTCCTTTAAATTCAGCATCCATAGCCAAATTTACAACTCTCTTTCCTTGGGTTATTCCACCACCAACGCCGCAAAATACTGGAACATCTGCTGCCATTACAAGGGCTTGTGTTATTAGTGGCTGAGGTGTAAATGGATATACTGCAATAATTGCATCTGCATTAGTATTTCTTATTAATGCAACATCAGTACTAAAAAGCAATGATTTTATCCTTTTCCCAAAAATCTTAATCCCTCCGCAATTTCTTATAACTGAAGGAACTTCTATCACATGATTTCTGAGAGTACCTTTTATCTGTGGAACAAATTTAGTTTCTTTATTATTTGCCATAATTTCTCCTCTCCCCGTGAATTATATATCAAACTTCTATAAATACATTTCACTATATAATAATTTTTTTCAATTATGCATACTTTTATGTTTTAAAATTAAATTTATTAGAATTAACAATCTAAATATATCTTTTTATCACCACCTTTAAATTAATATCCACTTTTTTATCCACATTATCCACAGTTTTTTTCCACAAATGTGTGGATATTGTTTATAACTATAATATTATAAATTTTTTTAAAGTAAATTTGCTAGAAAAACTCTTCTACAAATTAATATCAAAATATTCAAATATCATCATTTTTCATTAAAAACTTAAATTATAGCAATATAAACTTTACTTCTAAATTTATAGCTTGACCTAGGTTATCCACAGTTCCTACATAATTATCAACACTATGAACAACCCTTGTACATTACTAGCTTTGCTTAACTTTTTCACTATATAAATTTACAATTTATCCACAATATTATTCACAATTTATACTATCTATATCCAAAATTCAGTTTTATTGTAGATATTTTAAATCTACCTGTACATTAATAGAATATTATAGGAGAACTTAATAATTTCTTAATTCTTTGTTAAATTCCAAATATAATACCTTAATTAAATATTAAACTCCCTGTTGATGTATTGTAGTATGTTTATTCCTATCATATACTTTTAATCAGGAACTTAGTTATTTAAATAAAAATAGCAATTCATCAATCGTACCATTAAAAATTTACTAGAGGACGAAAACGATAGAACGTTATTTTCATATTTTCACTAAAATAAAGGAGGTCTACTTTAGTGACACAAAACGAATTTTTTAATATTCTAATGGACGGTCTAAAGGACATACCCGAAAAAAATTTACAGGATGTTATTTCTTTCTATGATAATATTTTCACCCTTGGATTAGCTGCTGGAAAAACAGAAAATGAAATAATAAATGAATTAGGTGACCCTAATTTAATAATTCATAAATATAGAAATGAAGATTTAACTCTTACTACTCCAAATTATACTACAGATAATATCAATATAAAAGAATCCAACGTCGATGATCCGACTTTTGCAAAAAATAAAAATATAGATGCTCATAATAAATCTAATGATTTCAAAACCAATACTATCTTCACTACCGATTACACAAAGGAGGAAACTAAAAATAATAGTAAATCAAATGATTATAATAGCAGTTTTAATTATAATCAAAATTCAGGTACTTTCGCAAATAATTTTTCAAATAAAAATTATAGTACTAAAACATCGCGTTTTAATGTAAATACTATACTAAAAATATGCATTGCCATTTTGGCTCTAATAATTCTTTTTCCAGTCATAACTGGATTCATTGGCTGTATTATTGGACTTTTTGGCGCAGCTATAGGCATTTTTGCTGCAAGCATAGGAGTGTTAATCGGTGGAACCTTTACGAGCATTGTTGGACTTCCTAATTTACCGGCATTTATTACAAACTTTCCATACCCCGTAGTCGTATTATTTTCCCTAGGATCAATTTCATTATCGATATTATTTATACTTCTATTTTATTACCTCTGCAAGTTTTTTGTAAAGATACTAATCAAAATTTATCATTCACTTAAAAGCAAGGGAGATGCATTATGATGGAGAAGGCGTTAATTCCTTTCAAAATAAAAATATTTATGCTTGTATTATTACTACTATCTATAGCACTTTACGCTTCTGGCTGCATTGTTTTAGTTCAAAGTGGATATAAGCTTTCTGATTATGCAGATGAACTTAATATAAAGCCTAAAGATTTTAAATATAATTTTGATCTTAATAAATTTAACTTTGACTTCAATGCTTCTTCTACTTCAAAAGATTACACTATTAATGATAACATTAATGAAATTGATTTTAATTTAAATTCTCAAGATGTTAAAGTTATTAATTATGATGGTGATGCTTTAAATGTTCAAATAAAGAGTCATAATACTACCTCTAATGAATTATCTGAAACTGAAAGCGGTAATAAATTAATTCTTGATGCTAGATATTATACACCAAATGATTCCACTATCTTAGTGAATGTTCCTAAAAAGTTTCAAGATAGAGGGACATTAAAAATTGTTACAAGCAGCGGTGATGTAAATATCTCTAATTTATCTTTGAATACCTTAAATGTTTCTTCTGCCAGTGGCAGCATAAAAGCTTCCGACTTAGATTTAACTTATTTAAATTTTAATACTTCTAGTGGAGATATATATTTCAATAATACAAAGACATCGTCAGAAACTAAATTAAATTCTTCTTCTGGTGATATTAATGGAAGTGGTAATCTTGGAATAATAACTGGCAGCACCTCCTCTGGAGATATTAATTTACAATTTATAAATTCTTTAAACAATATGTCTTTAAGTACTCATTCCGGTTCCGTTATCTTATCCATGCCTAAGGGCTTTGGATATAAAATAAATTATGAAACAGTTTCAGGAGATTTAAGTTCACCAAATAACAGGCTAACTTCTGGAGATGAAAGTTCTCTTATAAATATTAACACAGTAAGCGGAGATCTTAATATCAAATAGAAATATAGATATGCAACTTTAAAATTAAACTTATGTGCTAGCTTACCAAAATCACTTAAAATTTTAACTAAAATGGATAATTATTTTATATAATTGATTTATCAATATTTTAGATACTATTTTAGCAGACAGAATTTTTATCTGCTATAATGGTATTATTGAATTATTCTAAAGACTCAAATTAGGATTTCAAGGCACAATCACAAATAAATAATAATTCCAAAAGCCGCGTATGCTGTCAGATGGACTTGTTATTTATTTGATTGTACCTAATATAAATATGTTTCTACAAAAGAGTTTAGAATAAATAAATTTAGGAGGCTAGTTTACATATGGAAAAAATTTATTATGATAATCGATATCTTAAAGATTTTACTGCTGAAATTGTTGACATAAAAGAAGTTGATGGTAAATTTCATGTTGTTTTAGATCAAACTGCTTTTTTCCCTGGTGGCGGCGGTCAGTCTTGTGATCTTGGATCTATAGGAGAGCATGAAGTTCTTGATGTTTATGAAAAAAATGAAATTGTTTATCATGTAGTTGAAAAGAAACCCATAAAAATACATAAGGTTAAATGTGTAATTGATTGGACTAGAAGATTAGACGGTATGCATCAACATTTAGGCCAGCATGTACTTTCTGGAGCTTTCTTTAATCTTTTTAATGCTAACACCTTTGCTATACATTTAGGTTCTGATATAAGTACTGTTGATATTTATGGTATTTTATCTGAAGAGCAGGTGCGCCAGGCTGAAAAGCTTGCAAATAAAATAATAGGTGATGCTTTAACTGTTGAATCTTTTATTCCTACTAAAAGTGAATTAAAGAAGTTAAGCTTAAGACGTGCCCTTCCAAATACTGAAGAAGATATTAGAATTGTCAAAATAGGTGATTTTGATATAAATGCCTGCTGTGGTCTTCACCCTGCATCAACTCAAGACTTAAGACTTATTAAAATAAAAAGATTTACAAAGCACAAAGAAGGAACTAGAATAGAATTTTTAGCTGGTGAACGTGCTGTTTCTGATTCCTTTAAAAAAGATGAGTTCCAGAATTCTATTTGCAAATACCTAAATTGTAATGAAGATGAGGCCATAAATGGTATTAAGAACTTAAATGAAAGCCTTCGTGCAGCCAATGAAATGAATAAAAGCCTCAATGCTTTATTAGCTAAATATCAAGTCAAAGAAATCCTTGAAAATGCTGCTAAAGTAAATGATATTAAACTTATAAAACAAATATTTGATGGAGAAAACTTAAAGTATGTAAGCAATCTTACTTCAAAACTTATTGAAAGCGAGAGAACCATAGCATTAATGGCTGTAAAATCCGATGACAAAGTTAATCTGCTCTTCGCTTGCTCTAAAGATATTAGTGAAATAAAAATGAATGAACTTTTAAAGGATTCTATATCTCTTATTGATGGTAAAGGCGGTGGAAGCCCATTCCAGGCTCAAGGTGCTGGTAAAAATAACTCAAATCTTGAAAGCGCGATGGATTACGCTTTCAATAAAATCTCACATTTCTTAGGCTAGATTATTCTATTTAAAATCATATATTAAAATAAAAGTAGTTACACCACGAGCTCCTTTTGCAAAATTCCAATTAATTTAAGTGAAACTCCATAGAGATTAGTATTTCTCTATGGTTTTCTTAATTATATAATATAATATTTTGAATATAAAACATTATATTATTCTATCAATACAGAATAAAGTTTCTATTTCTATATAAACTATATATGTATTTTTTAATTCTTATATAGATCTAGGGGTATTATAATGAAAATAATAATAAAAATAATTACATTTATTCTAGTCATGTTTATTGCCTTTATACCACCGTCTATTAGTAATGTTAGTAGATTTGCTTATTCGGCTATAAATAATAATAGAAAAATATATAACGTTGCAGTAGTAATTCATAGAGGTGATGACCCCTATATGATGAGACTTAAAGAAAGCTTAAAGAACATTCAGGGAAAACATAATGATATCAATTTTACATTTTACGATGCCAAAAATAATATAGCTATACAAAATGAAATAATAGACTCTGTTCTCAAAAAAAATTTTGATTTAATTATATTAAATTTAGCAAATAAAAAAGAAGACACTGTAGAAAGTATTATTTCTAATGTTAAGAAAGAAAATATTCCAGTAATTATTATGAATATTCCGCAAGATACAGTAAAAAAAGTCTCCCCATTATATAGTAAAGCAGCTTTTGTACTACCAGATTCCAAAAAAGCTGGCAGTACCCAGGGAAAAATTATTGTTGACTTATGGAATAGCAATAGGAAAGCTTTAGATAAAAATGGTGATAACATACTACAATATGTTTTATTAAAAGGTGAAGTTGATGATCCACAAACAATTGATAGAAGTAAATATGTCATTTCCACACTTAATGATTCAGCAATAAAAACTGAGAGTCTAGGTATAATAGATGCTAATTGGACGAAAGAACTAGCTAAAGATTCCTTTGAACAATTATTTCTCAAGTATAATAGGACTATTGAAGCAATAATATCCAATAATGATGCTATGGCTATAGGTGCTATTGAAGCACTGCAAAAATATGGATATAACAAAGGCGATCAATCTAAACATATATCGGTATTTGGAATAGACGGACTGCCAGAAGCTATCAATTTAATTGATAAAGGTATTATGACTGGGACTGTCATTCAAAATCAAGATATTGCTGCTGAAATGTTTTATACTATTGGAATGAACTTAATTAATGATTTAAATCCTGTAGAAAATACAAATTACAAGGTTATCGGTAGCGAAATTATAATCCCATATTCTTATGCTATATATACAGGTAAACCATAATTTTTATCAGTAGTTTATGATTTACCTGATCTGCATATTTACTTTAGCTTTATTTAATAATTTTAAATTCGTAGCCTTTCTGCTTTAAATATTCTATTATTGCAGGTAAAGCTTTTGCAGTTTCTTCTTTTCCATAAGTATCATGCATTAATATTAACGCCTTTTCTCTATTTCCTATGGTTTTTATAGCTTCCTGAGTAAGCTGAGCTGCATTTTTACGTCCCCCATCTTCTGCATCCCCTGATAATGCATTCCAATCAATTTGATGCCAGTCTTTCTCATGCAAAGCTTTATCCACAGCCTCCGCTCCTTTTGGATCTGTCTTACTCCAGGTCATCTGTCCTCCTGGGAATCTTATGGCTCTTGTGGAAAAATCTTGTCCTAAAACATTTTTTAAGGCTTTATCTGTTTTATCAAAATCTGACATACAATTTGCCAAGTTTATCTTTCCATTTGGAAATAAATAATTATAATCATGTGTATAAGAATGAATACCTACTGCATTACCTTCTGCTACTTCTCTTTTAACCAGATCCTTACTAGCATCATCTTTGTCCACATATTTTCCTATTAAAAAAAAGGTTGCATTTACATTTTCAGATTTAAGGATATCCAATATTTGTGGTGTCACTGTTTCTGATGGTCCATCATCAAAGGTTAGGTAAGCAACTTTTTTACCATCTGCTCCGTCTGGCGTTTGCCCTTTTACCTGCTGCTCTATATATTTCTCTAAATACGCAACATTTTCCACATTACTATCACTTTCTTTATCTATTGAATTATCATCACTGTCTTTAGCAGAGTCCTTATCCTGGCTTTGTACTGCATTATCTGTAATGGCTTGTACACTTTGCTTACTTGTTGAAAATCTTTGTGCAACTACTAAACCTCCTGTAATAACTAACAATGCAACTACAATAAATAGTATACTCATTCTTGCTTTCTTAATATTACTTTTCCTATTTACTTTGTTCTTATGATTAAGCTTCATTTCTTTACCTCGTTATATATTTATTAATTTGTTAATTAAATTTATGATGTCCACTATTAAAATAAGGTGTTTACTCAAGCTATAACTCAAAATTAATCTATTAACATTAATATATATGCATATTATCTAGTCAACTTGTTATTTTATTTCATATGCCCTATTACATAAATGACAAGTTAACTAGATAATAAAAGCTTTTTAGACTTTAAAAATAAATACTATATAAAACATACTGATTTATTATTTTTTCGATGGTGCCTTAATTCTTATACTTTTTTATAGTTGATGCTTAAATTGGCTATTATATAGTTCTGTATAAATTCCACCTTTATTTACGAGCTCATCATGATTTCCTCTTTCAACAATTTTACCGTTCTTCATAACAAGTATTAAATCTGCATCTCGTATAGTTGAAAGCCTATGAGCAATTACAAAACTTGTACGTCCCTTCATCATTGAAAGAAAAGCATTCTGTATCTTAATTTCTGTTCTTGTATCTACGTTACTTGTTGCTTCATCTAATATAAGCATAGGAGGATCTATGAGCATAACCCTTGCTATAGTTAGAAGCTGCTTCTGACCTTCTGAAAGATTACCTCCTGATTCAGTTATCATTGTGTCATAGCCATCAGGAAGTCTCTTTATGAAGCTATGGATATACGCTGCCTTGGCAGCACTTTCAACCTCATTTAAAGTGGCATTTGGTTTGCCATAGGCTATATTTTCTCTTATAGTTCCTTCAAAAAGCCAGGTATCCTGAAGAACCATACCAAATTGACTTCTAAGACTATCTCTTGTAAAACTATTTATTTCTCTGCCATCTATGGTGATTTTTCCTTTATTCAATTCATAAAATCTCATAAGAAGATTTACCATAGTAGTTTTTCCTGCCCCAGTAGGACCTACAATAGCTACAGTACTTCCCTTTTTTATATCAACACTAAAATCTTCTATAAGGGGCACTTTTTCATCATAAGCAAAGGATACATTTTCAAACTTAACATTTCCCTCACTAGTCTTTATATTTTCAGCTTCTTTAGAATCTGCTTTTTCTGGTATTTCATCTAAAATAGAAAACACCCTTTCACAAGAAGCAAGTGCAGCTTGAAGCTGAGTAGCTACACTGGTTATATTATTTATAGGCTGTGAAAATTGTGTTGAGTACGTTAAAAAGCTCGAAATTACACCAACACTTAATCCACTTAAAACAGAAAGTACCCCTCCGATTAAACCAATTAAAATATATGTAATATTATTTACAAAACGTGTCGCTGGATTTGTGAGAGAGGAATAAAACTGTGCTAGCTGTCCACATGTATAAAGTCTTTTATTAATTCCAGAGAAATTCTCCTCTGCTCTCTCTTCATATCCAAAAAGTCTTACTACCTTTTGGTTCCCTACTATTTCTTCTGTATATCCATTTAATTCTCCAAGAGTTTTTTGCTGTTCCTTAAACATTTTATTAGACCTTCTTGTAATAAAAGAAGCAATAATAAAACATGGAGGAGTCATTAACACTATTACAACCGTTAATTTAAAGCTTAAACTTATCATTAGAACAATTGAACTTACTATTGTTATTATTCCTGGATAAAATTGAGTTATTCCTTGAAATAATCCATCTGAAATATTATCCATATCATTTGTCAGCCTGCTTATAATATCTCCATGAGGATTTCTGTCAAAATACTTTAAAGGCAGACTGCTTATTTTATCTAAAGCTTTATTTCTAAGATCTTTTACAGTATTATAAGCTACTATATTAGCAACTGTGGTGAAAAGCCAGGTAAATATCGCACTTACTATATAAATTACACCAAGGACTATAATCGTATTAATTAAACCATCAAAATCTACTCTTCCTTTAGCAATTATCTTATCAATGGCCTTTCCAACTATTAATGGCATAAAAGCAATGAGCACATTACTTATAAGAGCAAATATTAAAGCTATAAACATATAACCTTTATATTTTGAAACATAACTTAATAATCTAGAAAATGTACTTTTTTTCATTTACATAGCCTCCTTTGTAATTTGAGAGCTACATATTTCCTTATAAACATCTGACTCTTTAAGTAATTCTTCATGATTCCCTACTCCTACGAGTTTTCCATCATCTAATACAATTATTAAATCTGCATCTTTTATAGTGCTTATTCTTTGAGTAACCATAATTACAGTTGTTCCATTAGAATTTTCCTTAAGAGCTTTTCTAAGAGCTGCATCTGTAGCATAATCAAGAGCACTTAAGCTATCATCCATAATTAATATTTCTGGTTTTTTTACTAAAGCTCTTGCTATAGTAAGTCTTTGTTTCTGCCCTCCAGAAAAATTCACGCCTCCTTGAGAAATGTAGGTATCATACTTTTCAGGCATTTTTTCTATAAAATCTTTCGCCATTCCAATTTCAGCTGCTTTTTTTACTTCATCCATTGTGGCATTTTGAGCTCCCCATTTTATGTTATCTGACACACTACCTGAAAATAAAACAGCCTTCTGAGGCACAAAACCTATATTATTATCAAGCTCATTTTTCTTATAATCCCTCACATTAATTCCGTTTATTAATATATCACCTTTGCTGGTATCATATAATCTAGGAATTAAATTAACCAAAGTAGTTTTTCCTGAACCTGTACCTCCTATAATTCCAACCATCTGTCCTCTTTTTATTTCAAATGTTATATCACTTACGGCATCCTCTTTAGAACCTTTATAAGAAAAGGATACTTTGTCAAACTTAAGTATTGGAATCGTATCATCACATTCTTTATTGAAACTTTTATTTCCATTATACTTAATGCTTGCTTCTGTATTAAACACTTCATTCACACGTGCTGCACTGGCTGCTGCTTTGGTAAAGGTAACTATAAGAGAAGCAAGTACTATAAGTGCTGATAAAACCATGTTTATATAGTTTATATAAGCAATGACTTTTCCTGTGGTCATCGCTCCTGAATCTACTCTTATTCCTCCAAACCAAATTACTGCCATAAGTGCAAAATTCATTATTATACTTGTAACAGGATTCATTAAGGCAGATATTTTTCCAACCTTGATTGCAGTACCTGCAAGTTCTTCATTGGATTCTTTAAACCTTATTCTTTCACCCTCTACTCTTGAAAAGGCTCTTATAACTCTTACTCCAGATAAATTTTCTCTTAATATAAGAGCTAATTTATCAAGTCTTTTTTGAACTACTTTATAAAGTGGAAGTGATTTACTCATAATAAGATATATTGCAAAAATAAAAAATGGAATTGATAAATACATTATTAAAGATAATTTAACATCAAGTAACATTGCCATTATAATTCCACCAATACAAAGAAATGGTACTCTTATGGCAAGTCTTATGAACATTGCAAGACCTAATTGAAGTTGATTTACATCATTGGTTACACGATTAATAAGAGATGATGTTCCAAAATCATCAATTTCATTATAAGAAAATGTACCTATTTTCTTAAATATAGCATTTCTAAGAGCTGTTCCAAATCCTTGAGCAGCAATAGATGCGAAATATTGACAGGTAAAAGATGATAATACTCCGCAGACTGCCATTAAAAGCATTATAATTCCTATTCTAATTATGTAGTTAATATCCTTCGTTCCTATGCCTTTATCTGTTATAAGCACCATTATGGTAGGTATTGATATTTCAAAAACAGCCTCTAGCAATTTAAATATAGGTCCTAATATAACTTGTTTTTTATACGGCTTTATGAATTTTAATAAGTTATTCAAAATTTATCCCCCGATCTTCGACATATAGATAAACAATATATAACCTAGACTTATGCGATAACTTACCGAAATACAATACATTTGTCTTCCGCAGGACTAGTGAAATTTTCGCTGGAAGGTTCTAAATATAAGCTTGTCGCCATTTCAGCGTGTTCCAAATATAAAATTTTGACAAGCTATAAATGGAACAAGCCGTAGAGGAAACTCGACTCACATTCGTTCGCTGAGTAAGCGATTCACACCAAATCATAGATTTGGGCTCTCTGCTTAAGAACCTTCATCAGCTCAATTTCACATGCCTACTCCAGAAAAATGTATTGTATTTATAGTGTAATGTTACGATTATAATTTCTCAATAATGCATATATATTACATTTATAAGTTAAATTCTTAAATTAGATATCTATATATTGAATATTCCTCAAATTTACTTTATTATTATATCAAAAACAGACACATATAAAAAATACATAATATATATGGCTATCATACATTTTTTATATGGGAGAAGGTGAAAAAAATAGATATTAAGCAATTAAAATATTTCTATGTTATCGCAGAAGAAGGACAAATAACGAATGCTGCAAAAAGGCTTCACATTGCCCAACCTCCATTAAGTTATCAACTGAAAAATCTAGAAAATGAACTAGGAGTACAACTAGTTGAAAGAGGCAGCCGTAATATAAAATTGACAGATGCAGGACTTATTCTTTATAAACGTGCTAAACAAATACTATCCCTGACAAAATCTACTGAAGATGAATTAAAGGATTTTAAACATGGGGTAAACGGAACCTTATCCATAGGAACTGTATCTTCATCTGGAGCTTCACTTTTAGACAGCAGAATGAGTATATTTCACGAAAAATATCCCTTCATAAATTTTGAAATTCATGAAGGGAATACTTACGAACTCTTAGAAGCATTAAATAATGGCATAATTGAAATTGCAATAGTAAGAACTCCTTTTAATGCTTCTGGAATAAACTCAATTTTTCTTCCAAAAGAGCCTATGGTTGCAGCAATGGTAAAGAAACTTAATTGGACAGATAATAATATTATTGCTACTACAGAATTAAATAATAAACCATTAATCTTTTATAGGAGATTTGAAGGCCTAATATTCAAGGTATGTCAAGCTTCTAATTTTGAGCCTGCTATATTTTGCAAAAATGATGATGCAAGAACCTCTTTACTTTGGGCTAATGCTGGACTTGGGATTGCTATAGTTCCAAAATCTTCAATAAAATTAATAGGTTCTTCAAACTTAATTTTTAAGGAAATTGATAATGCAGAACTGTCAACTCAAATAGCTATAATATGGTCTAAAACAGGTTATCTTTCTTCTGCCGGGAAAAACTTTTTGAATCTTTTTAAAGATAAATAAGATCATAATAAAAGACTGCTATATTTTCTTCATAGCAGTCTTTTAACATTATCTATATTATAATTCTAATAATAGTTTAAACTAAGATTTATTAATAAAACAATATTTATTCTTTAATTTAGAGCATATAAAAAATCACATTTACTACATAACATCTCCATATAGCTTTATAATGGCTAGTATTCAATACTAATATTCTTTTATTCGTTAGGTGGCTGCGCTTTTAGTATTTGCTCAACTTCTTCATCAGTAAGATCGTAATTCAAAAATTTCTTAAAGAAGCTTTTTGTCTCAGCAGATATATCTAAATCTTTAAATTTATCAGGATAAATTGTTTTGGCAGCCCATTGAATCTGAAGAGCTTCTTCACAACTGTAACGATCCCATAAATATGCTCCTGCTGGATTTTGATATACCTTTCCATTTTTGACTGCTGATACTTTCTGCCAGTTTGGATCATTAACCATGTTATCTAAAAGATTTACTTTACCATTAGACCCGTCACCACCAAGTATAATTATATCAGGATTCCACTCCATTACCTGCTCTAAAGATACTTCTTTCATAGTACCATTAATTTCCTTTGCTGCGTTTATTCCCCCAGCAGATTCAATCCAGTCATTAATAATAGAATTTCCTCCATCAACTGCAATTGGAGATAGAGATTCTACATGGAGAATTTTAGGTTTTTCATTATCCGGTACATCTGAAGTGACATCTTTAATTATTTTTATTTTGTCATCTAAGTATTTATTATATTCAGCTGCACGTTTTTCAGCATCTCCACCTAAAACCTCTCCTGTTAGAGTCACACACTTTTTCATTGAATCAAAATCAGTGAAATTTAATTGGACTGTTGGAATACCTAAGCTTGAAATTTTATCAACGCTTTTATCAGCTGCTTGTACAAATACTACATCTGGCTTATTATTCATTAAATCCTCTGTATTAAAATTTGCCCCAAAGGTACTGACTGCGCTATTCATATTTGGAGTAACCTTATAAATCCATGGAGTAGCTACCTTAGTAAGAGAGGTTGCTACCACCTTATCACCAACACCTAATACAGATAAAACTTCATTATGAGCTTTCCAAGAATCAGCAATTTTATTTATAGTTGTAGGCACTTCAACTTTTGCACCTGAAGCATCCGTAATGCTTTTCGTTTTTTGAGAATCTTGTGCTTTAGAATTCTGCTCCGAAGATGTAGTTCCTTGACTTGAATTACATCCAGTAAATGCTGCTGCAAAAAAAATACATAAAGTTACTGCTATTAATTTTTTCATTATTGTTCTCCTTCTTTCTTATTACTAGTTTAAAACGTATAATCGAATATACCTTATATTGAATTTTTTCTTGCTTTTAACAATATACTTAAAAAAAATGGTGCCCCTATTAATGAAGTTAAAATTCCAAGAGGTATTTCCATTGGAAATATGGTTCTTGAGATATCATCAATCAAGAGTAGATAACTCGCTCCAATTATTACACAATTTGGTATAAGCGTTTTATAATTTGGTCCAACAATAAGCCTGGTTACATGAGGAATAACTAGTCCTACCCATCCGACCATTCCAGCCATGGCAACTGAAGATGCTGTCAATAAAGTAGAGCAGAATATTAAAATAACCCTCATTCTATCTACATTTATTCCTAAGGATTTTGCTTCTTCATCACCAAAGGCAAGAATATTTAATTTCCACCTCAGTAATAAAATTGGTATTATTCCTATAATAAATGAAGCTAGTAACAAATAAATTTCATTTGCTGTTATATTAGAAATCCCACCCATAAGCCAGAACGTTATAGCTGGCAGTTTACTATCTGGATCAGCTACATATTTTATCAGTGAAATAAGAGATTGAAATAGAGATGAAATTACTATTCCTGTAAGCACTAATATTAATGTCGTGCTATTACCGCGGCCAATGATCTTACTTATTATGTAAGTTGCAAAAACTGCTCCCATCCCAAAAACAAACGCTAAAAATTCTACTCCTGACATATTGAAGGATAATAAAAGAGCAATAGCTGCCCCAAAACCAGCGCCTGCTGAAGCACCTAATATATCAGAAGAAACCATAGGATTCTTAAATAGACATTGATAGGATGCTCCTGAAACTGAGAGGGATGCGCCAATTATTAAAGCTGCCATAATTCGTGGTAATCTTATTTGGAATATTACAGATTCAATATTATCGGACCAAGTTTTAGGAATTCCTGTTATCTTTGCATAGAATATGTAAATAAGTTCTTTAGGTGTAACAGAATACCTTCCAACTGAAAATGAAATTAGAAATATAAATAACAGTATTAAAATTAATATTATCTGTATTGGTATTCTTTTAGCTTTTTTTAGAGTCACCTGGTTTGTTTCCTTCATTAAACAATAATCTCCTTCTATAAATATTAGAAAAATAAATAATAGCTCTAGAGATGCCATTAATATTTTTCTCAGCTAATCATTGGTACACAAGTTTTTATCTTAGCTCCCTTTAAATCACTAGTAGTAATGATTTTAACATTTATACCATATGCTTTTTTGAGCTTTTCTTCTGTAACTACTTCGTCCACATTTCCTACTGTGAACTCACTATTTCTCTGAATTAATGCAACCTTTGTCGAACATAAAAAGGCGTGATTCGGAAAATGTGATGTCATGATAACTGCTAGGCCATTTTTAGAAAGCTCATTTATCCTCTCCAGAACCCTAATTTGATTTCCAAAATCTAAATTGGACGTTGGCTCATCCATTATCAATATTTTAGGTTGCTGCGTAAGAGCTCTGGCAATTAAAACCATCTGCCTTTCTCCTCCACTTATTTCTGTATAAATTTTATCCTTTAGATACGATATTTTTAAAGAGTCTATAGCTTTTTCTGCAATATCTATGTCTTGCTGACTTGGAGAAGAAAACATAGACATATGTGGACTTCTTCCCATTAAAACCACATCAAAAACTTTAAATGGAAAAGGCGGGGTATGGGCTTGAGGCACATAACCAATAGTTCGGGCCAACTTGTTTCTAGTCCAGTCACTTATGTTTTCTCCATCTAGAAGTATTTCTCCACCCTGCAGTTTCAAAAAGCCTAATATGCTCTTAAAAAAAGTTGTCTTTCCTACACCATTAGCTCCTAATAAACATAATATTTCTCCAGAGCTTATGCTTATAGATATATCTTTGACTATAATATTTGTGCCATAACCACAAAACGCATTCTTAACCTCTAATTTCATCTTATACCACCTTTCCTTTATGAATTCATACTTCAATTAACTTCTTCATATTAAATAATTACTTCTAACTTCTTTTCTATATACAACAATAAAAAAACACAACAGCAGTAGTGATTATTATAATCATTACTAGAGAAATCATTTCTTCGCTGTTGCGTCATTGCTATCAAATGTATTTATTACTCTTTTTGCTACAATATTACTATGCTTTCTTCCTTATCCAAATAAATACATTACTACCATATTAAATTGTTTTATTACATATTAATTTATCACACCTATTATTATTTGTCTATATTTATCAAAATCTTTCTACTAAACATATTATTATTATATATATTGATGTTAAATTTTATATTTTGTTATCTTTTATTATGTTTAGTCATTATTTTATTACATTAATCATCAACTCTAAACCAATTCAAAATAAATAAGGTTATGTATTTAATCTTATTATCTTAAATACATAACCTTCATTTAGTTCTAATCAAATAAATTCTGAACTACTATTTTATATTGACTACATCATAGCCTTCTTCTTCAATTGCATTTTTTAATTCGTCGTCACTATTTTCAGTTTCAACTATTGCCCACTTATTCTCAAGACTTACTTCTACTGATGTCACTTTATCTAAATTTTCTAAACCTTCCTTTACATGAGCAACACAATGTTCACAACTCATTCCTTCAATTAATATTTTCTTTTTCATTTTTTCACCTCCTCCCCTTACTCCAGTTTACAGTTGCTGTTAAAATTAAATTTTATAGCTTAACATTCATCATGCGCATTAAAAATGTTATAGTTCATAATTAGTATCTAAAACTGATAACTATCAACCGTTAACTGTAAAATGTCTTAGTCTTAGTGCATTTGTAAGTACTGATACTGAACTAAAACTCATTGCTGCTGCTGCTATCATTGGATTTAATAGTGGTCCTCCAAAGATATGTAGAATGCCCATAGCAACAGGGATTCCTAGTACATTGTATCCAAATGCCCAAAATAAATTTTGCTTTATATTTTTAATGGTTGCTTTGCTTAATTTAATAGCAGTTATAACATCCATTAAATCGCTTTTCATAAGAACTACATCAGCAGATTCTATTGCAACGTCAGTTCCTGATCCTATTGCAATACCAACGTCTGCTTGTGCTAAGGCTGGTGCATCATTAATTCCATCTCCAACCATTGCTACCTTTACATCTCCCTGTTGAAGTTTTTTAACTTCATTTGCTTTATCTTCTGGTAATACTTCAGCTAAAACTATATCAATTCCAACTTGGCTGGCTATGGCATCTGCGGTTTTCTTATTATCTCCAGTAATCATCGCTACTTTTATTCCCATATTATGAAGAGCATTTATTGCATTTCTACTGCTTGGCTTCACAACATCTGCCACTGCAACTATTCCTTTTAGTGTTCCATCAATAGCTACATACATTGGTGTTTTTCCTTCGCTTGCTAATCTATCTGAATCTTTTATTAACTGACTAAGGTCTATATTTTTTTCTATCATTAATTTTTTATTTCCGAGCAATATATGTTTTCCTTCTATTTTTACTTCTATACCATGCCCAGGAATTGCATTAAATTCTTCAATATCTTTAAGGCTTAAGCTTCTATCTTCTGCTCCTCTGACTATTGCTTCTCCTAGTGGATGCTCTGATCCCTTTTCACTGCTTGCGGCTAAAACTAATATCTCATCTTCTGTAATATCACTTGTTATTATGTCTGTAACTACTGGCTTTCCTTCTGTTATAGTTCCAGTTTTATCAAACACTATAGTTTTTATTACATGAGTTGTTTCTAAAGCTTCTCCACCTTTTATTAGCACTCCATTTTCAGCACCTTTGCCAGTTCCAACCATTATTGCTGTTGGAGTAGCTAGACCTAATGCACATGGGCAGGCTATAACGAGTACTGCGATGAATATTGTAAGTGAAAATACTGTTGTCTCTCCAGCAATCAGCCATCCTACTGAAGCTATAACTGCGAGTCCAATTACTATTGGCACAAAATATGCTGATATAACGTCTGCAAGTTTTGCTATTGGAGCCTTTGATCCTTGTGCTTCTTCCACTAATTTTACTATTTGCGCAAGTGCAGTATCCTTACCAACCTTAGTTGCCTTATACTTTATAAATCCTGTTTTATTGATACTTGCTCCTATTACATTGCTTCCTATAGTCTTTTCAACTGGTATGCTTTCTCCTGTAAGCATTGATTCGTCAATAGAAGTATTTCCCTCAATAATTTCTCCATCTACAGGAAGTTTTTCACCTGGTCTTACTAAAATAATATCACCAACAGTTACCTCTTCCACTGGAATAACCATTTCAGTGTCATTTCTTACAATTGTTGCAGTTTTAGGTGCGAGTCCCATTAATGCTTTAATTGCCTGCGAAGTTCTGCCCTTTGAAACTGCTTCTAAATATTTGCCTAAAGTTATTAATGTTAAAATAACTGCTGCTGATTCAAAGTACAAATGCATAGCATAGCTAGTGTCTCCTGTTTCTATCTTATAAATTGCAAATATTCCATACAAAACTGCAGCGAGTGTACTTATTGCTATTAAAGAATCCATGTTAGGACTTAATCTAAATAAATTTTTAATTCCTACTACATAAAATCTATACCCAGCTGCCATTACTGGTAAGGTTAAAACCAATTGAACTACTGCAAAATTAAATGGATTCATCATAGAATCAATAATATCTGGAAGCAGCATTCCAAGCATGTGTCCCATAGTTATTATTAAAAGTGGAACAGTAAAAATTAATGATAAAATGAATCTTCTTAATAGTACCTCACTTGCACTTAATTTTTTCTTTTCTTCACTTTTTTCTGCTTCCTTCACCAGCTTATATCCTGCTTTATCCACAGCCGCTTTAATTTCACTATAACCAATTTCATCTTCGTCAATATTTATAGTAAGCTTTTCTGTTGCCAAATTTACAACAGAGCTTTGAACTCCATTAAGTTTTTTTGTAACTCTTTCAACTCTGCTTGAACATGCAGAGCATGTCATCCCTTCAACTTTAAAGGTATAAGTTTTTAAATTTTTCTTAACTCCGTATCCAGCCTTTACTACAGCACCTTCTATATTTTCACTGTTTAAGATATTTTCATCAAATTCAACATTCAATGTCTCTGTTGCAAAATTAACATTAGCAATATTTACTCCCTCTAATTTTTTAACAAATCTCTCTACTCTATTAGCACATGCCGAGCATGTCATTCCTTCAATTCTAAATGCTTTTTTACTCATTCTTCACTTTCACCTCTTTACTTATAATTTCTATCAAATCTCTATCATTATTTTGAAAGTAACTTTTCTAAAACCTTGTTTAATTCTTCGATCTTTTCATCAGGATTATTGTTAAGTAATGCTTCTTTTACACAATGACGCAAATGTCCTTGTAAGATCATCAAATCGGCCTTTTTAATTAATGATTGAACTGCCATTAATTGATTAGCAACATCTATACAATACCTGTCATCTTCGATCATTTTTATTATTCCTTCAATTTGACCCTTTGCTGTTTTTAATGATTGCAATGCTTTTTTTCTCTCTTCGCTCATAATTTCCTCCCTCCCCCTCTAGGGGGTGTTCTTTGATTTTATTATATATTATTAATTTTATTTGTCAATAGTAATTTCTAATTAACTTGCACGGCAAATTCTGGTTACCACAGATATCAAATTTCTGTACTTAACTTGTAATTATATATTATCCACTAATTTTAATGATATGTGCAAATAAAAAAAGAGAGACCTGTTTATTTAGCATTTCTTTTAGTGTCTTAAGCACTCCTTTAACAATCCCGCATAATAAACTATATCTCTCTTCAATTCATTTTATCTTAATTTTAAAATTTAGTAATGGACTTATCTCTATATTTTTCCTCTATTATTTCTCCTAATGCTTCTTCTGCTAATTGTGCAAAGTATTTTGAGCAATTTAAAATTGCCTTTTCATCTACCTTATATTCTGGATGATGATGTGCATAAGATTTTCCTATCCCTACAGTAATAAATGCACCAGGTATGTCTTTTTGATAATATGCAAAATCTTCTCCCTCTAGTCCCATAGAAATTTGCTTAACATTATATCCCAACCTTCTGCCAATTTTACTGCTAAATTCCACCCATTCCTCACTATTATTTGTTGCTGGAGCTCCTAAATGCCAAATAAGTTCTGCATTTCCTCCAAAAGACTTAGCTATTCCTGTAACTATTTCATTCATTCTCTTATGAATTAACTGACGTATATCTTCACTTAATGTTCTAACTGTTCCTTCAATATACGCAGATTCCGGAATAACATTCCATGTATTTCCTGACTCTATATGAGTCACACTTAATAATGCTTTTTCTGTTGGTCCTATATTGCGGCTAATAATTGTTTGAAGAGCTGTAACTATGCTAGCAGTAATTATTATTGGATCTACACTTCTTTCAGGTTTAGCTGCATGACTTCCAACTCCTGTGATTTTAATTTCAAATCTATCAACAGCTGCTGTCATAGCCCCAGTTTTTATTCCCATAATACCAACTTCTGCATCTGAAATATTATGTATTCCAAATATAGCGTTTACATCATCTAAAACACCTGTTGATATAATCTTCTTTGCTCCATCTGCGCTTTCTTCTCCAGGCTGAAATATAAATTTAACTGTACCTACTAATGAAGGTTGATGCCTTTTTAACAGATATGCTGCTCCTAAAATTACAGCCGTATGAAAATCATGCCCACACGCATGCATCATTCCATCAATTTTTGATTTATATGGTAAAGTTGTCTCTTCTTGAATTGGCAGAGCATCTATATCACCTCTAATGGCAACAACCGGACCATTAGGGTTCCCTTTTATTTGTGCTACAAGTCCTGTTTCTAATGGCAAATCAAGAATTTCTATTTCTGCCTTTCCTAATAAACTTTTTATTAATTTTGTAGTTTCAAATTCTTCATTAGATAGCTCAGGATTCTCATGCAATTTGCGATATAATCCTATAAGTTCATCATTTAGATTCTCTATGACTGATAATAATTCCTTATTCACTATATTAGTCCCCCTTTAAGCATCTGAAAAAACATAACAAGCTAGTATATATTATATATCACTTAATTTTCGTTATATTCGTTATTAATGTGGTACCAACTATAAATAATCCATAAAAAACTATATAACCTATTGCCCACCCTCCACTAAAAGAAGCCTTAACTTTTTCAAGGATTTTTAATACCATAGTATCTTCAATAGCTGTTTCCATGAAATCCTCTTTATACATATTAACAAATAGGAGTAATGCTGCAATTCCTATTAAGAAATATATAACTCCTACTAAAACATCTACTATTGGCATATTGAGTAATGATATTCCAGTAATTGCAAAGTTAATTGTATTATTAAATACATGAACTATTATTGATGGCACAATAGATTTTGATTTAGTTGCAATAAAGGCTAAAATAATTCCCATTAATATTGGATTAATGAACTGAACCAGATTCAAATGGAACATGGAAAATAAAATTGATGACACAATGATTGCTGTCAAATTTCCATACCTTTGCATGCTTTTAAGAATAAAACCCCTAAATATGATTTCTTCTAAGATTGGCCCAACTAAACAAACATAAGTTAAAAATAATATCAAGTAAACAGTTTGCGAAGGAAAAGTAAAATCTGGCGTTGGTATAGTTATCTTTAATTCATTAAGTATTATAGCATATAAAGAATATATCGTATTTGATATCATTCCAACACCTATAGAAGAAGCTGTCCCTAACAACACAAATAACTTTGTTGATCTATTTTTTGAAAATATCTCCTGTTTAATTTTTATTTTTGTAGTATTCATAGCTATAATAATTGCTATAATGTCGCCAATTATACACGGAAGATATCCAACTAAAAAATTTTCTGCATCTTTAGAAAAATGTGAAATTATATTGAAGTTACCTTTTGTAATTATAGATAATATAATATTAATTAACTTTATTATAAATATTACTGCAAATTCTATTCCATACGTTGATATGGCTAATATTAAGAGTATCTTTGCACAGTTTCCACCAGTTTTTTTTATATCTTGTCTTAATGTACTTCTTTCTTCTTCAATTTCTTGTTGAAATTCATTAGTCATTCTTTCGCCTGCCATTTCACTTCTATATTTTTAGCTTAATTTTACTTTATACAGTAATCTATCTTTTCACTATAGAAATTTTCTCTTCTATCTCTTTTTATATCAAACTTTGCTCTAACTTCCAAAACCTGTTCAATTTCTAATTCCTCAACAACAAGAGCTTCTTTAGTCGTAAGCTCATTTAAGATTTCTCCGTTTGGATTAACAAAAACTGAACCTCCATCATATTGCAATCCGTCACCTATGCCTACTCTGTTTATTCCTATAACATAACATTGATTTTCGATAGCTCTTGCCTTTAATAAAGTTATCCAATGCTCTTGTCTTGATTTAGGCCAATTTGCTGCTACAGTAATCATTTGAGCCTTCTTAGAAGTGATTTGGAATATTTCTGGAAACCTTAAGTCATAACAAATAAATGATGCTATATTGAATTCATCAATTTTGCAAATACCTATTTCCTCACCCTTATAATATTTTTCGCTCTCTCCTGCATAAGAAAATGGATGTAGCTTAGTGTATTTTAACAGAACCTGGCCTTCCTTCGAAATAATGATATATTTATTCTTGCCTCTTTCATCAACTCTTATCGCAAATCCAAGTCCTATATTTATTTTGTTCACCACAGCCATACTTTTAATCCAATCTATTATTTCTTCTTCTGATAGCAAAAGCTTTTTTATATCCATGGTAAACCCTGTCAATGTCATCTCTGGGAACAATATTAATTCCACATTATTTTCTGCTGCCTTCTCTATGAATTCCTCAACTTTTTTCATATTCCTTTCAATATCTTCCCATGATATATCCATTTGAGCAAGTCCTATAATCAATCGATTTCCTCCCCATTAATTATTATCCTTCACTAAATAATTATAAAATTCTGTAGATAATATTCATTCTCAAAAATATAAAACAATTATTTTTCATCCCCGCACTTATAAATAAACATTTTATAAATTTGCCTTATATAGAATAATTATCTACACCAATTAAACTTTTGTGTGTATCTATACTAGAAATTTTTTCCGTTCCATCCCCATTCGTTAACTTCTTCATATTTTACGTATATTTTATTTTGAGGTATTCCAAGCTCTGTTTCATATATATTGCAAATTTCTGCTGTTAATTTTTCATAAGCATCTTTACTTGCTTTTCCAAATATTTTTACTTCAATAAATGCACCTTTTTCTAACTTTTCTCCTGCAAAATATAATGAATATTCATCTTCAAAACCAATCATTAGAAAAGTTTCACTTTTCCCAGGAATTAACTCTATTGCTTTTCCTAATTTCTCTTTTATTATTACCTCTTTTTCTTTTGAAATTTTCACGCTAACTTTTGATCCTATAAATGGCATACTCTTCAATCTCCTTCCAATTTTAATAGTAATAATTTCTTTTATATTACATATTATATACATTTTAGTCACATTTATAAATGTGGCTATATTAACTTCCATTATACCACATATCCCACATACTATTATCTTTAACTTAATCCACTTTCAAGTTATATTACTCATTTATTTAGCCAGCTCTCTGGTATCATGAAAAGCGGCTACGCCTCTCTTCAATTGATAATGTACCGCTGGCAATGTACAATTTCGGTTAAAATTCCATAACTTCAAGCCAATAATAAAAGCACCTTAATTTTATATTAAGATGCTCAATTACTATATATAATTCTTTAAACCTTCTTCAAATTTTCTTCTTATAATTTCTCTGATATAATCTGGTTCTATAACCTCTGCATATTCTCCATATGACATGATATATCCATAAATCCAATCTCCCTCAGGAAAAATTGCAATTGTGTTAAAACTTCCATCTGAATTTTTCACGATATTTTCTTCAGCAAATTCATCATAAACCCTATATGCCATATTCTCATGGATTTTCAAATTCAAAGTTACCATTTTACTATCATGTAATTTATCAGATATGTTTAATGTGCCATTAGGAATATCTCTTTTAAAGACGTCATTTTGTAAATTCAACTTTTTAATACGTGTAAATTTAAATACCCTAAATTCATTTTTAAGCTTGCAGAAGCCATATAAATACCATCCCTGTCCTTTAAATATTATTTTTAAGGGTTCAACGTTTCTTAAGCTTTTTTCACCATTGGAATTATAATAAATAAAACTGACAACTCTGTTATTAAGAATAGCTGTTTTTATTAAGCTAAACTTGTCTTTTTCGTCACTATCACTGCCCCATTGCGATAAATCAACATCAATCCAGCTAACGCCCTCTTTATTAAAAACTGTACTTAATTTCTTAAAAACAGGCTCTACATCTAAAAACTTCATAACACTAAGACTCTTGAGGCTCATTAATATTTCTTCCTGCTCTTTTTCTGAAAGCATAGATTTATTTAATACAAAATTATCAGTTAGGCTAATTCCTCCACTCTTCCCCTTACTTGTATACACCGGTATTCCCGCAATCGATAATGCATCGATATCTCTATAAATTGTCCTTACTGATACTTCAAAATGTTCTGCAAGTTCTCTTGCTGTTATTGTTTTTCTATTTAATAAAATATATACTATCTCAAACAACCTATTAATCTGCATCTTCATCACCTAACTTTATTATAATCAACTGTATATAAATAAATCAAAAATTTAATTTATTACTTATTGCTATTCTAATGCATTGGACAAGTTACTTCTATGGCATTCCCTTCACTATCTAGGAATTCTAATACTTTATTGTCCCCTATAATTGTTAGCGGAAAAATAATTGGACAATTGAGCTTCTCAAGTTTTTTCTGAACTAAATCAATGTCATTTACTTCAAAGCTTGGCAAGCAGTTATTTCCCCATACCTTGAGTTCATTCATCTTTTCATTTGCAAATAACCCGTATCTAAAGTTATTAATTACAAATACACTATATATTTCATCTTCTTTAAAGACCTTTTCCCCCAATAACTCTTCATAAAATTTAATTGCTCTTTCCATCTCTCTAACACAAACATATAATGATCTTATTTCAAACGTTAAATTCATGAAATTTTCCCCTCTAAATTTATACTTCTTAAAATTTTACAGCTAAAATAATGAAAGTTGATCTTTTTCATATCCTTTCTTATAGGCCTTAATGATATCGCTCATTTTGTATACTATCCCGTATCTTTCACAATCTTCTTTAAAAAGATTCCACAATTGTTTTGCCTTTGGAGAATAACATTCATAGTTATTTCCAAATTGTTTTATATATTTTTGCTTAATTCCCGGAAACTTTTCATCAAGTTTTTTATAATACCAATCTCTTTGATTTTGCCTTAAAGTCACACCAAAGGATGGAAATATAAACTTAGCACCATTTTCATAAGCCTTTTTAACTATGTTTCTTATATTTTCTTCATCGTCCTCTAAGAATGGAAGTACTGGCATAAGCAGTATCCCTGCAAAGATTCCGTTTTCTGAAAGTTCTTTTATTGCAGAAAATCTTTTTGAGGATACTGCAACATTAGGCTCTATCTTTTTACAAAGTTCATCACTACAGGTTGTTATTGTTATCTTTACTAAAACTGGAGAATGGCTTTTTATTTTCTTTAAAATATCAATATCTCTTATAACCAAGTCACTTTTTGTTATAAGTGACACCCCAAATCCGTATGTATTGATAAGCTCTAAAGCTCCCCTCGTGAGTTTGTATTCTCTTTCAAAAGGATTATAAGGATCACTCATGGCACCAGTCCCTATTACACCAGTTCTTTTTTTAGACTTAAGTTCTTTATTAATTAATGCTAGGGCATTTTCTTTTGCTCTTACCACATCAAAATTGTCTATTCTATAACATTCACTACGGCTATCACAATAAATACATCCATGGCAGCATCCCTTATAAATATTCATAGTATAATTATCTCCAAACCAAGCATTGCTTTCAGAATATCCTGATACAATTGTTTTAGCACTTATAAATTCCATGAGTTTTCCTCTTTCTTTGTATAATTTTTTAACAAATGCGTCTCTTTAATTTATTGATATATATACATTTATTTCTCTATTGTTCATATTCCAATCAGTTTGGTATTCCTCAAAGTCAAAGGTATATTTTCTATCTAATTTCATTGTCCAAAGCTTAGCCCAAAATTCTGCTACTGCTTCTTTATTATTACCTTTAATAATAAACTTTGCATATTTGCCTGCTGTAATTTTCTTCACTTCAACCTTTTCTAAGAACTTTTTTTCTTCTAATACTTCACAGCAGATCATAGCATCATAATCTCCATTAAAATTACTTTCATAATTAGTGTATAATCCAATAATATTCTCATTTTTCTTATTAGGAATTGATTGATAAATTCCATCTTCCAGAAACCTTTTCCAAAGATTACTTATATCATTCTTCATTGTAGGATCATTATTATTTGTTCTAATTTTAATACCAGTAACAATTTTTTCTTTTAGATATACTATCTCATAATCCATTATATATACTCCCTTTCAATTATTCATATATATGCTGCAATTTACAATTCACAATTATGCCTGAAGTCTTTGCAGAGTTTCTTTAATTTATCAATACAAAATTGCTATTGCAACTTATATAATAAATTTCCATTACTTATAACAATATATCACTAATAATATGACAGCATCATGTCATATTATGCTTTTAGGCACAATCAAAAAAATAACAGACCAGTATGCTTGCCTATTTTGGTCTATTATTTTCTTTCATGTGCCTTAATTAATTTTTGAAATTTATAGAAAAATACTAATATTCAGTTAAATTTTAATGTAAAATATGGTATATTAATTAGTGAGAGGTATTATTTTTTTGTAAAATTATCAGTATTATATTATTTTTTTGAAAACTTATGAGGAGAATTTTGAATTATGGGAGCAAAAAAATTAGTAAATTTAATTTACAATGGTCAACCTTCAGATAAATCAGATAATAATTCATCAAATATGCAATCTGAAATTAAACAAAAGGAACTTATTCAATCTATTCTTAAAGCTAAGGAAGAGGCTGAAAAAGCTAACAAAGCTAAATCTGAATTTTTATCCAATATGAGTCATGAACTTAGGACTCCGCTTAATGCAATCTTAGGCTTTTCACAAATTCTACAATTAGATCCTGAAGCACCGCTTACGGCTTCACAAAATGAAAGCGTTAATGAAATATTAAAGGCTAGTAACCATCTTCTTGAGTTGGTAAATGAGGTATTGGATTTAGCCAAAATAGAATCTAGGAAATTAAATATTTCTATGAATTCAGTACCCGTTAAATCAATTATGGAAGAAACTCTTTCCATTGTAAGCCCTTTAGCTAATGAACATGAGATTAAAATTATTACTCCAAACCTCCCAAAGTCAGATGAGTTTGTTTATGCTGACAAAACTCGTTTAAAACAAATATTAATCAATTTATTATCTAATGCAATTAAATATAATAAACCAAAAGGTGAAGTAGTTTTTTATTATGAGCGAATTAATGAGACATATAAATTTCATGTTATCGATACTGGCATTGGTTTATTAGAGTCTGATTTAACTTTAATCTTCAAACCTTTCTATCGCTTAAATAACGTAAATAATATAATAGAAGGATCAGGCATTGGCCTCTCTGTGGTTAAGCAGCTTACTGAATTAATGAATGGTAAAATCTCTGTTGTCAGTAAAAAAAATATTGGAAGTCATTTTGGGATTGAACTGCCCTGTATAGAATCTAATGTTAGACAAGAATATAAAAATCTAATTTCATTAAAAGTTAAAAAGCCTTTTTTAGAATCTAAACCTTATAAAATATTACACGTTGAAGACAATCCTGCCAATTTACGACTTGTTGAGCATATTATTAATCAAATCAGCTCTAATCTAAAAATTCTCTCAGCACCTTCTGGAGAATTATGCATCAATTTAGCTATAGAAAACAAACCAGACTTAATATTACTTGATATTAATCTTCCTGGAATGGATGGTTACAAAGTTTTTGAAATATTAAAGAATCATGATGAGACTTCTAATATACCTGTAATAGCCATTAGTGCAAATGCAATGCCAGAGGATATAGAACAAGCTCATTTTCTCGGTTTTTCTGATTATATTACCAAGCCAATTAACATACCAGAGTTCGTTAAAAGAATTTCAAATATATTAAATATGAAATAAACTACTGTAGAAAGGAAGTAATTATGAATTATTATAGTAAATATGATATAACTGGCTTTGCTAAAGATTTAGGATTAAGCATTTCTGAAATATCAGAACTTTATTCTGAATTAATTAATGAAATAAATTCATCATTATCAGAGTTAAAAATCTTTATTGCTGAAAAAGACTTAAAAAATATCCAAAAGATAATTCATGATATTAAAGGAGTCTCTGGCAATTACAGACTAACCGATGTGTATGCAAAAGCTTCTGAAATTAACGATTCTTTAAGATCTAATTATCTTACATACCTCGAATCAGACTTAAATGAATTATTTATTATAAGCAGTAGGGCTGAAATAGAGATTGCAAATTTTTTTAAAGAACGTTCTGTCTTTATTAATATTGCATAAATATAACTATTATAAAACACGCTGCTTCCTATATTTGATAACAGCGTGTTTTATATTTATTAAATATATTTCAAATTATCCTACGTAATAATTATCCTTATGATGTGTATTCTATTTTTATATTTTCTTCATCATATCTATATAATTTTTAATGATAACTTACTATTACATTTAATATGAATAGATAAAGATTTATGATTTAAATAGCAATATGATAATAAAATTTATATAAATAAATTATCATTCTTATTTTAATTTAAATTGCTTAACCTGATCCTTAAGCATTTCAGCCTGAGAAGCCAATTCCTCACTAGCTGATGCACTTTCTTCTGCTGTTGCTGAGTTGCTCTGAACTATGGTTGATACCTGCATTATTCCCTGATTAATTTGTTCAATACCTTCTGCCTGTTCATTTGAAGCTATTGCTATCTGACTAATAAACTCAGCAATCTTCACAGTATCCTCTACTATTTTGTTTAATGCTCCAGCAGTTTTATCAGCTATATTGGTTCCCGCCTCTGCTTTCTTAATTGAGCCTTCAATCATATCTGCTGTTTCTTTAGCAGCCTTTGCAGACCTTGCTGCTAAATTTCTTACTTCTTCAGCAACAACTGCAAACCCTTTACCATGCTGCCCTGCTCTAGCTGCTTCTACTGCCGCATTTAATGCTAAAATATTAGTTTGGAATGCAATTTCATCAATTACTTTTATAATTTTATAGATGTTTGTTGAAGAATTATTTATTTCAACTACTGCTTTTTGCATTTCCTTCATTTGTTCATATCCATCTTCTGCATTTGATTTAGCACTTACTGCAATATCATTAGCACTTGTAGCATTTTCAGCGTTCATTTTTGTTTGAGAAGATATCTCTTCCATAGATGATGTTAATTCTTCTATGGAACTTGCCTGCTCCATTGCACCTTGAGAAAGAGATACACTGGAATCCGACACTTGTCTTGATCCTGCTGCAACTTGTTCAGCTGCTGCATTTATAGTATGCATAGTACTATTTAGCTTTTCAGTCATTCTTCTAAAAGCTCCTGCTAGTAAACCAATTTCATCCTTACTTTGCATATTAATATCTACATCAAAATCTCCATCAGCTACCTTATCAGCTATTTTGATTATTTTACGAACAGGTTTACTTATTGATGCTGAAATAAATATTCCTATAAATATTGCTGCTATTATTCCTACAATTAAAATTGCCATGGTTAATATGGTTGTATTATCAGCTGTTTTATTATTGCCTTCAGCTGTTTCTTTGGCAATATTTAACTTTAGGTCAACAAATTTATCAGCATTACTTTGTAGTTTTTGTAATGCTACTTTTCCTTGATCATAAAAAAGCTTTAGTGCCTCCTCGTCTTTTCCTTGATTCTTTAACTGAATTGATTTATCTACTATATCCAAATAATCTGCTTCTGAACTTTCTAATTCATTTATGGCTTTTTCACCTTCATCTGTGAGTGTAGTTTCTTTAATTTTAGTAAGACTAGAATCAAACTTATCACTTGAATCATTAATTTTATTTTGATACTCTTGGACATCAGAAGAATTTTCTGCAAGCAATGCATCTCTTGCATATGCTCTTACATCATTGAAAGAATTACATACGTCAATTACATCTCCTAAAGGCGCAGTCATTTTTTCATATAGTTTTGTATCAAGCTCATTAATTTTGTTAATATTAATAGCTCCTAAAATTCCTATAAATCCAGCTATAAAAACCACTATTAAAAATCCTAATAATATTTTTGATCTTATTTTCATATTGTAAAACCATTCCATTGTAATTCCTCCTGACAGCTATTCAGCATTATTTAAAATATCAGTTTCTTCATCACCTATTAATTTATTACAATCTAAAATCAACTTAACTTCCTTGCCAACCTTACCTATGCCCTTTATATATCCGTTGTTTGCATTATTTAAATTTGGTGGCGGCATAATATCTTGATCTGATATTACTAACACTTCTGATACACTATCAACAATAAGACCAATTGATAATTCATTTATATCTACAACTATTATGCAGGTTCTATCATTATATTCTCTAAATTCTTTCTTAAACCTTAGCCTAACGTCCATAACAGGAATTATTTTCCCACGAAGATTAATTATTCCCTTTATATAATCTGGCAGCTCTGGAACTAATGTTACTGGCTGTATTCCAATAATCTCTATAACATTATTTATACTTATACCATAAGAATCATTATCAAGTAAGAAAGTAAGATATTTTTCCTTCTGGGTATCTTCTTCTGTATCTTCAATAGTACTAATTATATTTTCACTCATCATATCGCTCCCTCTACATCTTATATAAATAAACAACTTAAAAAGCTAATTTATTACCTAAACATATCAAAAATATCAGTTGCAAATTATAAATCTAGTTAATATGTTTTATATCTATATTAATATTTCCCAAAATCCATATTATCTAAATTTATCTCGTTTCTTGCGCTTAGATTGGATAGTCTATTAAGTTGTCCATTATCCACAGCATTATCCATTCCTAACATATTTTCTTTTTCATTATTATCTAAGAATATTCTACCTTGAGCTTTTCTTCTTAACTTAAATTGTGCAACTCTTTCTTTTAAATTTTCTGCCTGACTTGACATCTCTTCACTTGAAGAGGCTGTTTCCTCAGATGTAGCAGAATTCATTTGAGTAACTTTTGATATCTGATGTATAGCTTCATTTATTTGAGACACAGCTAGTACCTGTTCATCACATGATGCTGCAATTTTGCTCACTATTTCAGAAGTACTTCTGATATCATCAACTATGGCACTTAATGACTCAGCTGTATTATTAGCTATTTCTGTTCCTGCATTTACCTTTTTAATAGATCCTTCTATTAAAACTGTGGTCTCTTTAGCAGCATTTGCACTTCTTCCTGCAAGATTTCTAACCTCTTCTGCAACTACTGCAAAGCCTTTACCATGTTGTCCTGCCCTTGCTGCTTCTACAGCTGCATTAAGTGCTAATATATTTGTTTGGAAAGCTATTTCATCTATTACTTTTATTATCTTAGAAATATTTTCAGATGCTTCATTTATTTCATTCATAGCTTTAAGCATATTATCCATCTCTGCATTTCCGTTTATAGCATTTGTTGTAGCTTTTACAGCTAAATCATTCGCTTCATTAGCACTTGAAGCATTTAATCTTGTCTGCTCTCCTATTTCTGATAGTGAAGCTGTTACTTCCTCAACTGCACTTGCTTGTTCTGCTGATGCTTGTGACAAGCTTTGGCTTGCATTTGAAACTTGAATAGATGCTGCTGCCACTTCACTTGCTGAAACATTTATAGCTGTAAGTACTTGGTTAAGTTCTTGTATGGATGCATTTAAAGCATTTATTATGCTTCCATAATCCCCACTGTATGTATTTTGAACAGTTATGTCTAAGTTACCTTTTGACATCTCTATAAGTGCATTGTTTATTTCTCCTATTGGTTTGGCAAAAGCATCTACAGCTCTATTTACTATGTTTACAAGCTCTTTAAAGCTTCCATCAAATTTCTCTTCCTCTCCTCTTACCTGCAAGTTGCCCGATGCCGCTGCTGAAAGAACCCTTACTTGTTCATCAACTACTTTAAGAATATTATCTTTTAATCCATTTAAACTATCATTAGCAATTCCAAATCTTCCCGGTAATTTTTCAAGTTCGACTGTTAAATCACCTTCTGAATATGATTTTAATACAGCAAAGATTTTTATTAATACATCTACAGATATCCACATTGCGTCATTTACACTTTGAGCCATTTGTTTATATGCTCCATTAAATTTAGAAACCTCTATTTTATCTCTTGTATTTCCTAGTTTAAAGGTATCGTTCATCCAATTAATTTCTTTTATGAACATATTTAAAGTATCAATCAGCATATTTAAATTATTTTTTGTATTATTAAATTCACCATAGTATTCAGTTTCTATTTTTTCTGGTATATCACCGTTGCTTATCCTCTTAACATAATCTGCTGTTACATTTATTGGCTCTACAAAAGCTTCTATTATTCCATTAATTCCATCTGTCATTTCAGCCCATGAGCCATTAAAATGTGAAGAATCCATTCTCTTAGATAAATTACCTTTTTTAATCTCGTCAGCTACATCAATCTGTTCTTTAGCTATAGACAATAAGTTTCCTCTTAATTTATCCAAATGTTCTTTTACCAAATTGTATCTTCCTGGCTGTTCTTCAAGCTGAGCTGATAAATCTCCTTCTGAATATGCTTTGAGCATCCCAAATAGTTGTAAAAATACATCTATTGATACCCATACTGTATCATTTATGCATTCTGTCATTTCCTTGAATACGCCTTCAAATTTAGAAGAATCTATTTTATCTCTTGTATTTCCTAACTTGAAAGTATCTTTTAACCAGTATATCTCTTTTTCAAAAGCATTCAGGTTATCAATAAGCCCGTTAATGTTTTTCTTGACAGTACTGAATTCTCCAGATTCATCTTCACTGTATTTTGTTTGGATTTCTCCCTTGCTTATTTTTTCTATGTAATTTGAAGCGGTTCTAATATTCTTTATAAATATGTTTGCTGTACTTAAATTATTTTCACTTATAATTTTCCATGATCCTTTGTAATTTGTACTATCTAGTTTTATATCAAAATTTCCTTTTTTAATTGATTCTGCAATAAAATTAGAATCATTAACTACACTTTTTATATCATTCATTACTGTTTTTAGAGAATCACCTAGTTCAGCAAAATCATCTTTGATTTCTACACTTATATTTTCATCAAATTCTCCGTCTGCAATTTTAACAATTGTATTATTAAGGTTTCTTATTGATTTACCAATCGAATTTATAAGTAATACTCCCAAGATTATCGTAAAAAATACTGCACCTAATAAAATTATTAAAATATAATTTTGTGCATCTATTCCTTTATAAGCTATAGCCGATAATATGCACTCTATCGCAATTATCAATATAAATATTAAACCGATCTTATTTTTTATTTTTGAATTTCCCATAGTAAACATTTTAATTCCCTCCACCAAATACTGAATCATCTAATTTTCATGCTCAAGTTGTACCCGTGTTTATTTTTGCATTCCTTAGTATAAAATCTTTGTTTTTATATTTTTTCACCAAAATTCATCAATTGCTTCGATATAACTTCTTCCTTAAATGGTTTTACTATAAATGATACTGCACCTGCTATTATAGCTTCCTTAACATTAATTTCATGTCCCATAGAAGAAATAACTATGATCCTAGCATTATTATCAATGGATTTAATCATTTTTATTGCCTCTACTCCTCCAAGCTCTGGCATAGTCAAATCCATAGTTACAATATCTGGCTTTAACATCCTGTATTGGTGTACAGCTTTTATTCCTGTATCTGCCTCACCTACAACTTCAAAACCACTCTTTTCTAAAATCTTTCTTAATGCTATTCTCATGAATGCAGCATCATCTACAACTAATGCTCTCTTCATAAATTCTTCTCCCTTCGCTTAATTTATATAAACTTCTACTTTTTTCTATTAACAGTATTATTTTAAATGTTTTTATAGTAGCTTTGTAGTACCGCAGGTCATACAATAAAATGCAAATTGCACAACAAATAAATGAAAAATGCAAAATGCATTTTTAGACAAAATGCTTCATTAAATTTAAGTTTACGTATCTAATTTTACTTCTTAGAAAATTAAACCAACTTAGATGCTTCTTTATACATTGTTCTCTCATGTATAAACATGGTATAATTTTTACATTGATATGAATTTATTTGTATTTAATTCATGTTGGATTTTGTAAATTTAGGGGAATTTCTAATATATTACTTTATTGGATAGTGAGGGGTTTTTATGATACGGGTTATTATTGCTGAAGATCAAAAGCTTTTGAGGGAAAGTTTTAAGAATATAATTGAAAATAATAGTGACATAAAGGTTGTTGCTTGCGCTACTAACGGTAATGAATCTTATGATTTATGTAAAGAATATAAGCCTGATGTAGTTTTAATGGATTTATCTATGCCAGTATGTAATGGACTAGAAGCTACAAAATTAATAAAATCTAAATTTCCATCAATAAAAGTATTAATTCTTACTGCATCTAACGATACAAATGATGTAACTGACGCTATAAGCAGTGGCGCAGATGGATATATTTTAAAAGATATAAGTACAGAAGAACTTATACTTTCAATAAAGAGCGCTTCATTAGGACTTGGGATAATCACCAAGGATGTTTTAAATCCTTTTGTATCAAATCTGTATAAAGAAAATAAGAAGACTAAAAAAAAGACTATTGCTATTGAAGGTATAAATGTGTCTTTAACAGAAAGGGAATTAAACATAGTAGCTATGATTGTTGATGGGAAAGACAATAAGGAAATTGGAACAGCTCTATTTATTGCTGAGGGAACTGTAAAAAATATAATCACCGAGATTATATCAAAGCTTCAACTAAAAGACCGCACCCAACTCGCAGTATATGCCGTAAAAAATGGGCTTGTATAAATATATAGATAATCAACTTTGATTTATTTATGTGGTAACTTACCGAAATCACATACATTTTTATTCCACAGGACTTATGAAATTTTCGCTGGAAAGTTCTAAAATGGAGCTTGTATCCATTTCTGCATGCTCCCGAAGCAAGTTCTTAAATGGAACAAGCTCCATTTAAGAACTTTCATCAGCTTAATTTCACATGCCTATTTCATAAAAATGTATATGATTTCTAGTATAGGTACACACAAAAGTCCAAATAATTATTCTATATATACGCCAAAAAGAGAGTTAGGGTAATAAACCATAAAATTCTTACAGAAAATGTTTTGATAGCCAAGTGCAAGGCTTAAACCCTCACTTTTGCGGAACATCTTTTTAGCAAATGTGATTTCTGAAATGTATATTTTTTGAAAATCCGCAGAACTTTCTTATATAACTTATTACAGTTTTAGTTATTGCTTTAACTTATAATATCACATATAGTTCTAGGTATTTTTGATAAAGAAACTTGTTTTTCTACGGCTCCTAAGTCAAAAGCCATTTTGGGCATTCCATATACAACTGAAGATTGCTTATCTTGACCGATGGTTTTTGCCCCTGCTTTTCTCATGGACATAAGTCCTATTGCTCCGTCGTGCCCCATTCCTGTAAGAATTACTCCAACTGCATGTTTAGCTGCTATTTTCGCAACAGACTCAAAAAGTACATCTACAGATGGACAGTGACCATTAACTTTATTTCCAGTTAAAGTTTCAACCATGTATTTATCACCTAATTTTTTTATCTTCATATGTTTATCACCTGGTGCTATTAATACTTTTCCAGGTTCAATTATATCGCCTGTCTTTGCCTCTTTTACATCAAAGTGTGTCTGCATATTAAGTCTTTCTGCAAACATCTTTGAAAATCCTGGCGGTATGTGCTGAACTATCACTATTCCAGGCACTGATCTTGGGAGAACTTTTAATATACTATAAATAGCTTCTGTACCACCAGTGGATGCTCCTATAGCAATTACTTTATTATTATAGGCACGAATATCACTTTTTTCCCCAATCTTATCTGAACCTGTTGCTATTAATCTTGTTAGATTAGCTGATAAATTTACGTTTACTGCGCCTTTTACCTTCATTATCAGCTCAGTTATAAAATTTTCAAAACCATTTTGAATGCTAGCATCCGGCTTACTTAAGAAATCTACAGCTCCAGCATTCAAAGCATCAAAAACAACGTCGCTTAACGAACTTACTACTATTATTGGAATTTTATATTGTGGAAGAAGCCTTCTTATAAATTCTACACCATTTAACTTAGGCATCTGTACATCACAAATCATTATGTCCGGATCTAATTCTAAAAGCTTATCCCTTGCATCATATGGATCCACTGCTTTCCCAACAACCTCTATTTTAGGGTCTCTTGATATTCCTCTTGATATAGCCTCTCTAAATACAACGCTATCATCTACCACTAGTACTCTAATTACACTCACATATATCACCTTCTCTTTGCATCATCGCTTAAGACAGTTATAAACTTACTGTCGCCTTTAGTTTTCCCTATTCTTTTCTATATACAGACGGCATTATATATCTAAAGCCTACATTTTCCCCAGTTAAGGATTCTGAATGACCTATAAAAAGGTACCCTCCTGGCTCCATACTATTATAGAACTTACGTACTAATTCAATTTTAGTTTTACTATCAAAATAAATCATTACGTTTCTACAAAAAATCACATGAAATTTTCTCTTAAATGGAAACACCTTATCCATCAAATTAAATTTCCTATATACGATCTCATTTCTTATTTTATCTGTAAATATTAAATTTTCCGCATCATAATTCTGTAAATAATTCTTTTTCCATACTTCAGGTAAAGGTGAGATTTTATCTTTTTGATATATACCTTCTCTTGCAATATTTAATACCTTCTCAGATATATCCGTAGCGAGTATCTTCTTATCCCACCATAACTTCTTCTCAGCAAAAAAGCTATCTAATATCATTGCAATTGTATATGCCTCTTCACCTGATGCGCATCCTGCTGACCACATTCTAAAATCTTTATCTTTAATGTTTTGAGCCCAATATGGAAGTACTGTATCTCTTAAATATTCAAAATGATTCTTTTCACGCATGAAGTATGTATGATTAGTAGTAATCTTATTAATTAATGTACTGACTGCCTTTCCACTTTTATCAGAAATTATATATTGATAATATTGAGAAAAGCTTTCAAAATTATGTTCCAGTAATACATTTTGTAAGCGCCCTATTACAAGCATCTTTTTTTCTACTTTAAGATTTATTCCATAATTATCTTTTATGTATTGAGACAATTGTATAAATTCTTTTTCTGTAATTGTAATCATAATTTCACCTTATCTTTAATATTTTCCAAATTCATCATCACTTAGTATTATCTTTTTTGGTTTTAGTTCTTTTGCATTTTTGATACCATTATCAACTTTCTCTATACTAATGTTACTCTTTATACTCTGAACATAAGGCTGCGTCTGATCATCATTCTTTTGTTCTACAAGAGAATCTTGGTCAGTATCTTTTGATAAATTGAACATATTAACCTGCTGTCTTAAAACTTCTGCCTGTCCTGCTAATTCTTCACTTGCAGCAGCACTTTCTTCTGCTGTAGCTGAATTGCTCTGCACCACTTGGGATATTTGTATTACTCCTTGTGAAATCTGAGCCATTCCAGAATCCTGTTCATCTGATGCTTCTGATATTCCATTAATTATTCCTGCAACCTCTTCAATATCGCCTACAATACTTTCAAGCGCTTCCGATGTCTGATTTGCAATATTAGTCCCATCCTTAATTTTAATAAGAGATTCTTCTATAATCTCTGTAGTTTCTTTAGCAGCATTTGCTGACCTTGCGGCTAAATTCCGTACTTCTTCAGCAACAACTGTAAATCCTCTTCCATATTGTCCTGCTCTTGCTGCCTCTACCGCCGCATTTAGGGCAAGTATATTAGTTTGAAATGCTATTTCATCAATCACTTTAATTATTTTTGATATATCTTTAGACGATGCATTAATTTCATCCATTGCATTAAGCATCAGTTTCATTTCACTATTTCTCTTAACTGCACTCTCTTTTGTGTTATTAGCTATAACATTAGCCTTTTTCGCACTTTCTGCATTTACTTTAATTTGAAAAGATATTTCTTCAATAGAAGCTGTTAATTCTTCAGTAGCACTAGCCTGCTCTGTAGCCCCCTGAGATAAAACCACAGCAGAATCTGCTATCTGATTTGAACCAACTGTAACCTGCTTGGCTGCAAGGCTTATATTCTCTATGACTTCATTTAATTTGCATCTCATTTTTCTCATAGCCTCTGTAAGCATCCCTATTTCATCCTTTGAGTCACTTATAATATCTATATCCAGGTTTCCACTACTTATTTCATCTGTCACGTATATAAGCTTTAATAGGGCTCTATTTATTGCTTTAGAAATTATAGTTCCAAGGCTTATAGCTAAAATCACTGCTATAGCAATCGTGATAATCATAGTTATAATTGTATATCTAACCTCTAATGAATACTGTTCTGATTTATTATTACCATTAGATATTTTAGATTCATATAATTTATCTATAGAATTATTTATTTTATCTGATAAATTTTGTGCTGCATCTGAAGTAACCATTTCATATGCCTGATCTACTTTCCCAGAATTAATCAAATCAATAATGTCATCTTCAATAATGCGATACTTGTCCAGTAATGCTTTAAGATTATCTAACTCTCTTTTATTTTCCTCAGTTTTAACCGAATGCTCAAATTGTGACAATTTTTCATTAATAACGCTTTCATAATCCTTTATTTCATTTATATATTTAGTCTTATCAGCTTTATCTCTTTCCATGATAAGATTATATAAACTAATATTTATTTTTTGATATGAAACAGATACACTTTCAATATCTCCAATACTTACTCCGTAATTTTTATATAAATCAGTATACCCTACATCTGTACTGTATATTTTAGAGATTCCAATTCCACCTACAGCTCCTGCTATAAGTGCTACTATTACAAAACCCATTACTAATTTTGTTCTAATTTTTATATCTTTTAGAAATCTCATAATTCCTCCTCCAATTGTTTTTCATAGGTTTTCTTAATAATAAATGCATAAGTTATTCATATATCTTATATATTAAATTCTTTATCAACATCTTTTAAGTACCACAGGTCATAGTTTTAAATGCAGATTGCACTATTATGATAGTCCAAAATGCTGATTGCACAAAATATAATAAAAAAGATTCATGGATAATTCATCTTTATATTTTTTAGTTTTAAAAAACGAAAGGCATGCAATTAATATAATTTAATTGCATGCCTCTTACCACTAAGATCTTATATTTATTAATTTTTATTCATATTATTGATTTGGCTTTGTATTTTCATCCGTAGTTGAAGGATATTTACGAGCTACAACTATTTCAACTCTTCGGTTTTTCGCTCTGCCTTCCTCTGTATCATTCGAATATTTAGGCATTTGATCACCGTATGCTTGAATTGACATTCTATCTTGAGCAACTTTCCCTGTAGTAGTCATAAAGTTCATTACATTTATTGCTCGCATTGCACTTAAATCCCAGTTTGAACGAAACTTTGAATTACTTATAGGAACATTATCTGTATGACCTACGACTTTAATTTTATTGTCTAATCCTTGAAGCATATCAGAAATCTTCGAAAGCAATGGTGATACATTTTGGAGCACATCTGCTTCTCCAGAATTAAACAGTACAACATCCTGTATTGCAATATCTAATCCATCACCATTAAGTTCAACCTTAATTTTATCTGCATAACCTTCTTGCTGAATCTCTTGTTCTAACTGTTTTTTAACTTCATTCATTTTATCTTCTTCTAATTCAGAATCACTTTTAATTGCTTGAGCTTCTGTAGGACTTCCTGAAG
The DNA here is from genome assembly GCF_000230835.1 of Clostridium sp. DL-VIII. Lineage (NCBI taxonomy): Bacteria > Bacillati > Bacillota > Clostridia > Eubacteriales > Clostridiaceae > Clostridium > Clostridium sp. DL-VIII. Next base: position 6,212,755 of record NZ_CM001240.1, read on the forward strand.
GGATAACTGCGGAATCACCACTATTGTTCATCATTGCACTGCCGCCAGCAAAAATTATATTAAATTCCTGAGCCATTGCCTCAAATTTTGATTTATCTGTTTGTCCCATTGCGAACATAACAATGAATAGTGCTAGTAAAAGAGTCAGCATATCTGAATATGGAAGAAGCCATGCTTCATCAACATGTTCTTCTTGATGTTGTTTTTTCTTACTCATAGCTATTCTCCTCTAAACTACTTATCATTGTTTTCTTCGAATCTAACTCTTTGTTTTGGCTCTAACATACCCACTAGCTTTCTTTCAATACTCTTTGGATTATTCCCTGCTTGAATAGCTAATATTCCCTCAAGCATAATATTCATATTTTTTACTTCTTCTAAAGACTTTCTTTTTAATCTGTTTGAAAATGGATGCCAAATTAAGTATCCAGTGAAAATACCATAAACAGTTGCAACGAAGGCTGAACATATACTTTCTCCAAGTTTATCAATATCATTTAGATTTCCAAGAGCTCCAATTAATCCGATAACCGCTCCTAAAACTCCAAGTGTAGGTGCTGTACCTCCCGCAGTTGCAAATGCCGTAGCACCAAGACGATGTCTCTCTTCAAGGCCTTCAATCTCAATTTCTAAGACCTCTCTTATAAGATCAGGTTCTAATCCATCTACTACCATTTCCAGTCCCTTTTTCATAAATTTATTATCTAGGTTTTGTACTGTACTTTCAAGCGATAATAATCCATCTTTTCTTGTTTGTTGAGACATTTCTACAAGCATTGTTATTACTTCAGCAGGATCTTCTTGACCTTTACTACTGAATAGTACTCCAAAAATCTTAGGAAGTTTGACAAATTCGCCTTTTGGGAACGAATTTAATAATGCTATTACTGTTCCCACAAGGATTACCATTATTGCTTCACCACTTAATAATATAGATATACTGGCTCCTTTTAATACCATTGCGGTAACAACAACTACCAAGCCTCCAATCATACCTAAGACCAAAAATATGTCCATTTTTCTCCCCCTTATTATCACATAACCCCTCAATTAACTTAACATTTAATTTGTTTATTTGATATTGTGACTACTTTATTTACATGATATCCCATTTTATGCTTTGAGTTATGTATTTTCTTATAAAAATATAATACCATAATATTTGGCAATCGAAAACCTTATTTTTTCATCCATTTCGACATAAATGCTCATTAAATCGGTATCATCACTCGTATTGCAAAAGTATTACTTATGTTAAATATTAGTTACAAATTAGTATAAAAATTACTTTAAGTTAAATAATAACTATAGATTACTTAAGATTAGGAGGAATAAACGTTGAATGAAGGATTAGTTGTTCTTGTACGTTCAATTATCGCATTTTTTTCTTTGCTCATTTTTGCAAAGATACTAGGTAAGCAGCAAATAAGCCAACTAACATTTTTTGATTATGCCCTTGGAATAACAATTGGTTCTATTGCTGCAACTCTTACTACAGATTTATCTAGTCGGGCCTGGCCACATTTTGTTGGTCTTTTCGCTTGGGCTTTGCTTGGGTATTTAATGGAATATATCACCGAAAAATGGAGATATGTAGCGAAATACATAGAAGGTGAACCTGCAATTGTTATTATGAATGGAAAGATAATGGAAGATGTATTAAGAAAAATGAGATATACCGCAGCTGATATAATGGCATTATTAAGAAATAAGGATGTCTTTGATTTATCACAGGTGGATTTTGCAATTATTGAACCAAATGGCCAATTATCAGTGCTGAAGAAACCTGATTATGAACCTTTGACTCCTAAAGATATGAATATCGTTAAAGCACCAAGTGGTATAAGTACAGAACTTATTTACGATGGAGTTCTCATAAATGAAAATTTGAGGCAACTCAACAAAACTGAGAAATGGCTTACTGATCAATTGAAAATGAATGAAGTTAAAGACATTTCAGAAGTGTTTCTTGCGACACTTACCCCTTCCGGTTCTTTGTACATAGATAAATATGAAGATCACATTAGGAAAGTAACCGATATTGGAGATTATAAAGGACCATACTAATAAAAAGTTATGAATTATGAGTTGTAGTGGAAAAGCCTACGGCTTTTCTTAAATTATATATAGGCAAAATTTTATAAGTAGATTCCATGCTCAACTATAAACCAAGGAATATGAAAAATAAATGAGGTGATTTTTATGCGAAAATTTCTAGTCATATCTATTCCTATTGTGGCATTGTTCTCTTTTGTACTGATTATGCTTAGTGGCGGGTTTTTAAAGAATCCATTAGGAAAAAATGATAACATTCCTGAATCGATACAATTAATTGCTCAGGATGTAAAATCAGAAAACTGGGAGAGCGCAAATAAAAATACAGATGATTTATCAAACACATGGGATAAAATTGTTAAAAGAGTTCAATTCAGTTCTGAAAGAGATGAAATAAATGCCTTCGATACAAGCTTGGCTCGCCTTCGTGGTGCTATAACTGCAAAAGATATGTCAGCCTCCCTTATTGAATTAAATGAGGCTTATGAACATTGGGATGGACTTGGGAAATGATAAGTTATACGTTATGAGTGATAGGTTAAGGATAAATCTCAAAAAGAAAGTTCAAGAGTCTAGATACAAAAGGAAGTTAAATTGTATATACAATTTAACTAAGTTCGAGAATCCAAATATAAAATTTGGACTCTCACTTATCTCACTTATCTCACTTATCTCACTTTTTCCCAAAATGAGGATTTCTGAAATATATTTTTTTGAAAAACCTGAAGGCTTTTCCTCCTCAACTTATAACTCATAACTTGATTAACACTTATATTATAGTTCTTCTCCATTAGTCTTTATTACATTTTGATACCAGTAGAAGCTGTCCTTCTTATAACGATTCATTGAAGCACCTTCTTCTTCTTCACGATCTACATAAATAAATCCATAACGTTTTTGATATCCATTTAACCAGCTTAATAAGTCTGTTATTGACCATGTGCAGTATGCTAGTACTTCGCATCCTTCATTAATAGCTTCCTTTAATTCTTCTACATGCGCCTTTAAATACGCTATACGATACTCATCATGAATCTTATTATCTTCAGTCTTCTTATCAAATGCACCTAGTCCATTTTCAGAAATAATTATTGGTAAGTCATATCTGCTTGTAATAGTTCTACAAGCCATTCTTATACCTATTGGATCTATAGTCCAATCCCAATCTGTAGTTTTTAAGTATTGATTTGGTGGATTTTTAAATAATCCTGGAGTACCACTAACTTGTGCTGTTCCTTTTTTACCTGTTGTATTCATTTCAGCCATTCCAACACCATCAATTGGATTGTACTCAACAACTGCAGTTTGATAGTAGTTGACCCCCATAAAATCTACTTGTGCTGCTGCTTTCATAAGTTCTGCATCTCCTTCTTCAAAGGTAGGTGCAACACCTTGTGTTTCTAAATATTTAAATGCCGCTTTTGGATATCTTCCATATGCATATACATCCATCCACCAAAATGATTGTATATCATCATAATCTGCTTTCGCTATATTATTTATTGGATTACAATCTATTGCATAACTTGGTGAAAATGCAAAGCTGGCACCTATTTTCCCGTTTGGAACTATCTTTCTAAAAGCAAGAACTGCCTTAGCATGAGCTAAATTTGCATTATGATTTACTTGATAAAACATCTTTGAATCATTTTTCTTGCCTGGTGGGTGTATAGCCATCATCCAGCCATGTGCTGTAAATATATTTTGTTCATTTAAAGTTATCCAATACTTAACCTTATCTTTATAACGCTTAAATAATGTTACAGCATAGTTTTCAAAATCATCAATGATTTGTCTGCTTTCCCACCCATTATATTCTTCCTGTAGCGCTAATGGTAAGTCCCAATGATATATTGTGACCATTGGTTCAATCCCGTACTTTAAACATTCATCAATTACATTATCATAAAATTGTAATCCTTTTTCGTTAACTTCTCCTTTTCCCTTTGGATAAATTCTTGGCCAAGAGATAGAGAATCTATATGTCTTTAATCCCATTTCCGCCATTAAAGCTATATCTTCTTTATAACGATGATAGTGATCAACAGCTACATCTCCATTAGTACCTTTAAATGTTTTTCCTGGAATTCTTACAAATTCATCCCAATTACTTTTTCCTTTTCCTTCTTCTTCTGCTGCACCCTCTACTTGATAGGCAGCCGATGCACTTCCCCATAAGAAATCTTTTGGAAAACCATGTTTTTCTTTAAAATACATCTTTCATCCTCCTAACAACGTTTTATTCTTACATTTTTGATAAAAGCCTATCGAAAAAACAACAAGTAAATCCACCTAAATATTTGGATTTGTTATTTTCTTTCATAGGCCTAACTAATTCCCTCAAATTAACATTCAAAAAACAATACTAAACATTAGCAAGACTCTATAAGTCTAGCCTATCATATACATCAAACTTTGTCTATAACTTTTGATATTTTAAGATATAACTTTATATGAAAATAACATGACTTTTACCATGATCAATAACGTTCTTCTATTATTCCGATAAATTTACTAATATATATTGACAATTAATATCGTACAAGTGTAATATTATTACAATATCATTTAAATTCTTAGTAAATCGATAGAAATTATATGGGGGAATAAAATATGAAAAAAAGAAATCTAGTTAGTTTATTATTAATAGGAGTATTAACCGCTACATCTTTATTAAGCTGTGGCAGTTCTGGAAACACTGCATCAAATAATAGTAAATCTGAGCAATCATCCACTACAAGTTCTGATGATTTACTAGCACAAATCAAATCCAGCGGAACTTTAAAAATAGGTACTGAAGGCACATATGCCCCTTACACTTATCATAATGATAAAAATGAATTAGTTGGGTATGATGTAGAGGTTGGACAAGCTATCGCAAAGGAACTTGGTGTAAAAGCTGAATTTATAGAAACACCATGGGATTCATGTATAGCAGGGCTAGATGCAAAACGTTACGATGTTGTTATGAATCAGGTTGGAATCACTGATGAAAGAAAAGAGAAATATGATTTTTCAACACCTTATACTGTAACAAGAGCTGTACTTATAGTGGGTAAAGATAATAATGACATTAAGTCTTTCAACGATTTAAAGGGTAAAAAAGCAGCACAGGGATTAACAAGTAACTTTGCAGATATGGCTAAAAAGTACGGCGCAGATTTAGTTGATACAGATGGTCAATTTAGTAAGTCAATAGATCTTATTGCAAGTGGTAGAGCAGATGCCACAATCAATGACGATGTTGCTTTCTATGACTACTTAAAGCAAAAACCAGATGCTCCATTAAAAATTGCTGATACTCTTAATGAAGCAAGTAATAATGCTGTTTTAATACGTAAAGGTAATGATTCTTTCGTAAATGCAGTAAATGATGCTTTAGCTAAATTAGATAAAGATGGAACATTAAAAAATATCTCTGAAAAATACTTTGGAAATGATGTTACAAAATAATAAAAAGGAGTATCCTTATGTTTTTTGACGATCGTATAGTTGAAATTATAAAAAGCTCGCTCTTTCCTATGCTTAAAGCTGGAATCATATATTCAATTCCACTGACGCTGGTTTCTTTTGCAATTGGACTGCTCATAGCTATTCTAGTTGCATTAGTTCAAATTTCAACCCTTAAAATTTTAAAACAAGTCACAAAATTTTATGTATGGATATTTAGAGGTACTCCTCTTTTAGTTCAGCTTTTCATAATCTTTTATGGACTTCCAAGTGCTGGAATAAAGATAGATCCAATACCATCAGCTATAATTGCATTTTCCCTAAATGTTGGTGCTTATAGTTCTGAAACAATAAGAGCAGCCATATTATCAATACCTAAGGGGCAATGGGAAGCGAGTTATTCCCTAGGTATGACTTATATACAAACTCTTACAAGAACTATTCTTCCACAAGCTGCAAAAGTATCAATTCCGCCACTTTTTAATACATTTATAAGTCTTGTTAAAGATACATCACTGGCAGCTAACATAACAGTTACTGAAATGTTCATGGAAACTCAGAGAATTGTTGCAAGAACCTATGAACCTCTTGTTTTATATTGCGAAGTAGCTTTGGTCTATCTGATTTTCTGTACAATATTAGCGCAAATACAAAAGTATTCAGAGAAGAAACTATCTGTAGGCTAAAATTTTATGCCATTTTTTCTCTGCTGGGAGGATTTAACTATGGTTGAAATTCAAAATTTAAACAAACATTATGATAATATACACATATTAAAAAATATTAACTTGACTATTGAATCAAATAAAACAACTGTAATTATAGGTCCGTCAGGTTCTGGAAAAACCACTCTTCTTAGATGCCTCAACCTTCTTGAAACACCTGATGAAGGCATGATAATCATGAATAATGATGTATTGGATTTTTCTAAAGGAAATATAACAAAAACTGAAATAAACTCATATAGAAAAAAGACAGGTATGGTTTTTCAAAGTTTTAATTTGTTTCCTCACAGAACTGCACTTGAAAATATAATTGAAGGTCCTATAACAGTTTTAAAAATCCCTAAAAAGCAAGCAATAAAAAACGCTGAACTCCTTTTAGCAAAAATCGGATTATTAGATAAACGGAATAATTATCCACATCAATTATCAGGCGGGCAGCAACAGCGTGTTGCAATTGCAAGAGCTCTAGCGATGAAACCTGAAATACTGCTTTTTGATGAACCTACAAGTGCATTAGATCCTGAACTTGAAGTAGAGGTTTTAAATCTTATAAAAGAACTTGCCAAGGAAAATTACACAATCGCAATTGTTACTCATAAAATGTCTTTTGCACGAGAAGTTGCAGATGAACTCCTATTTGTAGATAAAGGAGAAATTATTGAAAGAGGATCCTATGATGCTTTAAATAATTCTGATAATGAAAGAATCCGGCAATTTTTAAACTTACTTAATTAATATTAAAGGGAGCGTCGCAAAATGATTGAATTTTAATCAGGAGCGATGCTCCTTTTCGATTATTAATAATTTTTTATTACTCCTAAGTCCCAGATAAGCTTTTGATAATCGCCATTCAAATTAGTAGTACCTTGAATGAGGAAATCAACATGATTAATATCGTTTATCTCCATTTTCTGATTATATCCTGAACGTAGGATTTCGCCATGTGATACATTAGTTGTCCACTTATCTGCATCATAAGTTAAATTACCATGCCATGCCCACTTTTCAGCTACTTGAGTCCATGGTCCTCCAGCATTCTTTGATGTCCATAATTCATAATAGCGGCCATCTTTCTGATCTTCAATAATCATATAATATTGACCATCTGCAAGTGATTTATAAACATGTGAACCTTCGAAGGAATTAGTTATAGCCACTGTAGGTGCACTCCAACCTGTTGGGAAATTAGCTAAAGAGGTCTTACGTACGTACAATTTTCCTGAACCATCACTTGGTGTATTATACATGTACGCATATGAATCATCACAAACAATGTAGTAATCCCATCCCATATTTCCTGATATACCAAATGATTTTGGTCCTGACCAAGAATTAGGATCATCTATATTTTTTGTTGTAGAATAGGCTACCCCATAAGTTCCATCTTGATATACTAAATACCATAGCCCCTTAGGCTCATAATAAAATACCTCAGGTGCACAAAAATAGCTTTCTCCAATTGAACTCATATAATTACGTGGCGCAGTTTTAAGTCCTGAAATTGTACTTGCAGACGTATGAAGCATCTGCCACCCTCCACTTTGATTTGCTCCTGTATAAAACACATGATATTTGCCATTATAGTAAACAATGCTCGGGTCCTTAGCACCATAATAATCATATGGTTTTGCTTCACCATGACGAATAACTCTTTCACCTACATGCCATGTCGGACTAGGATTTGCTGCTGCACTTGCTGCCGATACAAATGATGATGTTATTAGTACTAAACCAATAATAAACATAACACTTTTTCTCATTAATCTTTTCATAAATACATCCTCCTTAAATAATAAAATTAGATTCATATTATTCCCAATCTCTCCTCATTCCCCCTTTTCCTATGGTATGTTATCTTTTTTTGATGTCAAAAATTACAATGAATCATATCAATTGTAATTGCTGTCACAAACTTTATCTGCTGACTATAAAAAGTTTATTTATATTCCTATGCTCTTCAATTTGTAGTCGTTTACTTGAAATTACTTTATCACACTATATTAGGTGAAAATATGGTTATATAACCTTTATTAGCATAATTATATCATCTTGTAATAAAACGATCGCATTATCTTAAGCCCGATAATCGTCATCTCATGCAATCAAATTATAGATATATTGAATCACAAAATATGGACTAAGTTTTCACTTAGTCCACATGATGTATATTATAATGCTATAAAAGCTTATTCGTTATCTAAACTTTGCTTTCCTTGAAGCAGTTTAGCGGTGATACCAGATACAATAGGAACTGTTAGAATAATTGCAAAGCCGCCACAAACAGCATTAAGAATATCAATTGCGATGCCGTTAGAGTTTATCAATTGTTTAAACTGGACTTCATAAGAATACATCAATATAAATGAAAAAATTGACTCACCTAGAAATGCTAAAATAAGTGTGTTTGTCATGGTACCCATCATATCGCGTCCTATATTCATACCAGAGTTGAATAATTCCGTAAAGCTAACATCTGGTTTTTGCTTTTGCAGCTCATTGATTGAAGTTGCAATAGAAATAGCAATATCCATTACAGCACCTAATGAAGCAATAATAATCCCTGTAAATAGAAGATCCTTCACTTGCAGCTTGCTTTGACCAGCAATATTGAGCAGTGCATCTGTATCAGAGGATGTATAACCAGATACTCCCAAGATTTTGCTAAAAACAAGCATAAGGATAACTGAGATAATTACCCCAGCTACAGTTCCTAATATAGCGGACAAAGTTTTCCTGTCGAAGCCTCCCACAAGAAAAAGTGTTACGCAGGAAGTGACCACAACAAGTAAAATAGTTGCTTCAATAGCAGGTACACCATGAAAAAGTAATGGAACAAAAATAAATAGTACTGTGGTCAATGTAAATATAATCCCTAGCACAGAATGGAAACCACGCCAGCCTCCTACCAAACAGATTGCCCCAATAAAAAGACCGATAAGTACAAGCAAAGGAACAACACGATAAGGTGCAAACATATACGCATTTATAAAGGATGTGTCACCAGTGGATGTATTTACAGACACTACAATATTTTGACCATTATGAAGAACAAAATTTGTATCATAGTTAAGTGCATTATTAATTTGAAAAGTTTTTCCCTTATATTGTCCACTTTCTATAAGGACACTGACAATTTGTCTTCCACTATATAGCCCAGAAAAACCTGAAGGGTTTATTGATTGCTCATCAATTGAGACAACCTTACCTGTTTCGTAATGCATTTCTCCGCCAGCTTCTGAACTATATGGGTTATAAATCGGCGTGTGAGAACTGAAAAGTACAGCCATTATGATATAAACAAACAAAACAGCAATTGGCCCAATAACTTTACCACCTATTTTAATTGATGAAATCCAATCTAATTTTACCTTCATGTCATTTCTCCTATTTCTATACTGCACTTATATAATAGCAGCGTAATTTTATATAACAAACAATCTAGTCAATATAAACTAGATTGCTTGATCTTTTTAAAGATTTCTAATACTTATTAATTAGTTTTTTGTAATTGTATAGCTATCAATTAGTGATTGATTATTTAATGAGTAATCTGTTGTTGCATAAGTTTTAATTGTAAATGTACTATCAGTGAAAGATACATCAGAATAGGATGGAACATAACCTTGCCATCCAACAACGCTGAAAGAATGGTCTGCACTTCCTCCAACTGAATCGTTACTACCTGAATTGAAGTCATAATATTTACTTCCTGTTCCAGTGTCAAGAGTAAAGTAAACTGTGCCTTTAGGATTTGTTACACTGTCTGGATAATCTTTTTTTGCATAAGTAGCTTTTGGATTTGTAGTTCCTGGTATAGAAGTAGTATTAGTCTTTTCTAAATTTTCAGATGCTCCAGTATCAGGATTAATGACATTTCCATTAAGCATTTGAGCTGTACGAGTATAATAATGATCATGGCCTTGTAATACAACATCTACATTATATTTATCCATCATCTTTGTCCAAGTGTTACGAATTGTTAAAACTGGATCATCAATCTCATTCTTAGTATTGTGATTTGCTTCACTGTATGCAGATTGATGCCATACAGCTACTTTCCATTTTACATTTGGATTAGCTTTAATAGCTTCACTCATAAATTGATCATGACCAGCTGTAGCATAGTTATTTGCATTAAGTACCATAAATAAAACAGGGCCAGCATTAAACCAATAGTCTCCGTCATTTCCATATCTTGTAGCACCAAGCTTGCTTATGTTTGGTTGATTGTAATGATAACCGTAATATTCACCCATTTGATGATCATGGTTACCAGAAAACGCAGCTAAAGGCATACTTTGTATATAATTTATTGAAGGATCAGGATTGAAAAAGTCTCTATATTGATACCATTGTCCATCAGGAACACCTGAAGGTTGAGTTAAGTAATCATAATCGTTAATTTGATCTCCCATTGAAAATAAGAAGTTTAAATCTTTATTTTGAGTTACCAGCTTAAGCATGTTTTGCCAGCCAGTTTTATCATCATTTAAGTTCTTATGTCCACCTGTAGCATTGGATTTAGCAGTCCCCTTAGAATCATCAAATGCACCAATTTGTGGATCACCAAAAGCGGCAAAGCTTACCTTATCAGTAGGTAGAGTAGTAATCGTATAAACTGGACTCCAATTACCTTTCTCGTCACTTACAGAATATGAATATTGTGTGTTTGGATCTAATCCTGTTACTGTTGCCTTATTTGAATATTCACCAGTTAGAGTACCTGCTGAAGGTTTTCCATTAAAAGCGTTATCCCCATAATTAGCAGGTTCAGGAGTTCCTTTAGTATGAGGAAGAACTGAATAATCCTGATCAATAGCTTGTGTAGCTTTTACGGCAGCCTGATCTGCAGTCTGAACCACAGCAGAGTCTGGAAATTGTGTGCCATTCATTTTAGATGTGGGTGAAATTTTCACTTGAGTTTTTCCAGCAGCTTGAGTAAACCAAGCGAAATCAAGTTCCTTTGGATTTGAACCAACACCTGCATTAATGTTATAAGGACCTGCTACCTGAGGCAAAGAAAAGCCTTCAATGCTTGAGGTTCCTGTAACAGCAGCATTAACATCTGCTATATAAGGTAGACATGCAGAAGTAGCAACAACTGCAGCTACTGCAATTGGAAGAATAAACTTAGTTTTCTTACTAATTTTCATATAATATGACCTCCTAAAATAAATAATTCCTTCTTATTAACGTTACTCCTTTCAGTTTAAGTGATGGTTAATATATGGTTAATTTTGCTTTAAATATTTTAATTTACCATTAATTCTCTTAAAATACTCCACGCAGATGTTTTGATTCATGAAAACAAATAGGCTTTTAATTTCTTCAATTAAATAAGTCACACCGGCTTAACTTAAGTATTATCATATTTTATTTGTTTTCGCTGCTTCCCATAAGACTATTAGAAATCATGCCAATAATCACAAATATTATACCTATAATTCCAAAAGTATTTGGGATTTTATCACCAAAAACAAATATACCTCCAAGTAATGTAAACACCACTTCTCCAGCTTGAGTTGATTCTATAATAGCCATTTTATGAGTATCTCCCCCAACCATATCTCCAGCCTTAAAAAATAGCACAGTTGCAATAACACCTGAAAAAATGGCAACTATTAAAGACTGAATTAACTGTCCCTTACTTGGAAGACCATCAAAAATTATACCAAAGGAAGACAAAGCAAGCCAAAATGGCATACTGCAAAGAGTCATCCCAAATACTCTCTGAAAAGTGGTAAACTTATTTTCACATATCTCTATCATTTTACGATTTCCAAGCGGATAGGCAAAAGCAGCTAAAATTACTGGTATGATGCCTATACCCAATTGTGATGCAGAGACAGCCTTTGAATGCTCAAATTGCATTAGTAATATCCCAAATAAAATCACACTAGACATCAAAATAGATTTCTTAGGTGCTCTGCATCTTACTCTAGTAACTTTAGCCCCGGTTTGTACATTTTTAAAAAATAATGGTGACATAAGCGCTCCCGCAACTATTGTTATCTGCCATGTGCCTGCAACTAACCATGATGCACCATAAGCTGAAGCAAAGCTTAGTGGAGCATAAAAAATTCCAAATCCTACTGTGCTCCATATAATCCATTGAAATGTTCTCTCTTTTATATCTTTTAAAACATAAAACAATTCTTTTTTAAAAAAAACAATAACAGATAAAATTGGTAGCATAAAAACATATCTAAGACATGCGCTCCAAATCCAATTTCCTCCAGAGACACTCATTTGTTGATTTAATACAAAAGTGAATGCAAAGAAAAATGATGCAGCTATTCCAAGTGCAAATGCCTTTATCATATATATCTCCCCTTTCTATATGTTATATTATATATTTATGCGTTATATTGCTCAATATATAATTTACTTTTCCTCTAGAATGCTATAAAATATATCTAGAAAATTGCTCTTCCATAATGTACAAAACTATTGATTAATAGCAAGGAGGTTTTTATGGAAAATCTAAATTTGATTATAGGAAATAAACTTAAATATATAAGAAGTAAGAGAAATTTAAGTTTGGATGAACTATCTAAGTTAACCGGTGTCAGCAAAGCAATGCTTGGTCAAATAGAGCGAGGACAATCTAATCCTACGGTTTCAACCTTATGGAAAATTGCAACTGGACTTAAGGTATCTTTTTCTGTCTTTATCGATGAGAGTAATGATGAGCTTAATATAATAGATCAAGAAGATATAATTCCAATAATAGAAGAAAACAGTAAAATGCGATTATATCCCATATTCCCTTTTGATATTAGTAAAGGATTTGAAATATTTACAATAGAACTTGAGTCTGGCTGTATTCATCCTTCCACACCACATAATGATGAAGTTGAAGAATATATCCTAGTCACACAAGGCGAAATTGAAATGATTATAGATAATAAAAGCTTTAGATTAAAAAAGGGAAATTCTTTGAATTTTAAAGCAAACAAATCGCATACTTATAAAAATATAAGCGATTCTACAGCTATATTTCAGAATATAATACTCTACAAAAAAATAGAATAAAAGGCTTAACAGATTTTCTTTTAGCTTCACTATTATCTTTATTTTTAAGTGCCTCTCTCTAAACTTCTGCCATATAAAATAATAATTGAATTAAAAACCACATCATTAATTTAGAATAATGTGATTTTGAACTGTCACAATGAACTAAAATTAAATATTTCTGTGTCTATTTAATTTGAATACATATACTTTCTAGCTATTAAAGCCTTGTAAATTCTCGAAGTTAAGTTTATACTGTCAGTAATACTTAGAGTTCTATCTAAGTATTACTGAGTTTTAAAGTTTTTTATAAAATTTTCGAGGAGAATAAATCAATGTATACAATAAATGAAGTAGCCGATATTTGTGATATTTCACCTTATACAATTCGCTTCTATGACAAAGAAGGGCTCTTGCCTTTTGTCTCAAGAAATAGTACTGGAAATAGACAGTTTAGCGATTCAGATTTGAACGTAATCAAACTTATTTGCTGTTTAAAAAATAGCGGTATGCCAGTTAAAGAGATTAGAAGATATATTGACTTAGCAATGCAAGGGGTTGAAACCTCTGAACAGAGAAAGCAGATGATGATCGCCCATAGGAAAGAGGTTGTAAAGCAAATAGATAATTTAAAGAAAAATTTAAATATCATCGATTTAAAAATTGCCCTCTATGATTCTGATGATGGCTTATCTCTTTCTAGTATATTCGTAGAACAAGAATAGAAAAATTAATATATCCATTTATGCATGCAATGCAAAGAAAACCGCTCCTGTGAGAAAACAGATAATTATTAATCTCCTTGAGGCAATAATTTTAAAATGAACTTGAAATAGAAAATAAGCAGGCAATTACTTAAAGTAGTATCTAAGTGACTGCCTGCTTATCTTAAGATTAATAATATGTTTTTAGTTATTTCTTACTACTTAAGTTTTAATTAAATAAACTTTACGTTTGTCAACTTCTCTGATTCCTCCCAAAGCTTTGAAGCAACCTTAACATCCATAGCTTGTGGTGCAATTTTAGCTATTTTAGGATACCCTCTCACTTCGCTCATTTTTGAAGGTCCATAATATGTTCCACCTGTTGCATTTTCTGCTGTCGCAGCATAAAGTGATGGCCATGCTCCATGAGCTGCTGGCTGAAATAAAAACGGACCAAATAAACGTCGCACAATTCCAGTTGGGCTATTCTTTCCGGCTCCATTAGGTATTAATTCTGTTCTTGATATACCTGGATGCGCACCTATACTGCTAATTCCCCAGCCAGCTGCATCACTTCTTCGCTGTAATTCAAATGCAAACATAAGGCATGCGAGTTTCGACTGAGAATAAGTTACCATTGGTTTGTAGCTGTGTTCTGCTTGAATATCATCAAAGTCTATAACTCCTGAAAGATGAGCTAAGCTACTCAGGGTGATTACCCTTGGCTTATTTCCTTTCTTTAAAAGAGGAAGCATATGTGCTGTTAATGCAAAATGTCCAAAATAATTTGTACCCATTTGCAGTTCAAACCCATCTTTTGTAACCAAGCGCTTAGGCGGAGCCATTACTGCTGCATTGTTTATAAGAATATCTAAACTTTTGCGCTCAGATCTCATTCGTTCACCAAATTCTTCTATAGATGCAAGATCTGCTAGATCAAGTTTTTCAAAACGTATATTTCCAGAAGGATTTATTTTCTTAATCTTTCTTATAGCTTCCTCTCCTTTATCCTTATTTCTACCAGCCATTATAACCTCAGCTCCTGCACGAGTCATCTCTAATGCTGTTTCATAGCCAATTCCACCTGTTCCTGTAATAACAACTGAGCGACCTTTTTGTGAAGGAATATCTGCCGAAGTCCAATTTCGTTTCATATTTTCTGCCATAATAAACACTCCTTTTATTATCTACTGTACTTGCTTGTAAGCTGATTGATTTTACTTATTTTATAATATAAACCTTATTTACATTGCATGTCTTTTTCTAAATAAAATCATAAATTCCACTTTTATATCCTGTTTACGGAATATACATGACTTCTGTATATTCTTGTGCGATTTAAAGTACATTTTCACCATCTTTTCTAGATTTATAAAAGATGTTAAAAGTTCTTGTATTGTACTTTGTACTAATACTAACACTTAGAGTTTTATATAAGTCAAGCATATTTAAAAATTTTCTTTAAGAAGATTTTAAGCCATGTATAACATCAATAAAATCCAGGAAATCTGCGTCCTTCAGTATATACAACTCACTTTTGTTACAAATAAGGACTTCTTCCCTTTACCCAAAACCAACAGCAACCTAGAAGTGATATAACCTTGCCTACTGTCTTATAAGCACTGGTATACAAATCAAAAAAATAAGCAGATAATTACTTAGAGTACTGTCTAAGTAATTACCTGCTTATTTTACATGTATTGTTTTCTTATTTATCTTAAAAAGAATTGAATCAATTTCATCCAATCCACTACTGGTCTTTTACTCTCCTGTTCACTTTAAAGCCTACAATAAAAAGCTTGGAATAAAATGAGATAAAAATCTAAAAGGCCCTTATTTTTAAGGTACAAAAATTATAATAACTGATTTAGCTTGCTTTCAGGCTCTTCACCATTCTCTACACGTTTTATATTATTTACAAATTGCTTCAAGTGTTGTATCCTCACCACCATATACAATCTCATTTCTTTTATCATACATGTTATCTATCCAGTTAGAAGGAAGCTCCCAATATAGATGTCATAGTCATCACTGAATCATTTATTGGATTTACAGCTTCTTTCCAAGCTGATACGCCTGCTCAGGATAATTTGTTTTTTCGATGGCTTCCCGTTCGTTACAGCCGTTTGCAAGCACGATGCCGCAGTCCTGCCACTGTAGATAACGCAGTGTCTCATTGTAGCTTCCAACAACACCATTCATGACATGCTCTTCTTTACCGGCAGCGGTTACCATCAGTATAGCTTTTTTATCTGCACCTTTCAGTTGATTGTTAATGCCATGGAAGCGGTCTATAGCCATTTTAATCTGAGAAGATACACCGAAAAAATACAGCGGTGTTACAAATGCAATCAAATCGGCGTCAATTAAATGTGGATATAGCTTTGCCATACTGTCCTGAAAAACGCAGGGTTTATCACCATGCTCACACTTATTACAGCTAGTACAGGGATGGACTCCTTCAAAAGCTGCATCGAATCGAAAAATTTCGTGTCCCGCTTCCTTGGCACCTTTGATAAATTTATCTGCCAGGAGAGTGGACGTACCAAATTTGCGTGGGCTTCCTGTTATTACAGTTACTTTCATTTCAAGTCACTCCTTTTATAAGAATGTTTTATCCAACTGAATATCAGTTGAATTTATATCAGTAATATTATACAATCGTATAAAGATTATTATAAGTATGCACTTTTATGACGCATACTTTCGTAAAGGATAGTGTGAATATGAATAATGAATCGATTCAAAGGAAATCTAATATTGCTGATACTCCTTTTGGGTACACACTTTCCGTTTTAGGTGGAAAGTGGAAAATGATAATTCTTTATTTGCTATATGGTCATAAGGTAGTTCGATATAACGAATTAAAGCGCCTAATCGGAACGATTACTTATAAGACACTAAGTGTACAGCTCAAAGAGTTAGAAAAAGATGGTCTTGTCACTCGCAAAGAATACCCACAAATTCCACCTAAAGTAGAATACAGTCTTTCAGAAAAAGGAAGATCACTAATACCGATCATGGGTGCAATGTGCATATGGGGGCAGGAGCATCGATAACTACTTTTCCAAACAGCAAGCATATATCCTTTTTTAGGGACTCATACTCGATTATCCATGGATACTTATTTACATGTTACTAAGAAAATGAGCGATAATACAGTGGATATACTCGAAAATATCTTAAAGGATACTAATAATTATACAAATGATGGTAAATAATTATATTATAAAAATTACCACCCACTACTTATTAACGGTGGCAAATGGGTGACAAGTTAATATTTTGCCACATAATAATAAATAATCATTATAAAATATATATTTAAATGGTATAGAAAATCAATAATCATTAATTAAAACTATTTAATTAGTTGTCACTTTGTCACATAGTCTTAACATTAGTTATATCAACAGCTTTAGGTGGACAGTTTTATTAGTCACATAATTGTCACTTTAACATAAATCCCCCACTGTTTGATATTAGATTTTTGGAACATTTTAACACCACAATGCCCTCAACTACATGCAAAAAATCTGTAAAATGAAATTTTAGAAATTACTTTATAATCAGCATTATCTGTATGAGTAATCTCATAATATGAGAGTTTAATAATGTTAGATCTATAACTATATTAAAATTTATTATTTTAATTGTGACAAATCTATTGTAAATGCTTCTCCTACTTGCTTTAATTCAGATTTACCACCACCCTTTTGCAATTCTACATCATAAGGAGTTAATGTTAATATTTTTGCATTTTCATTCAGATTATTAAGCCCATGTCTTTGTATTTTAAATAATGCATGATCTTCATCACTATTTAATGAATAAAATTCAACTTTATTTCCCAAATCATCAGTTCCTATCAATAAAATTAGATTATACTTTTTACTTGTTTTGAAATTTGATATAGAAGCATAAATTTTTTGACCTAATGAGTTATCTGTATATTTTTTTAAAGTATATTCTGTTCCATCTTCAATAGTAAATCTATTATTGAGTTCTATTTCCCTTGTATCTGCTTTTAGTTCATTACCATCAGCCTTAAATTCAAAATTCCACTTTCCTTTTTTTTCGGATCCATTCTCTAATTCTATCGATTGACATTCAATTTTTATATCTAAACTTCCACTTAAATCTATATTTTCCAAATCATAAGTAATAACTTCTTGGGTACTATAAACATCAATGACTTTTGAATGAAAATTATTAATATTTTCTTCATTTGCTTTCTTTCCATTTATATAAATATTCCCTTTAATATGCACTGGTCTTATACTTTCACCTAATTTTTTATCAGCAGACTCACTATAAGAAACTATTATTTCACTTCCATCCAATATGACTTCATTTAATTTAACTGTTATTCCATTATCAGTTACAGACTTATTTACAACGGTTTTATATTCATCCAAACTCTTTGCAATTCCAAAAAAACTACTAATATCATCTATCCCTGTTATTACTAACACTTTTGTTAATACCTCTGCTCCTACATTTGTTCCAAATAATGTAACAGTTAATGCTACAACCATTCCTGCTACTAGAATATTTCTTTTGTGTGCTTTCTTTTTAGTTTTATTATTGCTATAATCTCTATAACCTTCTTTAATTGCATTATTTATTAAACCATCTAGCTTGGAAGAAACTTCAATATTGTCTATCTTTATTTTTTTCATTGTTTTACTTCCTCCATATATTTCTTCATTTTTCTTAATGTCCTACTAATATTACTTTTAATAGTACCTAACGGTGTAGTTGTAATATTAGATATTTCTTTTAATGGCATATCCTTCAAATATCTCATAACAATAAACTCTCTCTCCTTAACAGATAGTTTATTTAATACATCAGTTATATCATCTGCACATTCAAATTGTTCTTCGTCTATTGCAATAATGTCTTTATAATCTTCTATATCTACTAAAACTACTTTATTATTTTTTTTAATATAATCTTTGCATTTGTTAATAGTTATTTTCATCATCCAAGTATTAAAGTATTGTGGTTCTTTTAATGTATCTAATGACTGTATTGCCTTTATTATTGCTTCATGAATACAATCCAATGTATCATTCTCATTTCGTAAATACACGTAAGCTACTTTATACAACTTGTCCTTAATAGGCACCAATCATTTATAAAAACTCTCTCCATCTCCATCTAAAGCCTTTTTAAATGCTATTTCATCAACCAATGTTTCATCTCCGTTCTGAATCGATTCATATAATAGACGATTATATTCCTCAAAAAGTTGCACATTTTATCTCTTAACATTAAATTTAATTTTTACTATGTGTTAGCACTATATCAAATTATAAGAAAAACCTACCATATTTCCTTTATGTGTCGTAGTTAAATATGCATAAGGTATATGTTATACATCTACATCAAATAATCCTGTTATCAAGTTTTTCATCATAGATTTACCACTTTTACTTGTCCCAATGTTTATTATTGCAAATGTAAACAAACCACAAAACAAGCTGAATACATAAATAATAATATAGTACACAAAATAACCAAGACACCGATACTTCTTTAATATATTTCTTATTGTCGCAAAGCCTGTCTAAGCTCTTTTTGTGCTCAGAATTTTTCACGACAATGATCGAATTAACTCAATCCGGAGATACTTGTATCTTCATAATATTGGTGTTCAAATATTCCTTACTGACTAACTTGTCTAGAATAAGAACGAATGGAAAGATGTAAAGACAAAGTCTCCATTACTTCATTCATTAGAATATTCTCGCTTTGCGAGATTAATATAAAGGAAGAATAATACGATGAAGCAAAGAAATATTTTAATGACTATTGGTTTTGCACTATTATTAGTGCTTTTGTTTGGCGTTGTTCTAGTGCTGATGATCAGCAGTGGGGAGCGATGGTTTGCTTATCTGATTCTGGCGGCCTGTGTTAGTTTACTCGTTTTCCTTAGAAGTACGAGATTCTGGCGCGGATGGAGAATCCTGCTCTGTTGGATATTAGCGCTTGTAGTTGCATGGACTGGTCTATTTGCCAGCCAGCCTTCAACGAATATTCAACCTTACACCACGCAGAAATTGGAGCAGCCTAGCGCTCCCTATCAGCTTTTGCTGAATAACTTAACTATTGTGGATACGCGGACTGGTAATCTAACTTCCAATATGAGCATTCTGTGCGTCAATGGAAAAATCAAGGACATTGCACCAGCTGGCACAATCAAAGCGGACAATGACACAAAGATCATTGATGCAACTGGAAAGTATGTGGTTCCCGGGTATCTGAACATGCATATGCATGTGATTGGGGAAGAGAACACCTCGGAATCGATGGCTCTTCTGCTTGCTAACGGTGTAACCGGATTCCGACAAATGAGCGGCTCAGTTGAACTTCTCAAGGAATGGAGATCCGGTGCCTTTACCAGCTCTACGAACGAACCAGCGCTACTGACGATGCCCGTTGATATCATGACACCCATAAATGCACCAACGCCAGAGATTGCCGTGGAATTTGTTCGCCAGCAGCAAAAAGCCGGGGTTGACTTTATAAAAGTTGGCGGTGTTTCGCCGGATGTGTTTAATGCCATTCAAGCAGAGGCGAACAAACTCGGTATTCCGGTCGTGGGACATGTGCTTCCTGATATGGACTTGAAAGAGGTCTCGAAAAATGGTTTTCACTGCATCGAACACTTTGGCATCAACTTCGGGGCTCTGATTTCCTGCTCAACAGACGAGAAAGCCTTGAGATCGCAGGCAACTGGAATTCCTACCAAATTCACTGAAAATCCAATCTTCGTGCAGCTCATGAAGATCAGGGGCATTCAACATTTTGTGAACGAGCAATTCATAAAGTGGGGCACTAAGACCTCTGGGGGTGCAAAAGATGAAACCCAGCTGATGCATATCATTAACACTTATAGTGAAGAAAAGGCAAAAGAGCTTGCCAATGTCTATGTCCAATATAATACGTGGCAATGTCCGACTATGGTGCGCATGCATGCCGGCCTGTTCAATGGGAGCGATGAAGCCACTGCTCAGAGGCTCTATGATATATATTTAAGTCTTGTTAAGACCTACGATCTCGAAGGCGTTAAAATGATGGCTGGAACCGATGGAAGCGAAGGTAACGCTATTCACAAGGAATTTGACGAACTTGAGAAGGCCGGCATCTCCCCGCTTCATGTTCTTCAGATGACGACCCTGAACGGAGCTGAGTTTCTGAATCGCCTGGATGATATGGGCACTGCAGAAGTTGGTAAGAATGCTGATTTAGTACTTTTGGATGCAAATCCTATAGAGAGTGTTCAAAATCTTCATAAAATTGACGCTGTTATACGTGCAGGTTCCTATCACAGCAAGGAAGAACTAGACTCTATTAAGGAAAAATATACAAATGAAAAATAGAGAAGTGAATGAAATGATTTCTAATTGTTAATTAATTTTATTTTAGACAAATATTAAGAGTTTTATCTAAAAAATAAATTTAATAATATCAAATATGATTTGGTTTTCACCAAAGAAGATGGTGAATTTTTAATACCCTCTAGATTCCTACAACGAATAAAAAGATTATGTAAATATTGCACATAGAAAAATATCCGCTGGCATGATCTTAGACATAGTAATGCAACTATACTTTTTAAAAGTAAAATATCAATAAAAATTATATTTTTTAATATATTGAATTTAACTGTCAGTAAGTCAGATTCTACTATATCGTTTGGAACAGGAAAAGGCTTTACTTACAAAAATACCTGAAAGTATTTCTCGAAGCTGGAAATGTTCCATCTGACAATAATGCTGCTGAATCAAGCATTCGTGGCTTCTGTATCAGAAAAAATAACTTGCATCTTATTAATACAATTGATGGTGCTAAGATTAGTGCTATTATTTATAGTATTAGAGACAAACAAATCAAATAATTTAAAACCTTATAATTATTTTGAATTGCTTCTTACAGAAATTACAAAACATATGGAAGATACCAATCTCAATTTCCTTGAGGAGCTTCTTCCGTAGTTTGAAAGACTTCCACTTGAGTGAAAAAAACAAAATAGATATTTTTTAAGCCGCCATAAATGGCGGCTTTGCTTATATAAGTACGCATTATTTACCATGTACAAACTATACCGTCAAGTAATATATAGAACAAGTCATTCCCTTTATTGGGGCTAGATTTATAGTAGTTATTAAAAAACAGTGTCCTTATGAAGACTGTTTCATCTTTATGTATCCTGTGCAGATATCCATTTATTAATCATAAAACCATAAAATCTTTAATGCTTTCTCCAAGAATATAGTGTGAAAACCACATCAAATTCTGCTTCATAATAGCCACATTAATTCCTGGCTGACCAGAACTATATCCCATTCCTTTAAATATAACTAATTCTGTATCAACTTCCATATCCCTTAGTCCTTGATATAGCTCATATGCATTTTGAGCTGGAACTCCTGCATCATTTTCACCATGTTGAATCAAGGTGGGAGTGCAGGCTGATTTAATATATGTTATTGGTGAAGTTTTAGCATATATCTCTGGATCACTCCATGGATCATCTCCTAAATATCTCCTAATAAATTGAGGTATATCTGTATTTGCATAATAGGTAATCCAATCACTAATTCCACCTCCAACTGAAATAGCCTTAAATCTATCACTATATGTAGAACAGAAGGCTGATATATATCCCCCTTGGCTCCACCCCATAACCCCTACTCTATCCTTATCTGCAATTCCCTTGTCAACTAGCATATCAACCCCAGATATAACATCATTGTAGTCACCAATTCCCAGATTTTTATAGTTTGCTTTTAAGAATTCATTACCATACCCTGAACTTCCTCTGTAGTTTGGTTCTAAAACTATAAAGCCCTTTTCAATAAACTGCTCAATAGGATATTTTTCATTGAAGCAGCCTGAATGGATTGGAAAAGATGCCCACCCTGGACCACCATGGATTAGTACCAATAAAGGATATTTTTTATTTGAATCAAACTCTATTGAGGTTGATAAAACACCTTCTATTTCAAGATCATCACTACTTTTCCATGAGATTACTTTCCTATTACTTTTAAGTTTTCCCTTAAAAATACTATTCTCATTTGTAATTTTTTTATCGTCTAAATAGACTTCGAAGGTTTCATTGGATGTAGCCTTACTATATGATATATGATTTCCATTATCTGTTATAGAAACATCCATTATAAAGCAATCTGTTTTTTCACTTAACATGTCCACCTTACCATCTTCCGATAATAACCCAATAAGATAATTAGTTTTATCCTGCCATATAATTAAAATTCCTTTAGCTGTCCATCGTATTGGAATAACCGTACTATCAAAATCTGTTAAAGGTTGAATTAGCTCTCCACTATTAATATCATATATCTCTAGTGTACTGTCTGTTATATGTTTCTTATAGTAATCCTTCTCCCTTATGCTTGCTGTATAACATATTTTTGTGCCATTAGGAGAAAAGCAAACGCTCCCCAAAAATAACTTTTTTCCATTCATCTTATGTAACTCTCTAGATTTAATATCTAGTACGTATAGGTCTCCATTCTGATAATCTTCTTCATCTGGGCTTGGCGTAGCCATAAACACAACCTTTTTTCCATCATTTGAAATATCAAATTCATGGATATGAAAATCCTTACCGTGATTTAGTTGATACGCAATACTATTTTCGTTTTTATTCTTACCTGTACTACTGGAACCTTCTAGGTAATCATATTTATCATTAGATTTTTGTATACCTTTTTTTATTTCAATGTAATATAAAAAATTATTCTGGTATTCTTTACCCACATGTTGGAAATCTCCATATATTTCCTTGCGTTTCTTGATTTCCTCAGATTCTTTTGAATGTGCAACATAATAAAAACCCTTGCCAGTAGGCTCCCATTTGAATTTACTGATCCCTTCTTTTTCATCAGTAATACGAGAACTACTATAATCATCTACTGACTTAACAAATATCTGATTTTTCTTCTTATCCACGTCACCAACCGAACTAAGGTATGCAATATGTTTAGAATCTGGAGACCATAATGGGGATGTACAATCTATATCTCCAGTTGTTAATTGGTAACATTGCCCCTTGTCTTTTTCATATATCCATATATGGTTACTATATTTATTGTCTTTCCAGTTAGTTGTCTTCTTGACAAATGCTACGTTTTTGCCATCATCACTTATGTTTATACCTGATAAGGTTGGTAATGAAATAAGCTCTTCTATACTTAGATATGTTTTTTCATTAATATTCATTAATATACCCCCCGATCTTTATAGGTATCGTCAATGACTTAAGTATAATCTTGACAATACCTATTGATTTTACTTTAAATTTATATCAAAACTCTGCCATAATCCCAAAAAGGTATAATTTTGTTGATACCACTCATCAAAATCTAAAAAAAGGTGACAAAAACTTTGGACACTATAATTAAAATTCATTATTCTCGCTCAGATTCTTTATTTTAGCAGCAACGTCTGAATAAATATCTCTAATATAGTTTTCTTTCTTAAATATTCACTTTCAAAAATTCGTACATAAATTTCGAACTTTTTTCTTCTATATTTATTTCTTTAATCCAAAATTCACACACTGCCTTGAAATATATGCACCTATAACTATCGTTTCATTAGTAATTCTTAAAATTCGCAGATTTTACTTCTTTGTTTATACTTTATTATAGTAATAAGCATAGAGCTTCCGACCAACTAAATCTCCCGTCGGAAGAATGTCGGAAGTCGGAAGTTTTTAAGCTTATATTATTTTCAAGAATAGCTCTATTTCTTGATTAGTAGAGTAACAGTTTCCACATGTGTCGGTGCTACTATCAGAACACAATTTATCAACCTCGTTATTATCATATGAACACAATTCATAAGTTCTATGTCTACCTCTTGCATTTTTTCTTTGAGGTCTAAATTTCTCTCCATTTAAACTACTCTTAAATCCTGTTTTATAGACAAATGTAATTTGTGCAGGATCTTTATTTCCCTCTTCATCAATTTCACCTATAACAACTTTTTCTACTACACTTTCAAAAACATATCTATCAAATTCATCTAATACTTCATTTTGTTCTAATGTCGTCTTAAATTCTTTTAAACGGTGTTTTATTTCTTTTTCATTTTCAGAGATTTCACCAAGCTTCTTTCTATCTTTAATAAGATTCTCTTGAGCTAATATTAAATCAGCATATTTTGCTTCATATGTGGCTTTATCAATTGAATCCTCTAATCTCATATCAATTAACTTATTTTTCTTTTTCTCTAGTGTATTTATTTCCTTATCTATTTTGGATATTCGCTTGTTAACACTGCTACTATTTAAATTCTCCTCCATTCTCTGCAAAAATTCTTCAAGTACTTCTTTATTATCAGAGCATAATAGACGATAACTTTCTACAAATGCATCTTCGATAGCTTTTTCTGGTATAGCTTTACTATCACTGCAAAATTTCTTTCCTTTTTTAGTAGCTGTAACACACTGCCAAACAACTTTACTGTGATCTGTTCCACTATGCCAGTTTCGTCTAGTTAAGGCACCACCGCAAAAACCACATTCAAGCATACAACTGAAAGCATATTGTCTACTGAATTTTTCTCTTTTAATATTTCCGTCACTAATTTTAACCCTATTTTGATTTCTTCTTTCTAAAATTGCCTGTGCTTTTTCAAAAATTTCTTCATTAATGATAGCTTCGTGGTGGTCTCTAATATAAAATTTATCTTCTTCTCCAAAGTTATCTAGTCTTCTTTTCGAAATTGGATCAACAGTAAAAGTCTTTCCCATAAGCAAATCGCCTTTGTATTTCTCGTTTTTAATTATTCCAATTACGGTTGATTGCGCCCATGAACTACTTCCATATCTTGTTTTATATCCAAGATTCTCTAATTCTTTACCAATTACTGAACCTCCAGCACCTTCAATATATCTATTGAAAATATATTGGACAATTTTAGCTTCTTCTTGATTTACAGTTATTGTTTTATCTTCTGGATGATAGTCATAACCTAAGCATCCTTGAAATCCAACCAATTCACCACGTTTCATTTTCATTTTAAGTCCTTTTTTTACATTTGCAGATATATTTTCAACTTCTTGTTGTGCTACAGAACTAAGAACTACAAGTAGTAATTCACCATCCATTGTAAGAGTATTAATCTTTTCATACTCAAAATAAACAGCAATATTCTTTTCTTTTAGCATACGAACATATTTTAATGTATCCAAAGTGTTTCTTGCAAAACGTGAAATAGATTTTGTAATCACCATATCAATTTCACCATTCATACATTCATTAATCATTCTTTGAAAATCTTCTCGTTTTGTCACCTGTGTTCCTGTAATTGCTTCGTCTGCAAAAATTCCAGCCATAGCCCACTCTTTATTTTTCTTGATTAATTCCGTATAATAGGCTACCTGCGATTTATAACTATTTAATTGGTCTTCACTATCAGTACTTACTCTACAATAAGCAGCTACACGTAATCGTTCAATTGTTTTCCCATTATTTCTCCCTGTAGTTATACCTTTAGCTTTTATCACTTCAACTTCTTTCATATAAGCCACCTTTCCGTATTCCTTTTGTTGTGCTAATTATATAGCAAAAGGAACTTCGATTCAAGTAGTTATATCTGATACTATCTTATAATCCTTCATAAGTCCTTTTTTTACTTTTGTATATTCTTCTTCTGAAATCAGCTTGCGAACAAGTAATTTTTTTAACATTGCAAGTTGCATACTGTAACTAATCAAATCCTTGTTCATATAATCCACCTTTCTACTAATCTGTTATTTGCTAAGCAAATCGAATAGCTGTGGCTCAGCTCACGGGAATCTAACCCCTGCATGGTTCTCATGCAGCCGTATCCATTGCCTGCGACGGTTTTATCACGCTCGGACTAAGGGGCTATACGGGAGTATCATTATTACAATAAGAAGTCATGGCAGTAATGTTGCCAAAGATTACTTACAGAGCACTGACAATAATCGCTCGCTTTATGGTCATGGCGTGTCAGTCTGTCAGCTATTTTCTTATTAGAACGTATTCGATTGCTTTATTCAGTTTTCAAAGAACAATAAAGCTTTTAGATATCAAACATTAATTATTTTATTAACTTTTATAGAGTATTATAGGAAGCATTTTAGAAAGAGGACAAAATATATGTCTACTTTAAATTTCTAAACTACAGTAATCTGGAAATTCAAAGTCATATTCATTACAGCAGTTTGCAATCTACCCTTTAATTCACTATCAACAACCATATAAACATTTCCATAATCATCATACATTTTGCGTAAACTTAATTTTGATATATAACCATCATAGAAGTTCAAAACTTTTTTAATCGCTTCCTTATCTCCACCCACAGCAGCTACAATAGTATCAAATGATAGATTTTTATTCTTCTTCATATTCTGATCCCTCCTTGTACAATTTTTTTATTTCGTTTAGTGTGCTTGTCCTATGTCTATAAATTGTGCTGCGTACAAGATTCATAAGTCTTCCAATTTCTGAATCTGACATGTCCATAAAGTATGACAGTAAGATAATATTTCTTTTCTTCTCTGGCAGTACTTTCAGAACTTTGCTTAACTGCTCATCCATTATTAGTACTTCCATTCCAAAAACATTAAATGTGGTATACTCAATAGGATATGTGTCTATTCTATGAAAGCCATCCAATTCTACTTCTAACAGATCAGAAAATGAAATTTCATTTTTCCAATGTCTAGAAATATCTCTATAATACTTACTTTTTTCATACTTAATGACTTTCTTTGTAAGGCAATCAAATTGAGCTTCGATTGCCTTTTCAAAAGAAGATGATTGCATAAGTTCACCCCCTTTCTGTCACGAAGTGGTTGAGGCTTTCCCTCTTTCCCCTTTCCGCAACGTAACTTCCAAAAGAGGTGACTTTTGTTGCGTTCTTCTAAAAATTTTTTAAATGAAATTCTTAAAGTCCAAAAAAGCACATAAACAGACTGTCTAATCTGTTTATGTGCTTTCGATATAATTATGTTTTGAATATATTGTAAAAATCCAAATTGATAGTATTTTTTATTTATTGCTGTATAATAAACTTTTTTATTATAGAACCTAACGTATAATTTTATTAGACAATTATATATTTTAATAGCAGCTACCTCCTATTAGCCGCCGTTTATATAATTTACATTGAGTGTGCCTTTTTCTGAATTTGAAAAAATACGACAGCTTTGATTATTCAAAACCGCCGTATAGCTATATTTAAATGAGAGCAAGAAAAGAATACTGCTGCAATAGCGGTTTTTTTTATTTACCGCACAGCAGTATATTTTTTATAGACAATAGATAATAAGAATTATAAAACCTAACAATACGTTTTTCTATACCTGTTACACAATTATTAGGAACCTAGAATATACTTAGGTGATTAAATATGCGTAACAAAGACGAAAAATATAATTTTGCAACATTTGGACGTGCTATCAAGGAGACCCGAATGAAAAAATGAATATACCAGCATCCGTTACTTTTAATTCATTTTGTTTAGCATTAAGAATGCCTTGAATTGCCATATTTGTAATAGCAGCACAAACGTCCTAATAAGCTACAAATGTACTAATAACAGAAATTCTAATAGCATGTCCAGTAATTTAACCTAGAAAAAGTTTATCGAATAAAGTTAGTGAGCGCTGGTGCTTCTTTCTCAGGTAAAGTCACACCGGCAGCTTTTCCTGCTTCAATGGACTTTAGCATCCACGCCATATTATTACCTAGTGTACGCATTGTCTGCATACCTTCCAAATCCTGGTTTACTTCATCAGGAGTATTTCCGTGTACTGAATTCCAATATTGAGATGATACAACAGGCATATTACTCATAGTAAAATACTTGTTCATTTGATCAAATGTAGCTGTAGTACCAGCACGGCGAGCACTCATAACTGCTGCCACGGGTTTGTAGGATAAAGATCCTGTCCAAATATTAGTAAAGAATAACCTATCCATAAAGGAAGTTAACCTCCCGGTAGAAGAAGCAAAATGTACTGGAGATCCAAAAATAAACCCATCTGCTTCATATGCCTTTTCTAAAAATTCATTTACTTGATCATTCATAAAGCATTTGCCTGTTTTCATACAAGAATAACAACCCACACATCCAGAAATTGCTTTTGTACCTAAGTGAAAAATTTCTGTCTCTATACCATTCTTTTCTAATGCTCCAGCTACCTCAGACAAAGCAGTATAAGTACATCCATTTTTATTATGACTACCATTAACTAATAATACTTTCATTTGCAAAACTCCTTTTAATTGTTACTAAATTTATATTAATTATATTTTAATTTTAGTAACGGTCTCCAAATGCAACACCAACAGGAGCAATCTCATTTATATTTGCAAGATCATCCTTTGTTAATTCGATATCCAAAGCCCCAATATTTTCTTCTAAATAAATAGTGCGTTTTGTACCCGGAATTGGAACAATATCATCTCCTTGAGCCAGCAACCATGCTAAAGCAAATTGGGAAGGTTTGCAATTTTTTTGAAACGCTAGTTCCCTTACTTTCTGGACAATCTTAAGATTTTTCTTAAAATTATCACCTTGAAAACGTGGGGAAGTACGACGGTAGTCATCTTCCGCCAAATCTTCAAATTTTTGAATTTCACCGGTTAAGAAACCACGGCCAAGTGGGCTGTAGGGTACATAGCCAATTCCAAGTTCACGGCATGTTGGCAGTATTACGTCTTCCACATCGCGGCTCCAAAGAGAATATTCAGTTTGCAGAGCAGTAATAGGATGTATCTCATTAGCACGGCGGATTTGATCTGGTGTTGCTTCCGATAATCCGATATAACGTACTTTACCTTCACGAACCAAATCAGACATAGCACCCACAGTTTCTTCAATTGGAGTATCAGGATCTACTCTGTGCTGATAATAGAGATCGATAGTTTCAACACCAAGGCGCTTAAGACTTGCTTCACAAGCTGCTCTTACATATTCTGGGCGTCCGTTAATACCCAAAAATTGCCCATCTCTTCCTCGTACATTGCCAAATTTTGTTGCAAGTACGATTTCATGACGATGACCTTTTAAAGCCTTGCCAACAAGTTCTTCGTTTTTGCCAGTACCATACATATCTGCAGTATCAAAAAATGTAATTCCTAGTTCTAAAGCACGGTGTATTGTATGAATAGAACCTTCATCATCACGTCCGCTATAAAAATCGGACATTCCCATGCACCCCAATCCCATAGCCGAAACTTCAAGTTTGCTTTTTCCTAATAATCTTTTTTTCAATAAAATTTCCTCCTTTCAAAAATATATGAAATTTATTCATAATCACATTCATTAAGATACTACGTTATCTATAACCGTACCAGTAGTGAATTTATACTGGTATTAAAAATAATAGAATAAAAAATGATGAACCATCAAAGCTATAGCCTTCGATGATTCATCACTTTTTACAAGGATCACTTACAAAATGTCCTATTTCTTATTGATTAATTTTAATGTATTCTGCAATTTTTTCGGTATCTTCTTTTGCTAACGGAGTATTTACATACATCTTAAAATTAGTGTCCTTAGCAACTAAAAAACTTGTATGTTCAAATCTCAGTTGTCCTAATACAGGGTGTAATATTTCCTTAAAGATTTCCTGATCTGGTTCAACATCATGCATTGGCCACCACTGGTTGAATTCTTTGCTTTCAGAACGAAGTTCCTTGATAAAGTTTGAAAGCCATGGATCTTCAATAATCTTTCCACAAGCTGCTCGAAAACGAGCTAGAGCTCCTTTTGCCTGGCTTTCCCAATCTGGAAATAATCGCTTATAGTTTTGATTGGTAAACATTATACTGATTAGATTCCTATTACATATATTAATCTTGCTAAAGTCGGTAAAAACCATCGTAGCTGCCCTATTCCATGCAATAACATTCCAGCGAATATCAAGAATCATAGAAGGCGAATATTTTAAACTATCCAGAACATTCTGTAGCATTGGATTAACATTCTTATTGGATGCATGAAAAGAAGCAGGTGGAGCTTGCTGGGCAAGTGTATAGAGATGTATAACTTCCTGTTTGTCAAGCATCAACACCCTTGAGAGACTTTCTAAAACTTGACTAGATACCTGGATTTGTCTCCCTTGTTCAAGCCATGTATACCATGTTAACCCAATACCTGAAAGTAAAGCGACCTCTTCTCGTCTGAGTCCTGGTGTACGGCGCCGTATTCCCTCTGTCAGCCCAACCTGTGAAGGCAGGATTTTAGCTCTTCGTGTCTTCAAAAAGTCTCCAAGCTCTTTATATCTTTGCTTTGTATTATCCATTATAATCCCCTACCTTTTCTTAAAGTGGTAGTTTTAATACCAGTATAAATACACTACTATAACCAGTATAAACATAATGCTATGATTATTGCAACCCTATATTTACAGACTTAGGGTAAATTAATTTTAGGAGGTGATTTATATGAAGCAAACATCATAATTTTTTTCGTAGAATTATGCAATAATTAACGACGATTGTACTACTGGTTTAAAGTTTAATGGCATTATACTAAAAACAAGCAAATGTCATTTTTACTATTGTTAAAAAATGAATAATTTTTGTTGATTAATATTATTTCAAGAGGAGATGTAAATATGAAAGTCGTAGCAATTAATGGAAGTGCTAGAAAGAATGGAAATACGGCGATAGCAATAAAACGTGTATTTAGCGTTTTGGAAAAACATGGTATAGAAACAGAGTTAATACAATTATCTGGTAAATCAATTTCTGGCTGTAGTTCGTGTTTGGCTTGCTATAAAAGTAAAAATAAAAAATGTGTAAATAATAAAGATATCGTTAATGAGTGTATCGAAAAGATGTCTTCTGCAGATGGTATAATTCTCGGATCACCAGTATATTTTACTGATGTAAGTGCATCAATGAAAGCATTCATTGAACGTTCAGGTTATGTTGCCAAAGCAAATGACTATATGTTTAAGCATAAAGTAGGAGTAGCGATTACAGCAGTACGTAGAGGTGGTGCAACCCATGCGTTTGATACTATAAACCACTTCTTTCAATGGAATCAGATGTTCTTAACAGGTTCAACATATTGGAATATGATGTATGGCAGAGAAATTGGTGAAGTTGAAAATGATTCTGAAGGAATTGTTAATATGGATAACTTAGGAGAAAACATGGCAATTTTATTAGAGAAATTACAGAATTAAAGTGTCTTACATTTTATTTAACCTGTGGGTTAAAAATTATGTGTTTATAAATGAAGAACTTAAAAATATGTTTAATTTAGTATAATAGCCGAACTTATGCATTTCAATGAAAAAATTCTTTTACATTAATGCATTTATTTACATCAATTGCATAAGCCCTGTACTAAATTTTACTTATGCATTGATAAGACTATTTCAATATTGAATTATACGTATTATATTGAAACAGTCTAATTAATTATAAAATTTTATTATAACTTTAAAACTATATTAAAATTTATAAAGTAAATGAAGAAGGTAAATTATTAACATATACGCCTTTACAAAAATAAATTTGAGCAATTTGATACTTTCAGTCAAAGAGCATATTCTCAAGGTGAATCGCTATTAAATATGGTTATCTTTGAACTAGCATCATAATTATAAAAAAATTACTATAAATATTTTGCATCATTAAACACATATGAAAAGTATTATGGCTTTGGAATATTCTAGATCACCTATTAATTAGTAAGTTTAGAATACTTTAGTGAAAATAATCTGTTGGAATCATTGCTACAAATATGATGAAAACAATTGCAAAATTATATAACAACTTTTGAAAGGGATTGGTATAATATGGACAAACAATTAAAAATGCAAGCAAACAATAGAAAAACACTCAATGGTAAAGAAACAATTACGCCTATGCTAACATGGATAATTTCTATAGCATGTGCAATTATAGTAGCAAACATTTATTATATACAACCACTACTGGGAGAATTAGCAAGGGATTTTATGATATCCCAAGTAAGTGCAGGTAGTATAGCGACAATTACTCAAATAGGCTTTGCACTTGGTATTATTTTAATTTTACCTATTGCAGATATAGTTGAAAAAAGAAAACTAATTAATATCATGCTTATTTTTTCTGCAATATCTCTTTTCATTATGTATTATAGCCGAAGTTTTTATATAATCTGTGCTGCATCATTATTTATTGGTTTTACATCTGTGATTACTCAATTATTAGTTCCTATTGCTGCACAGATGGCAAATAAGAATGAAAGAGGAAGTGTAATCGGAAAAATAACTAGCGGATTACTTATAGGTATGCTGCTTTCACGTGTAATTAGCGGATTATTAGGAAACTACTTTAATTGGAAAACCATATATTTAATAGCATCAATAGCGATGATAATTTTATCAATTATTTTACGCATTCTATTACCACAGTTCCAGCCACAATCTGAAATTAAATATTTTGAGGCTTTTAAGTCTATGGCAAAACTAGTAAGAAAATATAATATTTTAAGGGAAGCTTCAATGACTGGAGCAATGGTTTTTAGTGCATTTAGTGCTTTTTGGACATCCCTTACCTTTTTGCTAAAATCTCCTGCTTATCACATGGGATCCGATATTGCTGGACTATTTGGTCTGTTAGGTGCTGTTGGTGCCTTCTGCTCACCACTTTTTGGCAAAATAGCTGATAAAAAAGGTTCTAGGTTCACTGTTGGAATAGGTATAGCTTTCGTAACTATATCATATATAATTTTAATAATATTTGGATTCAAGCTCTGGGGACTAGTTATTGGAGTAATCATACTTGACTTGGGGAGTCAAATTTGTAATGTTTCTAACCAGACAAGAGTTCAACAACTTACAGATGAGGCAAGAAGTAGAGTTACTGCTATATATATTTTTTCATTTTTTGTTGGTGGAGCTATGGGATCGATTTTAGGTTCATATTGCTTTGATTATTTTGGCTGGATAGGTGTTTGCTGTTATGGACTACTTACGCAGATTATTGCATTGTCAGTACATATGATTAGAAATAAGGCAACTCAAAAGGCTTAGGTAAAATGCTCAAAAAAATAACTGAATACGCTAATAGATTTATAACTATAGTTGAGAAAATTTCATAAGTATAAATTAACTTTTCAACCACTAAATAGTATAATATCTACAAATATTATACTATTTAATTTCCAAAGAATATTCCTTACCTTATAACATCAAATCTACTATGCCTTACTATAAATAATATTAACTTTCTTTAAGTTTTTCTTCAATTTCTGCAATTCTGGTATAGCTCACTCAATACATTTATTAGGAAAAACAAATCTTTCATAATTAATTTTGATGATATAAAGATAAACGTAAGTATGTCTATTATCAAAAATAAAAAAATGAGATATATAAACGAAGAATATATAGAAAAGAATCTATAACCAAATTTATACAGTTTGCATATAATTGTAAACTGTATAAGACATTAAAATACCATCCAAACTTACGGCTTTAGATGGTATTTTTATCAGTATCAAGTATAATATAAAAATTGTCTGATACTTAACCTAATGATCAGATGAAACTATTACTGTTAAGTTTTTATAATCTATCTTTATCGGATCATTAGATCTTTCTGTATACAATAAAGAAATTAATTTCAACTATCTACTTGTGCAGTTTGCAGAAATGTGTACTAGTACCATAATCAGAATGTTATTCTTTTAGATTAAAGCAGTGCCTGAAGCTAACGAAGCTCGAATACGATTTATATCGCTTATAGGAGGCAATCCAAACATGCGTGCATATTCTCTGCTAAATTGAGATGGGCTTTCATAACCTACTTGAAAACCAACATTTGCTGCTTCAGATGACTCTGCAAACAGCAGACGTCGCGCCTCTTGCAATCTTATCAGCTTTTGATATTGCAAAGGACTCATTGCCGTTACTTTTTTAAACTGATTGTGTAATGAAGATGTACTCATGTTAACTTTCTTTGCCAATTCTTCAATTCGCAGCGGTTTTGAAAAATTACTATTTATAATCTGAATAACTTTTGCAATACAATGTGCATGACTCCCAATCATTGCAAATTGCTTAATGAGATCTCCTTGCCTATCCTGCAGAATTCTATAAAGAATTTCATGAATTATCAAAGGCGAAAGAACTGGAATATCCTTAGGTGTATATAAAAGACGAACAAGTCTTAACACAGCATCAAGCAAATCAGAATTTATTCTATTAACCACTATTCCACGTCCTGAATCCACCTTACCACTCCACGCCTCATTTGATTCCTTAATAATATCAAGTATTTGATCCGTATTAAAGCTTATTTGCACACATAAATAAGGTTCTTTAGAAGTAGCTTGAATTATTTGACCAGTAATAGGAAGGTGAACAGATGTAACCAAATATGATGTTGGATCATACTGATAATTTTCATCAGCTAGCGTTACAATTTTTGATCCCTGTACAATTAGCAATAACGATGGGTCATAAATAGTGTGTAAGGGCTCAGAAGCATTGGATGCGCGAAATAACCGCAAAGAAGGTATAGCTGTAGCATGTATTCCATCCATGTTAACAAGTCCATTAATCATTGAAACCAATTCTTTTTGATAAATTGTAATTTTGTTATTCAATAATTCTTTATCCATTTCTAACTTCTTTCTACTATCAATTGATATACAAATTATATTCTACTTTGTAGGATTAGGCAATGATTAAATAAAAATAGGCTACCTAACTGATGCATCATATATATATAATTATCTTAGATAAAAGGTATTTAATGAAAGCAGAAAGGAGAAGATAGAATTGAGTTTGAGTAAAAATCATAACATTATTAACAACAACACACAAATTCCTTTACCAATCAAGTTATTTGTAGATTTTACAAATGCAAGTGATTCGAAATCTTTTATTGATTTGTTTACTGAGGATGCTTATCTTGAGGATTGGGGACGCACATATCTTGGCCGTGAAGGTGCATCATCTTGGAATCAAACTGATAATATAGGTCAAAATTCTCATTTCGAGATTAAATCTTTTAAAACCAATAATCAACCGGATAGTTATGTTCTTACGGTCAAGGTTTCCGGAAATGGTTATAACGGTACAGGAGATATAGCTTTTACTCTTAAAGGAAATCAAATTGCTAGTATGGTGATTTCGTAAACTTTCTAATTAACCTAAAAACATAGTCAACATTAAAACAGTAAATATAAAGTACCAAAATTAAAAATATATATCAACTTGGTATTTATATTCACAATTTCATTATAAAAAAACATAAAGCGGCTACGTGCTGCATATATTAAGGGAGGATTTTATTATGAATACAACTAAAAAAGAAAGAATTGCAATTGTTACAGGAGGATCACGTGGAATTGGACGTGCAATCTCAGAACGTCTCGCATCTGACGGACAAACAGTAGTTATAGCATATGCAAATAATGCTGTTGAAGCTGATAAAACTGTCCAATCCATAGTAGAAAAAGGAGGAAAGGCAATTGCTATTAAGGCAGATATTAGCGACGAAGTGGCAGTCAGCAAACTTTTTGATATGACCGAGAAAGACTTTGGCGGAGTAGATGTTGTAGTTAACTCAGCTGGAATTATGGGGCTTAATACAATTGCTAATTTCGATCTTAATAAGCTTGATCAAATAATTCGTACAAATATCCGTGGTACCTTTGTTGTTGATCAACAAGCTGCCCGTCGCGTAAGATCTGGAGGAGCTATTATTAATCTTTCTACTTCAGTAAAGAAACTTGCATTGCCTACTTATGCTGCCTATACTGCTAGCAAGGGAGCTGTTGATGCAATCAGCCTTGTACTTGCAAAAGAACTCCGTGGTCGCGATATCACTGTAAATGCAGTAGCTCCTGGACCAACAGCAACAGAACTATTTTTTGAAGGCAAGGATGATGAGACAATTGATCGAATGGCCAAGATGAACCCTATTGAACGTTTAGGGAAACCAGAAGATATTGCTGAAGTAATTTCCTTTTTAGCAGGTCCAGCTAGATGGATCAATGGTCAAACCATTTATGTTAATGGAGGTATGGTTTAGAAATTCAAAAAAGTTGGTTTGAATAACAACATTATATGAATAATTTAAAAACCTCTCTTCGAAGAGATGAATCTATCATCTCTGCCGAAGAGGGGATTTATTTAATTAAATGTCTACATTTTACAGAGCCAGAACAACCACAAATTAATCATTTTTTAGATAATATTTTGATTTTATTCCAAGTCAGAGACTTTTCTCAAATAAAAGTTAATTTGAATTTGCAATCCATACTTAATCATTAAATACCACAGTTTAGTCTATGCTTTCATATATTTTAAACCTGCAAAATATCATCTAACAATCATCCAGTTACTTTCTTTTTCTAAGATTAAATTAAACTGTGAAATTTGAGTTACTTTTGTTTGCTGATCTAAGTATTTTACTGATACAAATACTTCAATTTGATTTCCTTTCTTTGTATATATAGGATTCAGTAATTCTGAAAATACATACTCTTTACCTATTGGTTTTAATGCACTATCTTTTATATAGTAAGATAATTCCTTTTCACTTGCTGTTGGATATAGCTTAAAGAATGTCTTTAGAAATTCATTAACTTCTTCAGCAGTTGCAACGTCCACAGTTCCATCACTTTCTTTTACTTTTGGCTGATAACTTGATTTTGAAGGTATGCTACAAATTGTTGGATTTTTTATTATAACCATATTTCCATCATCATCTACGTATACTGTGACTTCATAGGCGGAACTTATATTTTTCTTATTTTCTCCTTCTGTAATAAGCTGATCTACTGTAAAAATCACTTGAAATTGCTTCTCTTCATCTTGTTTTACAACCCAAATTTCCACATTTTGAACGGTAGAGCTAGTAGGTATATCTCTGCGTATAGTATCAACATTTAAAGTTTGCAATTCTTCTGTAAGATATTTTTTTATTGCTTCATTTCTGCTATCAATTGAAGCTTGTGACGGCTGCCATGTGTAATAATCCTGTGCAAAATTCTTCACAAAGTTTTCTATCTTATGTGTATCAACTATTTCTTTATCAATAACTTTAGTTTCATAAACTGTTTTAATATTTATTGCTGTAAAATTTTTATATACTGCAAAACAAAAACTAGCTATAAGAAGTATCCACAAGACAATTACTGCTTTTTTATGTGTATTTACTTTATATACTTTTAATTTTTTAGTTTTTCGCTTTGTTTCTTTATTTTCTCCTTTTATAAAATTCATATATTTCACCTTTCCTTCTATTTTTTAACTCTTCCTGCACAAACTAAATGTTCCTGCCAATAAGCGCTTGTTAAATCTGCATATCCTATAGGGTCACCAGCCTGATACATACGATTATTTCCTTGATATATTCCAACATGAGTAATATAAGTTCCAGCATCATAGGTGGAATGAAAAAACACCAGATCTCCAGCCTGCGCTTCTGATAGTGGAATATGCTGTGTAGCGTCATACTGCTCTTGTGCTGTTCTAGGTAAATTGATACCAACCTTTCCATAACACCACTGAACAAGCCCGCTGCAATCAAATGAAGTTGTTGGAGTATATCCACCATATACATATTTCCATCCCTTATATTTCAAAGCTTCATTCATGACAGCTTGTACAGTTGCATTATCAAATTTTTCCGATGTTATATACTGTGACACAAGCAAAACATAAAACATATTTCCATAACTGTACTTCCATCCTCCATTTTCTTTAACAGCTATTGGATTATCATATTTTTCTTTATTTCCTCCAGACTTCTCATTTGCAAAATTCTCCGCAAGTTCAAAAGTATATTTTCTTCCTTGACCTGCCACATAATCAATAAAACCGCCTCCATAGTTATAAGATTGAATAACCGTATTAATATCACAATCCTTACTTTTGTCGGTTTTAAGCAGAGAAGCAAAGTACTTGCATCCCTGCTTTATAGATTCTTCTGCATTTAATGTATTTGTTTGAAGTCCCTCTGATTCACTCGATTGCATAACATCTTGAAGCGTACCACCAGATTCCACCTGCATAATTGCAAGCAAGTAATTGACATATTCTGAAATTCCATATTCTTTAGCATATTTTTCAACTAAAGGTTCATATGCCAATACTTCCGCCGATACGCTAACCCCACCATACTTAATATTTGAGTCTTCGTTTTCTTCATCTGAAAAAATTATAGCTACAAAGAAAAGCATGACAAAGAACACAGCAAATATACCAGAGATTAGAATAATGAAATGTTTTTTCCTCATTTCTTCTCCCCTCTCTTCTTTAAGGATTGGGGACTGTTAATAATTTTAAATTTCTTCTGTATACCTGATCCACGGTTAACAGTAATTCTATTTACTTTTATAGATTTTCTTTGGAACCCTTTCTCCGTTGAAACAGAATATCCAACTTTAGAAGGCTGTTGTTTCTCTATATTTGAAGTCCGATTGCTTTGCTTATCAGATGGAGGTTTATGTTCTGTTCTTGTTGAAGTTCTATCTTTTCTCACAATTTTACGTTCTTTATTTGATAGTGGATTATCTAAGTTATCATCCTTTAATTTTTCTATAGGTTCTTTAATAACTCTTTCATTTGGCCTATTGGCATTTGGTTTATTCTTGTTACCATTTTTTATATCAGGTTGTATAGTTTCCGCTTCATCCCTTTTGACGGGATTAAATGCTTTTCCTTGTGTTCCAGTTGTAGCAGGTCTTTCATGAGCTGAATTAGTAATTTTACTAGGTTCTACTGGATTTTCAGTTTTGCTTTTACGTGCCTGTTCCATTTTTAAACGGCGTTCTGCAATTGTCATTCTTCGCTTATTTTCTTTATCTTTTCTTCCTTGCTGTCTTGCTTTTCTTGTATCCGTAATACTTGTTTTAAAGTCAGAAATTCCATCTTCAATTTGTGATTTTCCATGATACAAAGCATACTTAGCATTAACTGGTAAATCCTTTGCCTGCTCTTTAATATGCCCTGCTGTATCTTTGATGTGGTCTTTAGTATCCATTACTTTACCTGCTGCTTGTCCAGCTCTTCTTCCAAATGGTTCTTTATTATTAGGATTTTCCTGTTGCTTTCCGTCTGCTCTTGTATGATCCGCTTGCGCAGTTCTTGAAGCAGAACTTCTAAAATCATTACTTGATTTTTTACCTGCATTAGATTTTTTCCCATTAGCTGCAATTGAACGTCCAAGCTTATGTTGCAGCCGGTGCATATGAGCCATCATAAGCATACGTGGTCTTCTTAAAATCTGCCTTCCCATGCTTTGAGATTCACCGCTTTGTAGTGAAAACATGCTCATTAAATCACCAAGTTTAAAGTAAATACCTGCAAAGGCCACTATCTGTAAGAAAGCTATTAAAAAAAATGGATAGCCAGTGGATAAATTATAAAGCATAGTAGAAATACTAAAAGCAGTTGTGACTATTAATGTAATTCCTGCTCTTGACATAATAGTATTAAATAGCTTCATAATGGCACGCTTTGTCATGCTCTCAAAGGTCGGTATCATACTTAACAGAAAACTTACTGGTAAAAACATTGCATAAATTATAAAAAGCACCTGCGAAAAAATCATAATGCCAGTAAGCAGAAATACAAAGGCTGAAATTCCAATATTGAAGATAAAAAGAAAAAACACCATTCCTAAACGATTAATAGTTTTTGTTATGGTGAGATTGGTATTTTTATTATCTTCTATTTCAGACTTTACTATATCTTCTCTATCTTTTCCGTTATTATCATCTGGACTTGTAGCGAGTAATTTTTCAACCCTGTTTTCTCCAATAGCTTTTATATCAGAGTTATCATATTGAAGTAGTAACCAAGGCTGCTTTACCTGTATAGCAAACAAACTATCACGAATAAGGTCTACGCTGTCTTTGTCCTGGCTTTTAGAGTTCGGCATTACAATTTTTGTACCAATTGATAAACTGGCATTACTAATGTCAGCAGAAAAGCCATTAATTTTTTCGATATAGTCTGGTGCATAGGCAATAAATGCAGCTGATAATACAAACACAACAATGAAATTCACGACTGCATGAATAGCTTTTGTAGTTTCCCTTTTGATAAGTCCTGTATAACCAACATAAATTCCAAGTATCAAAATGAAAATTAACAAAAAACCTTCATAGAAGCCATTTGAAGAAAAACCACTTGTACTAATACCTGCTATAGTCTGCATATTCTTTCCGATTGAATCTGCTGTTGCCGATATAAAATCAAGAGAATAGGCTTCCTGCACTAAGTACCCTGTAGCATTAGATAGAAAAAGGCTGATAGTCCATATAAAATTTGTAATAGCATATAGACCATACATAACCTGTTTTCCAATACCATCAATCCAATTCCAAGGTAACCAATCCCAGCTATTATCTACGTAAAAGTCAATCTGGTAATTATCTAGTGGATATTTACTGTATTCATTACTAGCCTTTACCGTATCATCAACAAGCCCTGCTGCATGTGCCACTGTTCCCATTATTGCTAATATAAAAATAGCAATCACTAATACCCCAAGTACAGTAATTGCTATTTTCATTGCACGCTGACAATTAAATTTTTCT
The DNA here is from genome assembly GCF_000230835.1 of Clostridium sp. DL-VIII. Classification (NCBI taxonomy): domain Bacteria; kingdom Bacillati; phylum Bacillota; class Clostridia; order Eubacteriales; family Clostridiaceae; genus Clostridium; species Clostridium sp. DL-VIII. The sequence goes on from NZ_CM001240.1 coordinate 6,254,297, forward strand.
TTCTGTTTCTTTATCTTTGCTTGCTTCATTGCTTTACCTCTTTTCTCACAGGTGGACGAGTATCAAAAGCGTGCAGTAATTCTTCAAAAATCGTATGGAATTGTATTACACCAACTCTACCGTATAAATCTCTGACAAGGCACTGTCCATTCTCCAAATCACGTAAGCGTTTCTGATTATTTTCATCCTCCTTATCTACTCCAAAAAATTCTAAAGTTTTCTTTATCTCATTAATGTCTGTAGAACGGAAAGCAAACTTTAAGCCTAGATTGTTCTTAAGCTTTTCATCTAGCAGGTCATCTGTGTTCTGCGTTACGAAATATACACCTGCATTCATGGCTCTACCAGCACGCACCAACTTCATTGAAAGTGTCTTTCCCTGTGCTACTTGCAGAAAGCTCCATGCTTCATCAAGGTCTACAATTTTAAAGATGCTACGGTCAGAATGTATAAAGTCAAGTGCAAAGGTACTAATAACAATTAGCATAGCCACCGAAAGTAACTCCATTGTGGTATATTCCTCAAAAGATGTTTCCTTATCTGGCAGTACTAAATCAGCTACCTGTATAATATTTAGCTGTTTTTCTAAGCTTATAGATTGAGATATAGAACCATCTGAAAATAATAAGTGTGCAAAATCATAATCTATGAAAGATTCGATATGTTCTGCAATACTATTGCTTATGGTGGTATTTTCGGCTCTCAATTCATCTATAATTAATAGAAGTCCTCTTTTTTCACTCTTTGTCACAGCTCTTATTGCTTTTCTTAATACTGGAAACTTCTCACCATCACGAGATGAAATACCTGTGAGGAATGTTAATATATCAATTGCTAAACTTTCAGAATCCTTTGGTCTTTTCATAATCACATAAGGATCAAGAAGTCCTTTATTACTCTCTTCACTTGTAAGATTTACGATATTGATTTCCTCTGCAATTTCTGGCAGTGTTTCTTTCCAATTTCCACGTTCTGATTTAGGATCTACAATAACCGCCTGTGCCCCAAATAGTACAGAGTAATAAACAATCATATTATTTGAAAATGACTTTCCTCCACCTAACGAACCGACAAAGGCGGCAGCCAAAGCATTAGTAACCGAACCTTTAACCCCTTGACTTGCAAGAGCAGGTTTTAAATATACATTTCTTCCTGTATCAAGGTTATATCCTATATAAATTCCTTCTGTTTCTCCTAACATTTGAGTTGCTCCAAAGCCTAAACCAGCTAAAAAATCAGAAGTCACATATTGTATATAATCATTCATATATCTTTTACTTGCAGGAATAAATTCATTGTGTAAGCCCGCCATGTCTCCAAAAGGTCTAACAAGTTTAACATTCAAATCGTCATAAAAGTCCTTAACTTCATTGCATCTACGCTTCAACTCGTCTATGTCTGGCGCAGATACCCTTACCACATAGCTAAGCTTATACATTGACTCCTTGCTCTGATCTAAATTTGTTTCAAGCTCATTTACACTGTCCAAGGCTTCCATAACATTTGAGCTTGTTTCTGTATTACTTTCCAAAGCGTGGTTATCAAGGTCTTTTAATTCCTTTTTCTTATTACGAATGGTAGATAAAGCTTTTTTATTTGCTACTATTTCTACATTCATACTTGTATCAATGGGAAAAGTAAATTGCTGCTGCTGATAATAAAAAATTTCTGATGAAGGAAAATCCAATTCTCCAACAATGGAATTAATGGTAAAGTAAGTGACATAGGATGTTGATTCTTCATGTTCAATTTTTAAATATCGCTGGTTTTCTTCAACCAGACAGCGAGTAGGCTTCAATAAATCATAACGTTTTACCAAGGTTTCCTCTTTGAATTTCTTACTAGTCAAATAATACTCATAATCTTCATAGGCTGTTCCTGTCTGACCATATAAATGTTCAATAAGATATCCAAAATCATTTTTATCTAAACGACGAACTTTAAAACGACGTGAAATCTTATTCTCTAGTAATTTTTCCATCTTTGTAAAACGTCCAATTTCATTATTACTCATTGAAACAAAGTCACCCATAAATTTATGATTTACTTCATTTAAGAAATCAGAAAGTGCATTTATTGCTTCTTTTTTAAGATTCTTTATTGTTACTTCCTGTTCATTTAGCAACAGCTTAAAACCAATAAAAAATCTATAGTCAATCTGATTATCACCAATCATAGAAACTAGAGCCTCTGCTTGCTCGTCTATTTTTTTATATGCAACTTCTTTTAGCCTGCCTGTCACTTCCTGCTTGGAGCGTTCTTGTGTTGCTCGTATACTGGATTCTGTACTAATCTGCAAGGCATGAATTTTACCGTCATGATTTTGTGCAATCAGCTGGCGAAAGCTGTCATGCACGATAAATTTCTGTTCTGCTGACAGAAAGGAATAATTATAAGGAATCAGTTCATAGTAGGCAAAACATTCTCCATCATGATTCCATACCAAATTATTTTCAATATATTTAATTGGATATGCCATAAACTTCACTCCTTACTATTGTTATTGCCTCGTTCATCCTCTGGTTGTGAAGCTTCACTGGTTTACCTGCATAAGTTACTTTTGGTCTAATAATGTACGCAATAAAAGATTTTAAAAATCCATAAGGCTTCTTTCCATCAAAGGTCTTCTGACACATAAACCAAGTTATCCCCATTGGAATTCCAAAATATTTTAAAAAAGCCCCATTTATCATAGAAAGTGGCGGTATATTTTCTAGCAGCATAACAACAAACAGTGACAAAACAAACCATGTCATTTGCGTAAAGGTAATTGGAAATGGTAACTTAAAATCATTAATAGAATAAAGCACTTTTTCCACTGACCATATACTTGTATAACTTCTTATTTTTTTCATGTGATGCTCCTTTCTTTTTACAATAGAAAAAAAGCAGTTCCATAAATAAGAACTGCCCCATAAAATCAGTTATTTAATTGTTATCCTATATATTCAAAAACACCATGAGCTGTAACAAGAAAGTTTCCATTTAACTCTAAATCTCGTCCATAAGATTCATAGTCAATGTAATCTTGAAGACTAGCTGGCATTTCTCCAAATGTTCCTGTTTCTTTAATAACATAACGTGCTACATCGTCCATATCATCGCAATCTGGATAATAGATAATATCGTCAACATGTTCTGCCATTTCTTCAAAACTGCTGAAAAAGCTTGTCTGAATTTCTCTCATTTCAAATTCAATATGTGTTCCTTCAAGTTCTTCAGCCAAAGCACATAAACGATTAATTTCCTCAATCGGAGTATATTCGTCAATATCAAAAGGTAATTCATAATCATGTATGGCATACTCTTCATATTCACCATTTAAGCCTATTTTTTCTTTCATGTCTTCTATGTCAATAGGTGGAGTAAACCAAGCTCCAACCAATTCACCTTCGTTGTATTTACCTAAATTTGCAATATAAACATGCATCTCCATATAACAACATCAAATCCTTTCTAAAATTAAGTATAAAAAAACAGCAAACCTCACTAGATTCACTGTTTTAATTTGAATTAACTTTCTTTATTGAATAATTTATTTATTTATTATTATGCTCCTATAATTTTATTGAACAATTGTAATAGAATATCCTTAACTCCAGATGCATTGAATACAAGGCCAACTGCAATTAAAGCAATAACTAAAAATCCAATAAGTTTTGAAAACTCACGTTTGAATCCTAAATATACTCCAATAACCACAATTGCCATAAGTACTAAAGATTGAGCATTCGATAAAAACCAATTGTATAAATTTTGTCCGAAATTCATAAAATTTCTCCTCTCATTATTTAAATTATTTGACAGGCAGCCTTTTAGTTATCACCTCCTTAACTATAGCCGCCTGCTGTTTTAAAATTTTCTCATGTTTTTCTTTAAGCTCTGCATTGGTTATGATTTCATTTATAAATTGTGTGTTATTAATTTCATCAAGTTTCATAGCCATTTTTAAAGTTGGTGCAACTTGCCGAGAAATCCAATTCAAAGTTTTTCTGAATGAATAAGGTTCTGGCTTTGTCGTAAGTTTCATAGATTCTCGATTTTCTCCAATAAACCAAGCCCATTCATTATTTAATTTCCAATCGCTGCGAGGTTTTTTATCCTCTTTATCCACAAAACGAACATATCTGTTGATAATTTTAAAAGCTGTGCTCTCTGGATTGTCATAATACATCAAATCTCTAATAGCGTAATAAGCTCTTTCATTTTTTAATCTAATTTCAAACCGATTTTTAACTTCTGCATCTTCTATTGGAATATTATTTTTCTTATACTGTTCATAATCTTTTTCATAAATACAAAAGTAAACCTCACTTTGTAATGAACCAATATATAACGTATTTCCCATGCACTCCTTTTCATCTTTGCGTACAAGTTCACCACTTCTACAATTCTTAAATCTGCGGAAAACTGAAACACATTCCTCATTCCTGCATTTTTCTGTGAGGTTAGGAATATTTAAAATTCCTAATTTGTCATTTATAGCGAGATCAAGCCGTTTCATTACACCACCTTCCCCCAGTGCATCCATAAAAAATTCATACCAGCTTCGCTCCTGTGCAAGAAGATAATTTTCAAACTGACGGCAGCCACGCCCTTTCAGTTCCACAAGCACGCCTTTTTCTTCTTCTCCAGATACAAGTATAAAAATATCACCCATGCAATAATGTTCTGAATAAGAGTAAAAACCATAATCTTCATGAAGCATATAGGACAGTTTCAGCCTCAAAACATCTTCTACAATATGCTTAACATCAAGTGTTGGAAATCGAATCCTAACATAATCAAATAGCATTTCCAACGGTGAATCTGGATTAAAGCGTTCTAATGCTTTTGAAATAGATAATTGAAGCTCTGCTGATGGACTAACCTTGCCAGTTTCAATGTCACTTAAATACTGCCTTGTAATACCAGCAGCTACTGCAAGCTTGTTTTGTGAAATGCCATATTCATTCCTCTTTTCTTTTAATTCTTTCACCCATGAGCTTTCTTCCAATAAAAATTCCTCCAATCAAAAAAGCGCATATCAACTCTTAGCATCAGTTGACATACGCCATACTTTTAATTTTTTATTATTATGATAATCTAATCTCAAATAGTTTGTCCCTCATAAAATACATCCTAACTTTTTTCATATAAAAAATACCTTTTTTCAAATATGCTACCTATGTAATGATTCCTAAAATGCGCACGTATAATACTCACTTCCTTTCATGCTATCAAAATTCTTTATAAAATAAAAAGTACATAAGCAGAAATAATAATCTACTCATGTACTTTTTATTTTAATCACTTATTTATTTTAAGCGTCATAATTCAGTGTCATTATCCTTTTCCCAAGGCGGTAAAGCATCAAGCAAATTTAATATAATTTCTTGGTCTTTAATACTTCTATGACTTAATTTATCAACTATATCATTAATTACATCTCTATCCTTATCTGAAAATCTAAATATATCCAAGAAACTCACGTTTAGTGCATTGACCACCTTTTCTAAACTTTCAATCGTTGCGTTTCGTTCTCCTCGCTCTAATTTTCCAATATGAGATGTGCTTACATCTGCTTTTAATGCTAAAGCCTCTTGACTTAATCCTTGCTTGATTCTTAATTCTTGTATTCTTTGACCTATACGAATTTTGATATCTACCATAATATTAATGCCCCCACCGCCAAACTATTTTATACTATATAAATAGAATAAAAATGTATAAATAGGTTTTTATTGTAACTTATGTGCATATTATATCGAAGGCTATTTAAGGAGGCAAATTAATATATGGAGGATATAGAACATAAAATAGATATACTAAGGCAACTATTATATGCAAAAATAGATAGTAATAATAATATAATAAGCGCTGAAATTTTAAGATTAAGCCAAGAATTGGACGAACTTATTGTTGAAGCGTATAAAAAGCAACTTAATCTTACATAAAAAAAATATTATTAACTTTTGTTAGTGTTTAAATGAACTTATATAATTTCTATACTTTTAAATTGTTTGACTAAAATTAAGTGTCAACTTTTAAGTCTTAGTTGACATTTAATTTTATTTTCTGAAACCTGTTGAAACTAAATGGATTTCCACCTATTTTATTCCCTATTTCCAGTCGATTTGTGCCCCCCTGTTAGATACGGGGGGCTAATTATGCAGGCGTGGCTTCGCCGCACCTGCAAGCAGACAGGAATCACCTGCGGCTTTCGCTTCGCACGCCGCCTGCGATTCCTGCCTGCTTTCTTGTTGTTTTAAATCTTTTAGCTAAACCCAAGATAAGACACTATCACTTGTCCATCTTCTACGTTAATATTAAACTCAAATCTTATAGGATATTCTGCTTTTGTTTGTCCATAATCTAAATAAACACTACAAATCATATCAGCAGTAAATTCAGAAAAAACACTTTGCAATATTCTAGTACCAGATGATTTACAAAAATCTGCTGCCTGTTCTTCAAAATCCTTAATGTATTCATCATAGCCTATAATTTCCTCAACATTTTCAATAGAATACATTTCTTGCATGAAATTAAACACCTCCAAACTTTAATTCTTTTTTTCTGTTTTCACAACTAATTTATCTATTTCATTTAAGAAATTATGACCTTTAGGTACAAGTGGAGTATAAAATTCAGATATAACACTTGTACCTGTATCTACATATCCCCTTCCTTTAATTTGCTTTAGGAAAAAATCCTTATCAGTTTCTCCAAACATCATTCCATAACCCATTTCAGACATACGGCCTAAAGCTACACGGAAATTAAACTGGTCGCGAATTCCATCCCCAAGATATTTCGCATCTGGTCTTTGACAAGCAAGAATTAAAAAATATCCTGACTGTCTTCCAAGCATAACAAGCTGTTTTAACTTATTAAGAACTGCGGTACTTTCCTTGCTTCCTAGCATTTCCATGAAAGCAACATATTCATCAAAGATAAGAAAATTAGCAGGCAAACCCAAATAAGCATAATTTTCACCTGTTTTATATCCTTTCATTTGCTTCATATCCTCGTTACGCTTCATCATTCCATCATAAAAATTATCAATACAGGCAATCATATCATCTCTTTTATAATAAACATTAGTCATAACTGCTTCTAAATCTGCAAGGTCTGCATTCTTAGGATCAAGGACATAAAGTATGGAATTAGTACGCAACAAAGCTTCAATTAGTGTGAGAATAAAATAACTTTTTCCTCCACCAGTACCACCTGCAATAAGCATATGAGGAAGCTTATCATATTCCCAGTAGATATTTTTCATTAATCTTAATTTTCCATGTTCAGCCTGCACATCTTCTATAGAAATACGGTTTGCTATTGTATCATAAAGCAATGTGTATTCTACATAAGAATCCTTCAATTCTTTGTCAGTAAGTTCACAATATAAACCACTTTCAAGCTTCTTTTCAAGATGTAATAGCTGATCTTGATATTTACCCATAGTAATTTCTACTTGAATATGAATCAAACCATTTTTTAACTTATAGTACATCCTTGGAAAATGAGTGATTTTTTCTTTTGTTTTTGCAGAAGGTAGATCTTTAAAAAAACTGTTTGATTGTACCTGTTCTGCTTCATACCACTTATTCTCTAGTATCATTCTTGCTAATTTTTGTCTGTGTATGAGCTGCTTAATTATATCGTATTGAAATCTGTAATATAGCCATGCTGAAACTAAACTTACTCCTAATGCAAAAATTACGCTAAATACAAAATATGCTGTAATGTAGAATTGTAAAGCACCACTTTTTAAAACACTTACATTTTCCCAATTAATATGCAATATTGATTCTATATTAAGTAATAAAAACGTCATACTAAAAATTGCTGTTAGTGAAGCTGTCGCAAAATTAAAAACCAGCGATTTATCGCTGGCTCTAATTTTCTTTCCTCTATTTTTATAAAACTTCATTTTTCCTCCTTTCAAGTTGGTAAGAGAAAAGCACTAAACTTATAGAAATTTACTGCTGCTAAATACTTTTATTTAATTATAGCCACCTGCCTTTTACTCGTGATATCAGCATAAAAAATATTAAACTTTCCTGTTGATTGCCACTTTCCAGCAATAACAATTATTTTATCTCGATTTTCATAAATGCCCTTTTGTATATCATGAAACAACTTTTCTTCATCAAATTTCAAAATAAAAGAATACTTTCTACTTGCAATAGGTGCTAATATCTTAATTTCCAATTTTTCCGAATTATAAAAATACCCGATGGCTTCTCCCTCTATTAATCTATATCCAAATACACCTTTAGGATACATATACTCACTTCTATCATCAACAATCATTTGTCCAATTTTAACACCATTATAAGTATCAATCGAATCAAACGATTTACACATATCATATATTTGTCGAATAGTTCTTAATGGCTTTTTTCTTGGAGTACCTGTTCCATGTGCACCAGGATTTTCCTTTCCCGAAATTGATTTGCTAGGAGAAGTTAATGCTTCTAATGCATTTTCAAAGTCAAATGTATTTTCATCATGTTCATATGGATTAAAGCCATTTGAAGAATCAAAAGGACATTTTGATACATGCCGATATTCTCTACGATTAGCACTAAAATAAGCAGAAGAAGAGCCATCTACACCACATATATACATATGTGCATCACAATCAGGATTTGGGCAATAAAAACGTGTGCTTCTATTCTCTTTCGTAGCATCTTTAGCGTAAAATTTTATTGTTCTAAGTTTATCTTTAAAGACATACATTGACATATTGCTTCACCTCTTTGTCATTCTTTTGATTATTTTTTGAGTATAGCATTTTTTGTAAGATGAAACAATATTTTATAATACATCTTTACTTAGATTTTGGCAATTGTGAACTCTGTGATTGATTATTACTTATCTGAGAACTATTCTGTTTCCCCTTAAGTACAATATCATCTGCTTTAATATACCAGTCTACATCTGCTCCTTGAAAAGTAGCATTAGCTACCGTATCTGCCACAGGATTTACTATTTCAACCTCTGAGTTATAATCAAATTCCTTTAGAGATACAGTGGCAGGAATACTAACTTGAATCATTCTTCCTTGCCCTCTTGATTTTAAATCATAAGTACGCTCTTTTATTTCGCCTGATGCTGTACCATCTTCATTCTGTATATATACCTCACGTCTTAATGCAGAAAATTTTAAATTTCCAAATGTAGCTTCTTTATCAATAACAATTCCATTTGCTAATCTCATATAAATTTACCTTCCTTTCCTTATGCTTCTATCATGTCATCTGCATGAAGAATATAATTTGTAAATCCGCGATTACCAATTTTATAGCCTTCTGCGGTAATTCGTGAATTAATAAGCTTTACTCTTTTTTCAACTTCAAAATGTTTCTCTCCTGCTTCAACTGGAAGAATAACAATAATATCATCAGCTCTCTGAATGTCAGAATATAAATTGTAGCTGCGTGATAAAATTGTATTACGTCCATTTACTCTTCTCTGTTCAATGTTCCCTTCACCAGCATATTCTAAATTTCCAAATGTCTTCTCCATGTTTGGAACTACATATTTTAATTCCATATTTTTTACCTCTCTTCTTTTTATATTTAAAATAAGCACTTTACTTTTGACTTTTTTCTATTCTGCCACATAAAAAATACCTAACTGACTGTATCTTATCAAGGGCAAGCTTTGTGCTACGCACCCTTGACAAAATCCATTCATTTAGGTAAATATCAATTAGGCAGAATAAGAAAAATTGTATTATCTTTTAATGGCGGTGAACGTTCCTTAACTTTTTTTTGTATCTGAATCACATCCTTTCTGATTTTCCCCAAAAAATAAGCGCTCATCCATGCGCGCAAAAATTAGAAAAAGGGACACTATTATTCCGTATCCCTCAACTTTTAGACCTATTCTATTGGGTCTTTACACTATATATAAATAAACACAAAAACTCATTAATTGCCGCCTCAACCTTTTCTTCTGATAATAATCATAGTTAATTTCACTGAAAAGAGCTCCAACAGATTGCTGAAGCTCTTACATGTAAGTTTGAAGAATTGTTTGTTTTCAATTATGGAGATAAAAGTTAATGACGACTACTTTTATACAAACTATATTACCCTACTGGACATATAAAACCTCTTTTTCTCCAACGTCTTCCATTTACAAGTTCCTCAAAATTATTATTTTTCATATTTAAATTATCAGCATGATCAGTTACAATGATTTGTGGCAAAATATTGTACTCTTCATAAGTTTCCGTACAATGCTCTTCTAGTATATTGAAAAAATTAGTCACAGCGTCTAAATCTTCATCTGCTTCTAAGTTGTCTTTATTTATATCGTTTGATAAAACTTTATAATCAAATGCTTCGGAAAAATCAATTGCATTTGGAAAATAAACCTGACTAGGTTGGTCCAAAAACAATATTGGTGGAATCATGCATTTATTATTACTACAGAAATAATTCTGTAGCGCTAAAAATAAACAAATATGACTGTATAACCAATTTGCACCACTTCCCATTGATCTTAAAAATATCTTCTTATTTTCTTTCTCATGCCATAAATCAAACGTAGATAAACTAAATTTCAAATTAATTGGCTTATAAGCTTCTTCAAAATCAAGTTTTTTTCCTATTTTATTCATATATGTGTTAATATATCTTTCAACCTTCCTAATTTTGCTTTCAACATTATATTTATTTTTCAATTCATCTTCTATAGCTGATATTTGATTTCTTATTTCTTCTTTTCTCTTTTCTATATCATTCTTTCTATTAATCAATATTTCTTCAAATACGCTTTCCATTTTCATTAAAAGCTTTTGAGCTTGTTTCTCCAAAGACTCTTTTTCTTTTAATTTTTGCGAAATACTTTCGATATCATTTATTTCTTTTGATATAGAATCTATTTCCTTTTCCTTTTCTTTAATTTCTTTTGTTGTCGAAGCTTTATCTTTAACAAATGAATCTAAAAGATAAGGAGTTTTCCTCAATTCTAAATTCAACCATTCAAAAGCATCTACCAATTCATTTGTTGTCTTTTCTAATACTTGATTTTGTGATTTACAAAATGGGCAAATACTCTCTGAATTAGTCTCCAGATTAAAATCAGAAATTGTTTTTATATCATTTTTATATTTTTCAATAGCTCTTATTGATGTGTCAATTTTATATTCCTTATTTTCTAATTCTCTTTTCTCAATAAGAACTTTATCTCTATTTTGTTTTAGAGTATTCAATCTATTAGTGTAAGTATTATCTTTGTAGTCAATATCTATGTTCATATCTTTAATTAATTCTAGATATTTCTTCGGATTTAATAAAATATTATCTATATTTTCTTCAAATAATTTTTTACCAGTTATAATCTGATATTTACTGACATTATTTTTAAGTGTGCTTTTTAATAATAACTCATAATTTAATACTTTATCTTCTTCTTTTTCTATCGATTTCATCATTCGCGCATACTCATTTAAATTTTGCATTAGTATGAAATAATTTTGATCTACTATTCCCATAAAAATTTTAAATTGCTCAATTGTTTGTTCTCTTTTTTCTTTTTCATCAAATCTGTAAAAAATAGAATGCTTATTAGCAACCAAATTTTGATGCTGTAAAATAAATGACATAAAGTTTCTAATAGATGGTCTTGGATTTTTTTGATTTCTATTTTTACGTACTTGTAAGTCAATATCTGTATCATCTATATCTATACCAAAATAATGTCCTAATTCTAATTTAAAGTCTTTTTCACTAAGAAAATAATCTTCTTCAAAATAGCTACTATTAATATTTTGAATTTCAATCTTATCTTCAACTTTAATATAAATTTTCTTACCTTCCCTATATGGTCTCCTTGCCAAAATTAAATTAGAATCACCCACAGCTAATATCGTAAAATATAGCTTTGCCACATCTGTTATAACTCCTTCTGGAACAGTAAACTCTGAACTTCCTAAACAATAGTCAAATATTTCAATTAGAGCACTTTTACCTGTTGACGATTTTCCTGTAATTATATTTAGACCTTTATAAAAAGGTACGTAATGCAAGTTATCACTACTATCTATTACTCCTATGTATTTTACAAATGCATTCATATTTTCTTCACCCCAAGCATTCTATATATTGTAACAATATCATTAGATTTTAATATAACGGCAAAATTTCTTATAGCTATATACTCCTCACGAAATTTGAAGAATTCATTTTTTAGACCTTTATCCGTTCTTACAAGACTTTTATTTTCATTAAGTTCTAAATACCCATTTAGCAATGCAATTTGAATACACTCGTTGGTAATATTTTTATATTCCTCAATCATTTGTTCTAAGCCAACTACACTGTTTGAGTTTTTAGTTAGAGATAACAGATTACAACCATTTCTATTAAGATTTAATAATTTTTTTCTACTATCTCTATTCAATACTAGTGGTAAGATAAGGTACGACAAAAGTATATCTTTATCTTGATTTTCATATGATGAGTAAAAATGTACAATCAATTCCATTAACTTAAAAGGATTGTTTAAAATAGTATATATATTATTTATAGCTCTAGACATTTTCATCACCTAGTTTCCACTTAATATCTTCATTAACATCATCTGCAACCATATGCAGTATACCATTTCTAAATGTTTTTGGTGTATCAGAATAACTCATAAATTGAGGCGCTTCACTTGTCATAATATCATCGTAAAAATTTTTTGATTCTTTTATACAATCATCATCACAAATATTCCTGCTTGCCTTTCTATATAATCTCTTGTAATCTTTTTTAGCCTCTTCCTCATAACTATCATATTTTCCTTTTGATACTTGGCGTGTTAGAAACTCATTTATTACCAAAGAATGTATTTCCACATATTCTTTTATTGCATCTTTAATTTCTTTATTGTACTCAATCTCTTCTATTTTTTTAACAAATAAATGACCTTTATATTCTTCATATTCAATTTCTGTACAACACTCTATCCTCGGAAATAAACTTTCTTTATCAATTAATAATTTACCCAATTTCTCACACTCATTATTGAAATCATCACATGTTATTTCCCATTTATCTTTATTATCACCTTTTGGCGATATTAAATATCCAAGTAAAGATCTTATATAATTATCCTGATTTTTCTTAGGAATGTTTCTAGCATATTTCATACATAATTGATTATATAATTCTACATCATCAGGATTGGATGAAACTATAATAAATTTTTCTAAAACATCTTTTAGTTTAATTTTATTTTCATCCTTAATAACTTCTTCTATTAATTCAAGTTTACTTAAATCTTTCTTCTTTTTTTGAGTATACTTATTATAAATTTCCTCTAAAATCGTTAATTTCTGGTCTGCATTTTTTGAATTCCAATTTTTCAATTTGGATTTTTCCCCAATACTCTGCGTTGTAAGCAATATTAATGTTTCAAATGCCTCAATGTCGAAATTTGCATCCACCCAATTTAAAAGAGTATTCCACAGGTTTTCATGAGTATCCGTTAAGCTATCTTTATATTTTTTAACTTCAATTTGTGATTTATCCTCTAAAGTTACATCACCAAATTTTTCTATTAAAAGTTTTCTATTCTCTGGTAATTCAAATGCATATTTCAGTGCTATATAAAATTGATAAACAATACCGTCTATTGATGAAGATGCATCATTCCTAATTTTCTTATCACTCATACTCCCACCCCAAAAGTTTTCTGTACTAAATTTAAACTGAAAGGTTGTCCCTTAAATTGTCAAATATTCTTTAGTTATTATTTTACAATATATTTTACAAAATTTCCAACATTTCATCTAAATTTCAACATTAAACCAATTAATAATTATTCTTGTAAATAAAGAACTTAGTATCTTAATGGGATATTAGATTTTCTAATTGTAAAATTATGAAGTAAATAGTCAAGCGAATTAGTAAGTTGAATAATTCCATTAGCCATTTGGTCATGGTGTTGAGTAGGCGATATTCCAATACTATCTATTCCCCAAAACTCTTCACTGCTATCACTACAGATAGGTATCTTTAAATATGGTACTGCAACACCATTTACTATTCTGAAATCATACATTTTTATGTTTGTTTGTCCGTCTTTATAAAATAACTTGTTTAGCTTACTTTTAGGTGCAATAGCCACAAATCTATATTCTTCTTCTGAGGCAAAACTTTCATCTTTAAAAAATACTGATATATACGAAATCCACTCTTTAAAATCTCTAGCTATTTTCAAATTTATTTCATTGCATTTTTCGTATTCAAGCCAAAATTTATATATGTTATTTATTCCTTTCAATATTATACTTTGCTTTTCATCATTACTATAAATAACTTCACCATTTTCAATAACTACTTCTATCTCTTCATCTATCCATTCATCATCTAATGCCGGTACAAATAAACCTATATTATATCCATAATATGCTCCATTTTTAGCATAGTATTTCCACATACTTAGACTATCACTATTCTTTGATGTTGACATAACAAAATAACGAGAAAGTTCATTGCTTCCATTTATATCGTAATATAAATCTTCATATTCACTAATTCTTATGCTACTCATCAATTTATAAAAATCTTGCTCATAAGTTCCTTTATTTTTATTCCAAAATAAGTCTAATTCTTTGTTAATTCCCATTCTCTCTTTATAGTCATTAAGAAATTGGCAATCTGTAAAAAATATTTGTCTATTCCTCAAAATTCCTAACAGTCCTTCAGGTGAAGTATGATGATAAAATGTTCCTGCCAAAGAGTCAATAGCTGAATGTTTTGATATATAATTATTAGCCAAAGTATTCTTACCTAATTTTTTCTTATGTGGAATTTCCTTTTTCATCACATTTTCTTGCTGACTTTTTACCATATTGCTTCAGTCTCCTTTTAATTACGTAACCTATTTTATTAATCTATTATGATTCATAGTCTTCTATAAGTCTTCTATAAATAAAATTTCTATCCATTTTCTTTTTTTATTTCTAAAATGACATTTTCATAACTTGAATCTAGAATCGCTTTAGGGTTTTGATTATATCCTAGTTCTTCTTTTGTATATATAGATACACTACTAGAAAGATAATCATTCAATAATCTGTCAGTAATATATTTATTACTACGTATAACTTCTGATATATCCCCACTTATTGCCTTTACTAAATGATGAGTCCATATTCCATTATTCAAGATATCACTTGAATACGAACTTTGTCCTGGTTGGCAAGAAAGAAATACTGCATAGTACGGAAATTCATTAGTAAGTAATTCTAGTTCCTCATCATTAATATCAGTAATTTGACTTCTCTCATTTTCATCTTTGAAGCTTTGCGCACAAGCATCTATAAAAATAAGCGCATTTTCACATTTGGATTTTCGTAAAGGATCAAGTAGAATTTTTTGTAATGAAACCGCAGTTTCTGATATATTAGATGGATGCATATCATAAGTTGATAGATAATTAGTGATACCATTATGGAAACCATGTCCAACATAATAAAAAACTAAGCGATCTTCCTCTGTTAAATAATAAAATAAACTTCTAAACTCATACTCCAAAGTACTTTTCAATGCTTCTTCATTCATAATCATGTAAATATCATTTTCATCTACATTCATTGAATTAATCAGCATTTCTTTAAATTTCATTGCATCATTAATAGCGTACTTTACAGCTTTTATTTGATTTTCTTGTCTAGGTGCATAATTTTCTATTGCAATAATAATCGCTATAGTTTTTCTAATCCTAGAAATATTTAATTTAGTTTTACACTCTGATGCCTTCTCCTCTAAGAGACTATTAGATTTTTCTCTGATATACTTTTGGTTCTCTAGCAATATTTCATTTTCTGATTTTTCTGTTTTGATCACAAAAATAGATTTTTCTCCACTTTTTAACCAGTCATAAGTTACTGTTGGAATTGGTGAAAGTAGAGAAATTGCTTTCTTTATAATTTTAACTACCTGAAAATCAGCACTTAATCCAACAATCTCATTTGAAGTAGGTGAAGTTTCTTTAAGTCCGAAAATCAATGTTCCTCCATCCGTATTGGCAAAAGATGAAATAATTCTCGCTATTTTTTGTGGAGCATATGGTATAGCATTAAATTCTAATACTTCAGATTTTGAACCATTTAGCAATGTTTCAAGTTCAGAATCTTCAATATCAATATTTTTTATCGGAATTCTATTAATGCCAGTTTTTTTCAGAAGTTGCCCCAATGTTATTTGTTTTGGGATGTTTATACCATCTTCACACCAAAATTCAGCATCTACATATTCAAGAACATCAAATTCAGATGTGTAATAAATCAGTACTTCATCATTATCTGATGGTCTGGCTACTACTGTTATTTCATTTCCATTTTTTGTTACACCCCCAATAATACTATCTGCAATCTTATAAAAATGTGAACAATCGTATTCTGGTAATTTCTTGAGATGTTCCATTACATTAGTTACTGCTCTTGGAATACGTTGTTGTATATACTTTAATCGACCATAATCTGGTGTTGATAAATGAAAGAATTCAGGGGATATCTTTTTTTCATTGATTGCAGTCTCAATATCAGCAAAAGAATTTATTTTATGATTCTTTGTTTCACACTCAAAATCACGTGTTATTTCCAAAACTTCTTCTGGTATGTGGAGTTCTTCCTGCCTAAAGTACTTTTGAATCTCATCATCATTAGATCTAAGTAAAAAGTCTAATTTCTTATCGTATCCAACTAGCTGAAAATAGCGACACAGAACCTCAGATAGCTTTAATAATACACTATTAGCATTCCAAGGATTCGTTACATAAAGACTGGTTTCATTAAAATGAATATTCACATTCTTAATAAAATCAATCCCCTTATACGCAATTTCAAGCTTTTCAGCCTGAAAAATTTCTAAGATTTCAATTTTATCTTGTAGTTTTTCTAAGCTGTCTCTTGTATTAACATCACTATCTTCATTTTCAATCCATATTTTAAAATATGGATTAATATTCTTCAATTGATTTTTCAAACTCGTACATACTTCTTCTTGAGTGTGAACTAGTTCAAATTCACTTTGTCTCAATAACTTTACTTTAAAGTGATTTAAGAATTTATCTAGGTTTGGATTTTTTTTATTTTCAGCGCTAAGCATTATAAAACAATACTGATCTTGAAAAATAGCTTCGTTACCATCTAAGAAATATTTTAGATTATTGCATTCTGTGAATTTATTTTTCGTATTTAATAAAAGTCCAGTATCAGCCCATTCTTCAACTTTTGAAATTTCATCAATACTCCAATTAGCACATTGAGTCAATAACACAGAGTAAATAGATTGAATTTTTTTGTAATTATCATTCTTTATGCTTCCTTTGTCATCGATATCTAATGAGATTTTACTGAGTAATTCTAAGTAATCTGACAATTCTAAGCTTGTTCGAAAATTAAAGAAAGCTTTCCAATCTGGATGTAATTCAGGTCCATTAAATACTGGCAAATACTTTCCAGCCACAGCTTTTATCTCTTCTGTATTAAGAAGTACAAAAGATGAAGTTTCACATTTTTCCGAAAGAGTAGGAATACATTGTATGTTTTTAACAAACCATGGAACAAAGTTTTCAACTGAATCACCGTTTGTACGTCCAGGTCTGTTCTCGTGACCCCAATATGCGATTGCTGGTGCTTTGATACTACTTGGTAAATAGTTTTCTATATAATCAGACCAAAATTTGAAGGCAAACTTAGGACTATTTTCTGTAAGTTGAATATAATTCAGAGTTATTATATCACTGTAAGAATCTGCTGTAAAAGTTGTGTAAAAAGGGGTAAATTTTTTATTATCCGTTTCAAAATATTCACATTTAAACCCATCCTCGATTAATTGGGATGTAGAATGTTTATCTTTGTACGATAGTATTGAAATTCCTTCTTGAACTCCAAGTAATTTAAAAAAGCGTTTCCATTCATCCTTTTCAAGGGCATTTACACAGTACAATTCACTGACAAAAATATCTTTCTCTATTATTTTTTCAATTTCTAACCTTGGTTTATAATAATCCGAAAGAAAACAATCTTTTGCTGGACACAATGAGCCTTTTTGAGTAAGAAGTTTAATTTTCGATAGTTGTATTATCAAATCTTCTTTAAGATTTCCCTTTCTATACAAACTAAATAAATCTCGAATTGTTTGTATAGCATTCTGGTTTGTTATATAACTATTAATTTTAGGTATAATAGTCTGAGTTATATAAGTAATGTCTGTTTTTTCTTTAACTCCCAAGCTCTCTAACCAATGTCTACTTTCTGAATCTTCAAGAAGCCAACTCTGCAATTCTTGATGTAGAAAAGATAAATCACTATTAGGGTTATTCCAGTTCTGATCGTCTGCTGTAGGAAAGCACACTTCATATGGATAACTGATACTATTCTTATGATCCCAAATAAATGGAAGTTTCATGAGTACTTCTTTTGAAATATCTTTAACCTTATCCAATTCACAAAGTTTCTTAAAATATTTTATAAGTTCCATATTATAAGCTATTGTATGTGCATCTTTAAAATATATTGAGCTGAGAAATCGTTGTAAGTGTACCCATTCAAAGCAAGAAGAACCAAGCCTTTTAAAATCAGAAAAAAAGCTATTATCTTTGACAAATTGTTTAGAAGAATCTATTCTCCTTTTTTCATTACCATTAATAAATTTTCTAATAGATTCTTCGCCTACAAATCTTTTCTTTGATAGATATGTAAAATCAACTATTGCGTTTTCAATTTTAATTAACTTTCCTTCTCTAGATACAATAAACGGAATATTTTTTAGAGCATCTTTAATTCCTTCATTAAATTTCTTACCCAGCTCATCAGCAAAAATGTCATTAGGTATTAATTCATATGCTTGAAAATCAAGCTCTGTATTTACTAATCTTGAGATCCATTTAAAAATCTCAATAGCAATTGTTTTAAAAAGCCATTGATTCCATTTTGAATCAGCATGAAGGGATTCTCTATTTGCGGTGGTTAGAAAGCTTGTATTAACAAGCACTGGCAAAGAATACTTTGTTTCACCAGTCGGTAAATATGAATATAGAAGTTTTTCTTGTTTAGAAAGTTTAGTAATACCATCATTCTCCACTTTGGCAGCTAACGATAACTCTATGGAATCAGCATTCAGTAATTTCTCAGGAATATTTCGTTCATCTTGTAGGACAGTTTTAACTTCGCTCGGAACTTTTAGTCTAATAGTATTTAACAACCAGTTAACTTTTAAACCATTACCTCTCTTTAAGGTGATTCTATCATTTTCTGTTCGCTTGATTTCAACAGAAACTAATTCTGTAATATCAAAATTAATCTCATTAATATTTTTAAGGAACAAAAACATGTTTAAGTTCTGAGATAGACTCTGAGCCGCCTGGCTCGTCTCGTTCACATTCTTCATTTGAATTATTGTTGCGACACTTGCATCAATATCTTTAAGAAATTGATTTATTGGCTCAAAGACATCTTTTACTTCTGTATATATAGGAATAATTTGCCACGGAAATTGAAATTCTCTGTCATTGTTTTGCTCCCATATTTTCTTTGACACATCCCATTTCCAGTCAAATGAATAGGACGAATCAAATCTAAAATATTCATCTTTTGTAAATATCGTTACTTTATCAGATTGTCCAAAAACCGATTTGAATCCAATTCCTTTATACCCTGTTTTCGTCAAATCTGATTTTTTTGTACCATTATTTACATTACAAATTCCCTGAATATCACGAGTAGTGAACGGTCTCCCTGAATGAGCAACAACTAAATTATCGCCGAAAATTTTTATCCATACTTTAACAGCTTCACTATTTTGAGAAGAATCATCTGCATTTTGTAAAAGTTCATAAATAAATCGCTTTGAGTCTGTGTATAAGTCACCTGATAATGCGTTAAGTGAACTTGCTTGATTTACTGCCTGACTAGGGTTTGCATAATTTGTATTATCTAAAAAAATCTTTTCAATCTCTGTTTTTAAACTCATTTTGGTCTCCTTTCCGCATCTACTACTTGCGGCACATATAGTAATGAAAAGTAGTTTTCACTATCTTCAAATGGAATAGTTATACAATAAATCAACATTGTTTACCTTATTGTATAACTATCTCCTATATTTCACAACACAAAATAGCTATTACAGACATATATCTAAATTTCAGATAATATATTTAACAGCAAAAAAGGTACTATTTTTTTAATAGTACCTTTTTAATCACTAACTATTTTATTGTATCCCCACACTCCATATCAATAACCACAGAAACATTAATATATTTTTTTAACTGTTTATTACGGATTTTATCACCCTCATTTGTAAAAACAAAATGGTTGAAGAAGTGCCTAAAATTAAGGATTTCTATATAGTTTTTCGTTGTAGCAACACGCAAGTCTCCACATGTTTAGTTTGAGGAAACATATCCACCGGCTGCACTTCTAGTACTTTGTATCCCATATCTGCTAAATACTTTAAATCTCTTGCTAAAGTCCCTGGATCACAGGATACATAAACTATTTTTTTTACCTTTGTCTTTCCAATGACCTCTAATAGTTTAGTATCACACCCTTTTCTTGGAGGATCGACAACTATAACATCTGGACTAATTCCCTGGTCTATAAGCTCTGGAATTACCTCTTCAGATTTCCCAACAAGAAATTCTGAATTATCTATTCCATTAACTTTTGCATTAATTGTAGCATTATCAATTGCTTGCTCTACTATTTCAACACCATATACTTTTTTAGCTTTTTCAGCTAAAAATAATGTTATTGTACCTGTTCCACAATAAGCATCGAATACAACTTCATCTCCACTTAAATTAGCATATTCCAAAGCCTTATTGTAAAGAATTTCTGTCTGCACTGGATTTACTTGAAAGAACGATAAAGGTGATATGTTAAATTTATATTTGCCTATGTAATCAGATATAGAATCTTCTCCCCACAACGTAACGCATTTGTCACCAAAAACCACGCCAGTATTTTTAGTATTTACATTTTGAATTATGCTCTTTACATTTTTTACATCTGTTTCCAACTTATTAATTAGTTCTTTTTTATGAGGGATTTCTTTATCAGTAGTAATCAATACAACCATTATTTCATTTGTATTATATCCTTTTCTAACCATTATACTTCTGACTAATCCTTGCTTAAAAAATACTCCATCCTTTTTTGCCGCTGTTATGGAATAAGTTTTCATCCATTCTCGTATTATCTTTATTATTTCGTCGCTTTCCCTATCTTGAAGAAGACAAGCATTCATATCAATTATCTCATGAGTTTTTTCACTGAAAAAACCTATAGAAAGTTCATTGTTCACTAATCCAACAGAAAATATACCTTTATTCCTATATCTATATGGATTTTCCATGCCTATAGGATACTTAACTACATCGCTTTTTAGCCCGCCTATTCTTTCTATACATTCTTTAACCCTATTATATTTGAAATCTAGCTGTCCTTTATAAGTAGAATGCATTAATGCACAACCGCCACAAATTTCGTAATTACTGCATTTTGGTATTTCTCTTTCATCAGATCGTTCTACTATCTCTATAATCTTTCCGTAAGCATAATTTTTCTTAACTTTAACAATCCTTATCTTAACAGTTTCATTCGTTAATGCTCCCTGTATAAATACAGGATATCTATCTATTTTAGCTACTCCTTCTCCTTCATACCCCAAAGAATCAATTTTCACTATATATTCCTTATTTTTTTCTAACACATACACACTTCCTTCGTTGTTAGGTATAACTGCTTAAAATTCCTTTCTACATTCTATCATATATAAATAGAAATTATAATATCTATAATAGGCCAATCAACTATATTTAATTTGTTATGACATAAAAAAAGAGCACCTTGCGGTGCTTAATGCACATTAAAAAAACATTGAGTCAATCTATTAACTTGATATTTTTTCATGTGCTTAATACAGAATCAGTTGCCATTTAATTCCATAATTACTCAAATATTATTCCCTTTTAAAAGCAATAATATACATTATATATTAAATCAGTCATATATAATTGTTAATTTTTTGTTAATTTTTTATAAAAAGAGACTCTAGTGAAAATCACTAAAGTCTCTCTATGTACAAAAAGTTAAATTTTAATCTTATTTAACAACATCAACTTTTAATAAGTTAGTTGCTCCAACTTGATCAACAGGTACACCTGCTGCTATTACAACAGTATCTCCTGATTTAACAAATTCGTGGTTTTTAGCTATTTCAACTGATTTTTCTAATAATTCATCAGTTGATACCATCTTATCAGCAACTATTGCATATACACCCCATGAGAATGCTAATTGTCTAGCAACTACTTCATCTGGAGTAACAGCTATAATTGGACATTCTGGTCTACATTGAGAAATTCTCTTTGCAGTTGCTCCTGTTTGAGTTGAAGTTATTACAGCTGCTGCTTCTAATTCATTAGCTGCATTACTAGCTGCTCTTGAAATAACTCCTGCAATAGCTGGAACGTGTGATTTAGCTTGAGAAACTGCCACTTTATATTTTAAAGATTTTTCAGTTTCTTCAGCAATTTTAGCCATTGTAGCTACAGCTTCTACTGGATAATCTCCATTAGCGCTTTCTCCTGATAACATGATTCCATCAGTACCATCTAAAATAGCATTAGCAACGTCTGAAACTTCTGCTCTTGTTGGTCTTGGGTTTCTCATCATAGAATCTAACATTTGAGTTGCAGTGATAACTGGTTTTCCAGCTTCATTACACTTCTTAATCATCATCTTTTGAACTGCTGGTACTTGTTCTATTGGAATTTCAACTCCCATATCTCCTCTAGCAACCATTAAAAGATCTGATACTTCTAATATTTCATCTACGTTATCAACACCTTCTTGATTTTCGATCTTTGAACAGATTAATATTCTTTCTCCGCCGTTTTCATCAAGAATCTTTCTAATAGTCTTAACGTCTTCTGCTTTTCTTATGAATGAAGCAGCAATCATAGTAACTCCAACTTTACATCCAAAGATTAAGTCTTCTTTATCTTTTTCAGTAAGTGCTGGTAATTTAATTGAAACTCCAGGTACATTTACTCCTTTATGAGTTGCAACAAATCCAGTGTTTTGAACTTCACACTTTATAGCATTTCCTTCAACTGATTTTACAGTTAATCCTACTAAACCATCATCTATTAAAATAGTGTTTCCTGGTTTTACGTCATTTGCTAAACCTTCATAAGTAACAGCACATTTAGTAGTGTCACCAATTACTGACATATCTCCAGCATATACTGTGAATTCAGCGCCTTTAGTTAATTCAACTTTCTTTGGCTCAAATACTCCTGTTCTGATTTCTGGTCCTTTAGTATCAAGAATTATAGCAATTTCTCTATTTAATTTCTTTGATAATTCTTTAACCTTTGCAATTCTTCCACCGTGTTCTTCATGATCTCCATGTGAAAAATTATGTCTTGAGGCATTCATTCCTGCAAGCACAACTTTTTCTAATATTTCAATATCCTCACTTGCTGGACCAATAGTACAAATCATTTTAGTTTTTCTCATTAAACTAACACTCCTCTTTCTTGGATTAATTTATAGAATTTATATAAATAAACTATAAGCTAAATAACTATTATGATAATATTTGAGCCACATCATATAACTCTTTATCAAATTTACTTTCCATGTCTAGAGCTTCATCTATATCTTGGTCAATTATTTGATTATTTCTAATTCCTATTACTCTTGAAGTTTTTCCTTCTAATAATACTTCTATAGCTTTTGCTCCCATTCTTGAAGCTAAAAGCCTATCTGTAGCTGAAGGACTTCCACCTCTTTGAATATGACCTAAGATTGTTGCTCTTGTTTCAATTCCTGTTATTTCTTCAACATACTTTGCAAGTTCAAATGCTCCACCAATTCCTTCTGCAAGAATTATTAAGTTATGCATCTTTCCTTTATTTTTTCCTTCTAAAATAGTTT
Source organism: Clostridium sp. DL-VIII (assembly GCF_000230835.1). Classification (NCBI taxonomy): domain Bacteria; kingdom Bacillati; phylum Bacillota; class Clostridia; order Eubacteriales; family Clostridiaceae; genus Clostridium; species Clostridium sp. DL-VIII. Next base: position 6,278,244 of record NZ_CM001240.1, read on the forward strand.
TACAAAGTTCGTCTCTGTCAAATTCCATTTCTGGAATTATGATTGCTTCTGCTCCACCGCAAATACCTGCATATAAAGATAAGTCTCCGCAATCTCTTCCCATAACTTCTACAATTGAAACTCTTTCATGTGAAGTTGAAGTATCTCTAATTTTATTTATGGCATCTACTACAGTATTTAATGCTGTATCAAAACCTAAAGTAAAATCTGTATAAGCTAAATCATTGTCTATAGTTCCTGGAAGACCTATTGTCTTTATTCCAAGCTTTGATAATAATTTTGCTCCTGTAAATGATCCATCTCCACCTATAACTACTAACGCTTCTATTCCATAAGCTTGTAGTATTTTAGCAGCTTTTTTTCTAACTTCTTCGTTCTTGAATTCAGGACATCTAGCAGTTCTTAAGATAGTTCCACCTCTTTGGATTATATCAGATACAGAGTTTCTATCCATTTTAAATAATTCTCCATTGATTAATCCACTATATCCTCTTTGCACGCCCATAACTTCAATTCCATTATAAAGTGCAGTTCTTACTACTGCTCTAATTGCAGCATTCATTCCTGGTGCATCTCCACCACTTGTTAACACAGCTATCTTTTTCATAATATATATTTCCTCCTTAAATACCTTTAAGGGACCTTTGGAGACCCTTATGTACATAATTTAACCATTTTTCATTAACCAAGATTAATTGTACATAAAATTGATCGAATTATCAATCATATTTAAGCAACTTCTGATATAATTCTGAAATAATTGTCTTAATTTTATGAAAAATCTTATATCTTGAATAACCTATTAATTCTTTTATTTATTTTTATACATATTATTCATAATTTTTACTATTTCATAAATTTATATACAAATATTTTTAAATATATTAACTACTTTTTAGATAACAATATTACTATATGTGAATATAATCACTCCTTATATTATAACCAATAATCGATAAATTTATATAAATTATTATTATTTTTGTCACTTTAATTTTTGTAATATTTTTCATTTGCCTATTTAATATAATCCAGCTCTTTAATTGCAATTAATTTATAATTTAGACACATGAAATGAAATAAAATAACAAGTCCAAAACTAGCATTATTGAAAATATCCTACTAGGTGGACTTGTTATTTTTTGATTACGTCTTGTTTATGAATCTAATACTTTAACATTCTCTTCTCCCAATGTTCCTCTAAGCAATGTTGTAACATCACTATTTAATGAAACCCATCGATCCCTTGGCACCCTGAACTTTTGTTTTCCTTTATTCTCAAATATATAAATAGGTGTATCTCCCAAATAATCTGAAACTAATATTTCTTTGAGCTTTTTATTTAATTCTTTAGCTGCTATTGTGTCCTCAACCCTTAAATATATCTTCGAACTATTTATCTTTTCTAAAGGTTCTATGTTTTCACATATTAACTTAGGCTGCTCATCTTCCTTTAAGCTTAAACGTCCTTTTATTATCACTAAGCTATCAGTCACACATAAAGCCTTAACTTTTTCTAGTGTTTTAGGAAAAACTATTACTTCTATGGTCCCTGTTAAATCTTCAAGAGTTAAAAAAGCCATTATTGAGTTATTTCTAGTTATTTTTTGATTAACACTTGCAAGAATTCCTCCAAGAATTACCCTATCATTATCCTGCAGAGTATCCTCTCTATTAAATATAGCAACCTCTGGCATATCAGCTTCTAATGTGTCATCAAGGGTTTCTTGTCCTATGAATATCTTGGATATTTCATTTGTAGTCTGCATCTTTAAGCTTTGTGCATAATCATCCAAAGGATGTCCTGTAATATAAAGTCCAGTCATTTCCTTCTCCATTGCTAATAGGTTTCTTTTATCAAATTCTTTTATGTTAGGATAATTAACCTCTGGATTCTTTAATTCCTCGCTTGCAAACAAACTTATCTGTCCATCAATATTTCTCTTCTTATCGCTTGATATATTGTCAATCAATTTTTCATGAACTGCCAGCATCTTTGATCTAAAAACATTAAAATCATCTAAAGCTCCCGCTTTTATCAAACATTCAACTGCACGTTTATTTATTGCTGATGTATCCATTTTATTTATAAAGTCTACAAGCGATTCAAATTTTCCCTTTTCCTCTCTTGCCCTTACTATACTGTCTACAACATTAGCTCCAACATTTTTTATAGCAGCCATACCAAACCTAATTTTATCTCCCTTAACTGTAAATCTTGAATAACTTTCATTTATGTTAGGAGGTAATACTTGTATCCCTAAGTTCTCCGCCATACCAATGTAATATGCTACCTTTTCATCTCTTCCCATGATCGAATTCAGCGTAGCCGCAATCATCTCTACTGGATAATACTTCATAAGATATGCTGTCTGATACCCTACAACTGCATAAGCTGCTGCATGAGACTTATTGAATGCATAAGATGCAAAATCCATCATTGAGTCAAAAATCTTATTTGCTGCTTCTTCAGAAATACCATTTCTTATACATCCTGGTACCACCACTTCACCATTCTCAACAATACCATGAATGAAATTCTTTCTTTCCTCTTCCATGACTTTATGTTTTTTCTTTGACATAGCTCTTCTAACCATATCGCTTCGTCCCATGGAATATCCAGCTAGATCTCTAACTGCCTGCATTACTTGTTCTTGATATACTAAACATCCATAGGTTACCTTTAATATAGGTTCTAACTCTTTAGTTAGGTAAGTAGCCTTTTCCGGATTTTTCTTTCCCTCTATATATCTTGGTATTTCAGCCATTGGGCCTGGTCTGTATAAAGAGATTCCTGCAATTATATCCTCAAAGGAATCAGGCTTTAATTCTTTCATAAATGAAGTCATTCCTGGTGATTCTAATTGGAATACACCTGCTGTATTACCTTCTCCAATCATCTTATAAATTTCTTCATCTTCGAAATCTATCTTATCTAAATCTACATCTATTCCTCTATTTTCCTTAATCATTTTAACGGCATCATTCATAACTGTTAATGTTCTAAGTCCTAAGAAATCCATTTTAAGTAATCCAAGTTCTTCTAAAGTTGTCATGCCAAATTGGGTTACTATCATTTCATCGTTCTTTTGCAATGGCACATACTCAACTAATGGTTTAGATGCAATTACTACTCCTGCTGCATGGGTTGAAGAATGCCTTGGAAGACCTTCTAAATCCTTTGAAACATCTATTAAAGCCTTTACTCTATCATCGGTATCATACGCTAACTTTAGTTCTGGATTTAGATCTAAAGCCTTTTCTATAGTTATTCCAAGCATTGTAGGTATCATTTTAGCAATTCTATCAACTTCAGCATAGCTATAATTCATAGCCCTTCCTACGTCTCTTATACATAACCTTGCTGCCATTGTACCAAAAGTTATTATCTGTGAAACATTATTTACTCCATACTTTTTAACAACATAGTCAATAACTTCTTCTCTTCTTTCATAACAGAAGTCACTATCGATATCAGGCATAGATACTCTTTCTGGATTTAAGAAACGCTCAAAGATCAAGCTATATTTAATTGGATCTATTTTAGTAATTCCAAGTGTATAAGCTACTATAGATCCTGCCGCCGACCCCCTACCAGGACCTGTTGGAATTCCACTTTCATATGAGAATCTAATAAAATCCCAAACAATTAAAAAGTAATCAACATATCCCATCTGTTTGATTACATCAAGTTCATACTCTAGTCTTTCAACGTATTCCTTAGCTTCTTCAAACTTTTCTGTAAGTTCAGTAATTTCATTATAATTTAAGTCTTGATTTCTTATGCCTTCAAATACATCATATCTTTCTATTAACCCCTTATAACAAGTATCCTTTAAATATTCATAAGGATCCTGCCCTTCTTCTAATGGGAACTTAGGCAGCTTAGATTCATGGAATTTATAGTCATACTCGCATTCCTCTGAAATTTTAACAGTATTCTCTAATGCTTCCGGTATATACGAAAACATATCCCACATTTCTTCAGCTGATTTCAAATAAAACTGATCTGAAGGATATCTTCTTCTATGAGGATCATCTATAGTTTTAGCTGTTTGTATACACATTAAAATGTCATGAGATTTAGAATCTTCTTTTTTTATGTAATGAACATCATTGGTTGCTACTAACGGTATGCCAGTTTCTTCTGCTAACTTAATATTCGCTTCATTCACCTTTTGCTGCTCTTCCATACCATGATTCTGCAATTCAATGTAAAAATCTCCATTAAATATTTCTTTGTATATTAAAGCTGTCTCTTTAGCTTTTTCATAATTATCCTTAAGATGATATGATTGTACTTCCCCTCCTAGGCATGCACTTAATGCTATTAACCCTTCACTATGATTTCTTAGGTATTCATGATCAATTCTTGGCTTATAATAAAACCCTTCTATTGATGCTGTTGACACTATTTTCATTAAGTTTTCATATCCAGTTTGATTTTTAACTAATAAAACTAAATGATAAGTAGAGTTTTCCTTATCAGGCTGCTTTATATGCCTAGATTTAGGCACTACATATACTTCACATCCTAAAATAGGCTTTATATCATTTTCCTTTGCTGCTTTATAAAAATCTACAAGTCCATATAAAACTCCATGGTCAGTTATGGCAATGCTCTTCATTCCAAGTTCTTTTGCTCTTTTCATTAGATTGCCTATTTTTCCCGAGCCATCTAGCAAACTATATTCTGTATGTAAATGTAGATGTACAAATTCCTTTTCCATTAAGCTCCTCCTTTCTTCATGATTATTTATAATTTTAAAATATTCAACTCATTTACATATTAATTATAACAATGTACCTTGTAATTGTCATTTATACATATACAACTTTGGACTTGTTATTTATTTTCATGTGCCTTAATTATATATTTTTTAAGTAAAAAATAATAATCAGTTTTAGACTATAATTACCGCTAACATACCACTTCTCTCCTTATTAGCTAATCATAGCTAAATTATGTCCTAATTTTATTACTTTTAGATATTTTATATAGGCTATTAAAAGTAAAATCCATATTTAACTACTCTAATGATACATAAAATCAGACTACAACACAGTAATTTCATTAAATTACCACCCTATAGTCTGATTTTTATTAATTACATATATATAATTTAACTAAATTTGCTATAAAAATATAAACTTCGCTTTTTACTTATCATTTAAAAATCTAGTGTTTTACTGTCTTCTAAATATGGTCCTATAACTTTCTTTACTTTTTCAACATGAAATTCATTCACATCATATGACATATAATCTTCTTTGTTATCAAATCTTGTTATGATTCCTACATGGTAGCTTCTATCACTTTTCACTACATCAACACCTACTTCTAGATGTTTTAATTCATCAATTTTCCCATCCATAGATGATAAGGTTTTTGCCACAAATTCTAAGTTTTCTGTTGTTGGTTCCTTTAATTTAAAAAGTACAATATGTGTAAACATAACACACCTCCATTTATTTAATTTACAGTTTACAATGCACAATTCACAGTTTTTGTTTCTAAACTGTGAACTTACAACTGTAAACTGCATTAAGTTGTTTGTCTTAATTCTTCTGCTATTTTTTCTATTTTTCTTAATCTGTGATTTATTCCTGACTTTCCAACTGGTGGATCTAGCATTTCTCCTAATTCCTTTAATGACTCATCTGGATAATTTAATCTTAATTCTGCAATTTCTCTTAAATTATCAGGTAATCTTTGAAGTCCTATTTGAGACTGTATTAATTTTATGCTTTCAACCTGCCTTACAGCTGCATTTACTGTTTTTGAAAGATTTGCAGTTTCACAGTTAACAAGCCTATTAACATTATTTCTCATTTCTTTCATTATTCTTATATTTTCAATTTCTAATAGGGAAGAATGAGCTCCAATTACATTAAGTAAGTCTACAATTTGCTCGCCTTCTTTAATGTATACTATAAAACTGTTTTTTCTTTGTATTACTTTCGAATTTAAATTAAACGTATTAACTAAATTTGATAAATCTCTAGCATATTCTTCACTATGGGTTACAAATTCTAAGTGATAAGTTTTCTCAGGATTGCTTATACTTCCTCCACCTATAAATGCCCCTCTTATATATGCCTTTTTTATATCATCATCGTTAAATATGTGCTTTTCTATTCTATAATCCAAGCTCATTATTCCATCAATTTCTTTAAGTATACCAGTTTCACTTAACAGTCCTCTGACACCCATTTCTTCCGAAATCACAACCATATAAATATTATTCTTTTTTAATGAATTACTTTTTTTAACCATTAATTTTGAATGAATATCAAAATGTTCTTTTAAAAGTGTAAAAATCAATCTAGCACTAGCTGGATTTTCCGTGGTCATTTTAAAACTTAGTCCACTTCCACTAAAAGCTAATGTGCCACTAACCTTCATTATAGCTGATATTTCTGCTAATGCTTCTTCCTTAGAAATATCTATATATCTACATACTTCTCCTTTAACTTTAGATGAAAATGACATTTCGTTTCCTTCCTTACCTTTAGTATTATGATTCAATTAACAATTTTCAATGGACAATTATCAATTTAGAAACAAAACCTTGCAGATTTTATAAATATATTTCAATGAAACTCCTATGAGAGTTTCATTAGTAATTATCAATTGTTCATTGCTTATTGGTAATTATTAGTCTATTTCGTGCCCTTTTTCCTCTCTTATTCTCTCTTTTATACGCTGTGATAAATACATATATTCTATGATCTTCTTTTTATCATATAGAAGTTTCTTTTCCATAATTGTATCTGCTAATATTTCTGCTAATTTATCAGAATCGTGTTTTACTAATCCATTTTTTATTTTTACTAAATCCTCACCAACTATTTTTATTCCTAAGCTTATTATATCTTCTCTATCTAATTTAACAAGTTCAGCTCCATCTTTTTGGTATTTTTCCTTTAACTCATCAGTAATTTCACCAGTATTAGCAATTACATAATCTACAATATCTTTTCCACCATATTTTAATAGAACTTTTAAGTGATCAGATACTTTAAATCCTGTAGTTTCTCCAGGCTGAGTCATTATATTTGATATATAAATCTTAACTGCATCACTTTTTCTTACTGCTTTTGCAATATCTTTAACCAATAAATTAGATGTTATACTTGTATATAAACTTCCTGGTCCCATAACTATAGCATCAGCTTCCTTTAATGCTTGCAATGCTTCTGGAAGCGCCTTTGCGTTTTCTGGAACTATATTTAATTCTTCTATTCTGGAATTTTGCTCAATAGCCTCTTCTGGAATCTGAGATTCACCTTGTACTATTTTGCCATTTTGAAGTTTTGCAACTAATTGCATATTATCTAGCGTAACTGGTATAACTTTCCCAGTTACTGCAAGTACTGAACTCATTTTTTGGACTGCTTCTTCAAAATTATCAGATATACCTGCCATAGCTGCCAAAAACAAATTCCCAAAGCTTTGATTTTTTAATCTTCCATCTGAAAACCTATATTGAAGCAAGTCTTCCATTATAGGTTCTGTATCAGCTAATGCCAAAATGCAGTTTCTTATATCTCCTGGTGGAAGCATGCCCAAATCTTCTCTTAAGTCTCCAGAGCCGCCGCCATCATCTCCAACAGTTACAATTGCTGTAATATTAGAGGTATAGTACTTAAGCCCTCTAAGCATTGTTGAAAGACCTGTTCCTCCACCAATTACAACTATTTTAGGCCCTTTTACTAATAATCTTTTTTCATATATTAAACTTTCAATTTTTCTACTGTCTAAAGATACCTTTAAATAGCCTCTATTTACCAATGCAATTATAGACCTCATAGTTTCTGTAACCGCAATATATAAAACAAAAACTCCTGTAATATTTAAAGATATATAAAAGATTAAATAATACCAATTATATACTCTGTGATTTACAAGCTCAGTAAAGCCAAATGCTATTAACAAAATACCAAAAACTCCAAATGCCAGCCATCTTTTTACTCTAATTCCTACTTTAAGCCAATCACGTATCCTCATAGCTTCTTTTCTCCTTTATGAAGATCTTCAGCTACATCCCTGTGTTCTATTTTAGAATTATAGCTTTCATTATTCAATCTCTCATAAACCTCATTAGCAATTGCAACAGATCTATGCCTTCCACCTGTGCATCCTATAGATATTATTAATTGTCTCTTTCCTTCTTTAATATAGTTAGGAATTAAATACTTTAACATATCAATTAATTTTTCTATGAAATTAACTGTTTCTGTTTGCTTTAATACATACTCCTTAACTGGTTCATCATTTCCTGAATATTGCTTTAATTCAGGAATATAAAAAGGATTTGGTATAAATCTAACATCAAAAACCAAGTCTGAATCTACAGGTATTCCATATTTAAAACCGAAACTCAATACTGTAATTGATAGCTGTTTTTCTGGATACGTATGATTTCCATAGGTTTTATTTATCTTCTCTCTTAAATGTCTAATTTCATACTTAGAGGTATCAATAATCATATCTGCAGCATTTTTGATTTCTCTTAGTTTTTCTCTTTCTTGTGTAATACCAGTTAACACTCTTCCATCTGGTGATAACGGGTGACTTCTTCTTGTCTCTTTAAATCTCTTTATGAGAACTTCGTCACTTGCCTCTAAAAATAATATTTCATATTTAAATTCATTCTGTTTTAAATAGTTTAGAGCTTCAAAAAAATCATCAAAGAAAACTCCGCCCCTAATATCTATAATTAACGCTACTTTTTCAATGCTTCCTCCACTTTGCGTACATACTTCTGCGAACTTTGAGATTAACTTTGGTGGAAGGTTATCTACGCAAAAATATCCTAAATCTTCTAAAGTCCTTGTTGCTTCTGTTTTTCCTGCTCCTGATAATCCTGTAACTATAACAAATCTCATCTCACACACTCCCTTTTGCCAAAGATACTTTTAGATACATGTTCTCATTATCTCTTAATACTCTGAATCTTAATATTAAAATTATATCATACTATCTTAATTAAATCACAAAAACTCAAAACTCCTTGAGTCCTAATTTTCATGTGCTACATGCTATTTAAAACTCCATCTAAAAGTCTTTATTAATACTATTTCATTTAAGTATAAAATATTTTAACCCCATTAACTTAACTAAATTCAGGTGGAGTAAAAAACTCCACCTGAAAATTTTTTTATTTATACATACAACTTATAGATAACCAAATCAGAAACTTAATTTATTACTTATAATTTTTTAGATTATGCTGCACACAATTATAAGTTATAAACCTAGTTCATATGCTTTATTAATCTTCCCCTAAAATTCTAACTTCTGGGTACAAATCAACTCCAAATTGTCTTTTTACTTCTTCTTTAACATGATTTATTACACCTAATACATCCTTTGCTGTACCATTATCCTTATTGATAACAAAACCAGCATGCTTTTCTGAAACACAAGCTCCTCCTATTGTAAATCCTTTTAAGCCTGCATCCTCAATTAATTTGCCTGCAAAATGTCCTTCCGGTCTCTTAAATGTACTTCCTGCTGATGGATATTCTAATGGTTGCTTTTCTTCTCTTCTTCTCGTTAATTCATTAATTCTCGCTTCAATCTTTTCTTTATCTCCAGATTCTAAAGCAAATGTAGCTTTTAATACCACATATCCTTTTTGCATGACTACAGACTGTCTATAACCTAAATTTAATTCTTCTTTTGAAATAGTTCTTATTTCCTGTTTATCATCTAGTACTTCTGCACTTTCAATAACGAATGATATTTCTCCATCATAAGCTCCTGCATTCATGAATACAGCTCCACCTACGCTTCCTGGAATTCCACATGCAAATTGAAATCCTGCTAAAGCTCCTAAGGCTGCTTCTGCTGAAACGTCTTTAAGCAAGGCTCCACATTCTGCTGTAATCTTGTTTCCAATACGTTCTATTTTATTTAAATCACATAGTTTTATTACAACGCCTCTTATTCCGCCATCTTTTACCAAAAGATTTGATCCATTTCCTATAACATAAAATGGAATTTTATGTTCTTTACAAATAGTGATAGTTTCTTTTACTTGCTGAACATTATTTGGAGTTAAAAGTATATCAACTGGTCCTCCAACTTTAAAGTAAATATGTTCGCTCATTTTTGCATCTAGCTGAATTTGTGATTCCTCATATATCTTGCTAAACAAATCCTTATGTTCTCCGTAATGATCCATGTTAAAACTCCTCAAATATTTCTATTAATCTCATTTATTTACGCGATATAAAATAACTAATCTTCGAACAAAATTAAAAGTAACTTCCATTCCTACTAGTTTAATCAAGTAAATTTTTATTCCGTATTATTATAGCATAATTTATTTGTTTTGTTCATGTTTTTTAAAATATGACAAAATACTATTTGCAGCCTTACTATCAATTGACTCTGTTTCCATTAATTCACCTAATGTCGCCTTTTTTATATTGTCAATACTTCCGAACTTCATAAGAAGTGCCATCCTTCTCTTCTGCCCAACATTAGGTATATCATCTAATATTGAATGTAGCGTTCTCTTATCTCTTAAACTTCTATGATATGTGATAGCAAATCTATGAACTTCATCCTGAATTCTTCGTATCAATTGCATTAAGTTCGAATTCCTATTTATTATCAATTCATTATTGTTATAAATTATTCCTCGTGTTGCATGATAATCATCTTTAACTAATCCACACACTGGTATATTTATTCCCAATTTTTCTAGAACTTCAAGAGCTACATTTACCTGCCCTTTTCCACCATCCATCATTATTAAATCCGGAAAATTAGAAAATTTCCCATTAGAAAATTTAATTTTCTTTTCTTGAATTTCTTGTATTTCCTTTAAGCCATGAGAAAATCTTCTTTCTAATATTTCTCTCATACTATCATAATCATTGGCACTTTTTACTGTCTTTATACGAAATCTTCTATAATCGCTATTTTTAGCTTTGCCATCTTCAAATACAATCATTGATCCAACAGAGTCAACACCTTGTATATTGGATATATCATAAGCTTCAATTCTTAAAGGTAAACTGTCCAGTTCAAGCAAATCTTGTATTTGCTCTAAGCTTACCATATTTATCTCCTTATCCATTAATATTTTGTCTTTAAACTGGTCCAATGTAACTTTCGCATTGTTTTTGACTAGTTCCAGCATATCCTTCTTTTCACCTTTTATGGGAATTTTAACAAAAACCTTTGAGCCACGCTTTACGCTCAAGAATTCTTCTAAAGCTTCTATCTCATCACTTTCTGGTATATAAATATTCTTAGGAACTTTTGGAGTGCCACCATAGAAAGAAACAATAAACTGTGAAATAACTGTTTTATCATCTTCATGAGCACTATTTTCAATAACAAAATGTTCTCTTCCAGTAACCTTTCCATCCCTCGAGAAAAATACCTGAATACAACAGTCCTTTTCATCTTTATATATATTTATGAAATCCTCATCATTTTCCTGAGATTTAAATACCTTTTGCTTTTCTGCTATGCTCTCTATAGCTAAAATTTTATCTCTTAAAGATGCAGCTTTTTCAAACTCTAATAATGATGAAGCTTCCTGCATATCTTCCTTTAATTTATTTATAAGAGTTCTATCTCTTCCACTCAATACATCCATAATTTCATCTATCATACGTCTATACTCATCTTTTGAAATATGACCTTCACATGGTGCATTACACTTTTTTATGTGATAATTTAGACATGGTCTTGTGTGTTTTCCACCTTCTATAATCAACTTTTTACAAGTTCTCAAAGGAAAAATCTTTCTGATCATATTTATTGTCTCATGAACAGCCCCTGCATTAGGATATGGTCCAAAGTATTTATTTCCATCCTTTGCATAATTTCTGGTTATGAAAACTCTTGGGAAATCTTCATTAGTCGTTATTTTTATAAAAGGATAAAATTTATCATCTTTTAGGGATATATTATATTTAGGACTATATTTTTTTATTAAATTACATTCTAGAATTAATGCTTCCATTTCGGAATCGGTGACTATATACTCAAATTCAGAAATATTTTTAACCATTGCTTTTACTTTTTCTGAATGATTCTTAGAATTTTGGAAGTATTGTCTTACTCTATTTTTTAACACCTTTGCTTTACCCACATAAATGATTTCACCAAGGCTATTTTTCATTAAATAGACACCTGGTTTATCAGGTAAAATTTTTAGCTGGGCTTTAAAATCAAACATAATATTCACCTCCACGTTAAAGTCTATAGTAACAAATGCCCCAGAAGCAACTCTCCTGGGGTATTTTTTGTATTAAATTACTTATTATTTACAGCTGCACTCATCATCTCTCCCGCTATTGGCGCTGCTGCACTTGCTCCATATCCTCCATTTTCCACTATAACTGCCACTGCAATCTTTGGATTATCTGCCGGTGCAAATCCAATAAACCATGAATGAGGTTTTGCACTTTGACCATTTGCAAGATTATAGTCTGCTGTACCTGTCTTTCCGGCTGCATTAGTTCCTTTAAAGAATCCCCATGAAGAATCGACTCTTGAATCAACTAGATTCTTCATATAATCTTTTATGATAGCCGAATCTCCACTACTTATAACCTGCTTATCTAATTTTGGTTGCATTGTTTTAAGTACATTTCCATCCTTATCTATTACTTGATTCACAAGTCTTGGCTCCATCATCTTACCATCATTAGCCACTGTACTTGCAACTAATGCCATTTGCATTGGAGTTGCTAAAATACTACTTTGTCCTATACCTGATTGGGCTATGCTTCCAATTTCAGCCTTTGAGAGTTTCGGGAACTGACTTTGTGCAATAGTAAATCCATCAGAATCAATAGTACTATTAAATCCAAACTTTTCAGCCGTAGCTTTTAGCTTATCATTTCCAAGCTCCATTGCTAAAGTTCCAAATACAAAGTTACTTGATAATCGATATGCATCCTTTAAATTTATCTCACCATTTACTTCTCCATTATCATTGCTTAGGGACTGTGTATCATTAAATACTATTTTACCAGTGTCATTAAAAGTTCTATTTGTAATGCCTGGTATATTTTCTAAAGCACTGCTAAGTGTAACTGTCTTAAAAGTTGATCCTGGTGGATACTTTCCAGAAGTTGCCCTGTTAATTAAAGGGCTATTATCAGCTATACCTGCATTTGCAGCCTTCATTGAAGCTTCCAAATCATTTGGATTATATGTTGGTTTTGAAACCATTGCTAGTACTTCTCCTGTTTTAGGATTTAAAGCAACCACAGCTCCTTTATTACTTCCAAGAGCATCATATGCTATTTTTTGAAGAGCTGGATCAAGTGTTGTTATAATTCCATTACCGATTTTATCCTCATCTTCTTTTCTATTTTCAAACATATCTTTTAATTTAGCTATACTAAAGTCTTTCGTAAGATTCAAAAGATTATTCGAGAGTTTACTATAAGTTGTTAATTCGCTATCATAACTTTCTTCTAAGCCTGTTAAACCATATCTAGGGTCAACGTAACCTATAGCATGAACATATAAGTCTCCACCAACATACGTTCTCTTTTGTGTAAGAGCATCTACACGTGCACTTTGAGTAAGCGGATTTTTATTTCTATCGTATATAGTTCCTCTTAAAACTTCATTTCTCTTGGCCCAAAGCCTTTGATTTCCTGCTCCTTCTGCTATAGCAGGCGCTGAAAAAACTTGAAAATATGCTATATATGAGATAAGAGCTACAAAGCAGAATAAAAATACTATCATTACTTGTTTTATACTATTAGAAACATTTTTCAATTTTTAGCCCTCCTCCGATATCTTTTGTAGTATTGCTAATGCAAAAAACATAGTTATTATTGACGAACCTCCGGCACTAATAAGAGGTAATGTGATACCTGTTAATGGTATAACTGCAAACACTCCTCCAATTATAACTAAAACCTGACAAGCTATCATAGCACTAAAACCTACCGTATTAAGCATAGAAAATCTATCTGTAACTCTAAATGCCGCTCTCATTCCTCTATAGAAAAACAAGAAATATATTATCATAATTCCAAGACCAAATACCATTCCCAATTCTTCACATATTACTGCAAAAATTAAATCTGAAGTATTTACTGGTACAAAGCCTGGGTAGCCTTGGCCAAGTCCGCTTCCAAACATTCCACCTGAAGAAATTGAATATAATCCTTGAACTATTTGATATCCCGTTGTGTCATAATACTTCCAAGGATTCTGCCATATTATTACTCTCTCTCTTACATGAGCAAATAACTTATATGATATTATAGATCCTAGAACGAATAGTACAAGTGTTATCAATACATACTTTTTCTTTCCAGTAGCAACATAGAGCATTGTTAATGCAATACCAAAGAATATTAAAGCTGATCCTAAGTCCTTTTGAATAACTAAACATCCAAGTGAATACATAACTACTAAAGCCGGCTGCCAAAGCTGCTTAAAATCCTCTATAATGTTATTTTTGTCTTCATAATCATGTAAAGCTGCAGCCAGATATATCACAAAGGTTATCTTACCAAATTCCGATGGCTGAATACTAAATCCACCAATTGTAACCCAGTTAGTTGCACCATAAACTTCTTGATGTGCTAAAAGTGCTATAGGCATAATTAATAAAGTTGCTATCATATATATCTTCTTATATTTAACGAATTCCCTTATATCCGGGATCGCTACTACTAGAGCAATAAATATAACAACTCCTACTGCAAACAAAATCAATTGTTTAATAGATACGCTAGTATCTAACCTATATAATATAGCTATTCCTATAACTGACAATATACATGCAAATGTAATTAAAAATTTATCTCCCTGGGGATAAAACTTTCGTATTACAATCTGAGTAACTGTTATTAATACACATACTATTACTCCCATATATATAGCGCCTTTATCTAGTTGATCTTTTAATACTGCTAAATTAGTGAAAAGCGCCATACATAATAAATATGTCAAAACCAATAACTTTACTTCATCTCTTTTTATTTTCAATCCGTATCACCCCGTTATGTCTATTTCCTTGACATCTAAACCTTGCCTTAACTCATCAAAAACAATAATTATAAGTTATAATTATTGTTTTCATGTTTGATATCTATGTGTTTTTATCTTAAAATTTTAAAAACCGCTGTTCCAACCTTTATTTCATCTTTATTAGCTAATTTTGCTTTACCATTTAGCTTATTACCATTTAAATAAGTACCATTTGTACTATTCAAATCTTCTAAATATAACGTATCATTTCTCACTATAATCTTTGCATGACATCCCGAAACATGCTGATCTCCTAAAACAATTGAATTATTGTCTTTTCTACCTATTGTCAAATCTGATCTTATTGGAATTATAGCTCCCTCTTTTAAATCCCTGCTTTCTCCAGAACTTATGATTTCTAATCCATAATTTCCTTTTACCATAGGTGGTCTTCTCTTTTTACCACCATTCTTAACATCTCTATACATTATCTTTAATGCATAATATATTATTACATATAGTATAACAATAAAAACTACTCCAAAAATCCCAGCAATTATTTTTGAAAAACTCATATTTCCACCTCAATATATCTATTTCCATCTTTTAACAAGCATATGAAAAATAATTATTCTTAAATGCATACTTATTAAATTTTACATATAACTGTCTTACTAATGATTATACAATAAAAAAGTAAATATGGTATATTAAATACTTCTTAAAATTGAGCTTCTTAATTATTTTTTATATTATGATTTATGTAAAACACGTTCATACCATATTTTCTTTCATAATGCTTCAATTGTCAATTTTAAATTATTTATAATTAATCATTAGTCTTCTAATTACACTTTGTATATTACTTTTTCATACTTAGCTCACTAATTAAGGATTTTCTTTAGATATTTTCCTGTATATGATGCTTCAACCTCACAGAGTTCTTCTGGTGTACCTGTTTTTATGATAGTTCCTCCCTTATCTCCGCCTTCTGGACCTAAATCAATAAGATAATCTGCACACTTTATCATGTCTAAATTATGCTCGATTACAACTACAGTATTTCCCGCCTCTACTAACCTTTGAAGTATTTCTACTAATCTATTAACATCATCTATATGCAAACCTGTTGTTGGTTCATCTAATATATATAATGTCTTACCTGTACTTCTCTTTGACAATTCATATGCTAATTTTATTCTTTGAGCTTCTCCTCCTGATAGTTGAGTTGATGGCTGGCCTAATCTGATATACCCAAGTCCAACATCATTTAATGTTCTTAATTTATTTTCAATTCTAGGTATATTCTCAAAGAACTTCAAGGCTTCTTCAACTGTCATATTTAGCACATCATCTATATTTTTGCCTTTATACTTAACCTCTAAAGTTTCTCTATTATATCTTTTTCCTTTACAAACTTCACATGGCACATATACATCTGATAAAAATTGCATTTCTATTTTAATTATTCCATCACCGGAACAAGCTTCGCATCTTCCACCTTTAACATTAAAGCTAAATCTTCCTTGCTTATATCCTCTCATTTTAGCTTCTGTAGTCTGTGAAAATAATTCTCTTATTATATCAAAAGTACCTGTATATGTTGCTGGATTAGAACGCGGAGTTCTTCCTATGGGACTTTGGTTTATATCTATGATTTTATCTATATTTTCATATCCAGTTATTTCTTTATGATTACCAACTGGATTTTTACTTTTGTTAACCAATTTATTTAATCCCTTATAAAGTATTTCATTTACTAAAGTACTTTTTCCAGAACCCGAAACCCCTGTAACTATAGTTAAAGTCCCAAGAGGTATTGATATATTTACGTTCTTCAAATTATTTTCTTTCGCACCTATAACTTTTATATTTTGTCCATTTCCTTTTCTTCGTACTTTTGGTGTAGGAATTGATTTGCTTCCAGTTAAATATTGTCCCGTTATTGAGTCTTTGCACGCCTTTACTTCCTCCAAAGTTCCAGCAGCAACAACTTTTCCTCCATGTTCGCCTGCACCAGGGCCAATATCAACAATATAATCGGCTTCCTTCATAGTATCTTCATCATGTTCTACAACAATTACTGTATTTCCAACATCTCTTAAGTTCTTTAAAGTATGTATCAATCTGTCATTATCTCTTTGATGCAAGCCAATACTAGGCTCATCTAAAATATATAAAACTCCCATAAGCGCTGATCCTATTTGAGTTGCAAGCCTTATTCTTTGTGATTCTCCACCTGATAAAGTTCCAGAACTTCTTGCTAGATTTAAGTAATCAAGACCAACATCTAATAAGAACTGTAATCTATTTTTAATTTCTTTTACAATCTGCTCACTAATAATTCTATTCTTTTCAGAGAATTCTATTCCATTTATGAAATTAAGTTCATCTTTTATTGACATACTTGTAAATTCATATATGTTCTTTCCTCCAACAGTAACCGCTAATACTTCTTTTTTTAATCTAGCACCTTTGCATTTAGGACAGAAATCATTACTCATATACTGCTCTATATCACCTTTTATAAGATCTGAGTTACTTTCTCTATATCTCCTGCTTAATGCATTAATTTCTCCTTCAAATGCATAATAATATGTCGATTTAACTCCATCTTTAATATATTTAACCTCAAGTCTCTTTCCTTCTGTACCATACAATAGTAAATCAACATGCTGTTTATCTAAATCCTTTATAGGCTTATTTAAATCTAATCCATATTCTTTTGATAGTGCTTGAAGTATTGCATATGTCCAAGAATCATCCTTAAGTCTTCCACTTCCCCAGCTGGCTACAGCACCTTCCATAATACTCAATTCCTTATTAGGTATAACTAATTTTTCATCAATCTCCATTAAAGTTCCAAGTCCATCACAATGGTCGCACTTCCCAAATGGAGCATTAAATGAAAATAATCTAGGTTCTAGTTCAGGAATACTTATTCCACAATCTGGGCAAGCAAAATTTTCGCTAAACAGTGTATCTTCACCATCAATAACACTTGCAATCACTAATCCTTCTGCCATTTTCAAGGCTGCTTCTATTGACTCTGTAAGCCTTCCTTCGATATCTTCTTTTATTACAATTCTATCTATAACTGCTTCAATATTGTGCTTCTTATTCTTATCCAATTTAACTTCTTCTTCAGTTAAATCATATATTTCTCCATCTATTCTGGCTCTTACAAAACCATTTTTCTTTATATTTTCTAGTACTTTTTCATGTGTTCCCTTTCGTCCTTTAATTATAGGAGCTAAAATTTGAAGTTTAGTTTTATCCCCAAAGCTCATAATTTTATCAACAATTTGATCCACAGATTGTTTAGTAATTTCTTTTCCGCACTTAGGACAATGAGGTATACCAACTCTTGCATATAATAATCTTAAATAATCATATATTTCAGTTATTGTACCAACCGTTGATCTTGGATTTTTACTTGTTGTTTTTTGATCTATTGATATGGCTGGTGAAAGTCCTTCTATATACTCTACATTAGGTTTATCCATCTGCCCTAAAAACTGTCTTGCATAAGAAGATAATGACTCTACATATCTTCTTTGACCTTCTGCATATAATGTATCAAAAGCCAAAGATGATTTACCTGAACCTGATAGACCTGTGAATACAACTAATTTATCTCTTGGTATTTCTAAACTTACGTTTTTTAAATTATTAACTTTTGCACCCTTAATTATTATTTTATCGTTCATTACAACCCCCTGAAAATTCAGTTAACAATTAACAAATAATAGTTAACAGTTCTTATTCTTAATTCTTTACTTTTATTTAATACAATATTCTGATTTAAAATATTACTTACTAGCACCTTTTAGTTCATTTATAATATCTCTAAGTTCTGCTGCTCTTTCAAATTGAAGATTCTTTGCTGCAAGTAGCATTTCTTCTGTAAGATCCTTAATTAGCTTATCTTTTTCCTTCTTATTAAGCTTCTTCTTATCCCCAGCTTTATACTCTTCAATTTCTTCGGCTACCTTCGTCGCTTCTATTACATCTCTTACGTCCTTTATTATTGTTGTTGGAATTATTCCATTTCTATCATTGTAATCTTTTTGTATAGCTCTTCTTCTTTCAGTTTCCTTCATAGCTTTATCCATCGATTTTGTTATATTGTCAGCATACATTATAACTCTGCTTTCCGAATTTCTAGCTGCTCTTCCTATAGTTTGGATTAACGAGGTTTCTGACCTTAAAAAGCCTTCTTTATCAGCATCCAAAATTGCAACAAGTGCAACTTCTGGTATGTCCAAACCTTCTCTCAATAGGTTTATTCCTACTAATACATCATATTCTCCAAGTCTCAAATCCCTTAAAATTTTCATTCTTTCAATAGTATCAATATCCGAATGCATGTAAGTCACCTTAATTCCAAGCTCTGTTAAATATTTAGTCAAATCTTCAGCCATACGCTTAGTTAAGGTTGTTATTAATGTCCTAAATCCACGTTCTGTAGTTGTTTTAATCTCTCCATACAAATCATCTATTTGTCCCTTTATTGGTCTTATAACAATCTCTGGATCAAGTAATCCTGTAGGCCTTATTATTTGTTCTGCAATTTCCTCTGAATTATCTATTTCATACGCAGCTGGTGTTGCACTTACAAAAACTATCTGGTTAATTTTCTTTTCGAATTCTTCAAATTTTAAAGGCCTATTATCATATGCACACGGAAGCCTAAATCCATAATCAACTAAAGTATTTTTTCTTGATCTATCTCCTGCATACATTGCTCTAACTTGTGGCAGCGTTACATGACTCTCATCAATAAACATCAAGAAGTCTTCTGGGAAGTAATCTATTAAAGTTTTAGGAGGCGTTCCAGGCCCTCTTCCATCTAATATTCTTGAGTAATTCTCAATTCCGCTGCAATAACCCATTTCCTTTATCATTTCAATATCAAAATTGGTTCTCTGTCTCAATCTCTGTGCTTCCAAAAGCTTATCTTGAGCATTGAGTTCCCTAAGTCTTTCTTCTAACTCCCCTTCAATTGTTCCAATTGCCTTATCGATAGTTTCCCTGGAAGTTGCAAAGTGGGATGCTGGAGTTATTGCAACATGATTTCTTTCTCCAAGGATACTTCCCGTTAACACATCAAATTCTCTTATTCTATCAATTTCGTCTCCAAAAAATTCAATCCTAATTCCTTTATTAGAATATGAAGCTGGAATTATATCTAAGGAATCTCCCCTAACTCTAAAAGTACCTCTAGAAAAATCTATATCATTTCTCTCATATTGAATTTCTATGAGTTTCTTTATAATGTCATCTCTTTCTCTCTGCATGCCAGTCCTAAGACTTATTGTTAATTTTTTATATTCATCTGGATTACCAAGACCATATATACACGAAACAGATGCAACAATTATTACATCTCTTCTTTCAAAAAGAGCAGAAGTCGCTGAATGCCTTAACTTATCTATTTCATCATTTATAGATGCATCCTTCTCTATAAATGTATCCGTTTGAGGTACATATGCTTCAGGTTGATAATAGTCATAATATGATACAAAGTATTCGACTATATTATCTGGAAAAAACTCTTTAAATTCCGAACATAACTGTGCTGCTAAAGTTTTGTTATGGGCTAAAATCAAAGTAGGCCTTTGAAGTTTTTCAATAATATTCGCCATAGTAAATGTTTTTCCTGAACCAGTTACCCCAAGCAAGGTCTGCCCTCTGTTACTATGTTTTATTGAATCAACCAACTTATCAATAGCTTGTGGCTGATCTCCTGTAGGTTTAAATTTAGAATGTATTTTAAATTCTCCCATGATTATGCCTCCTTCTCGAACAGATATTCGCATCATATGTATATTTTACTTTTCAATAGATGTTAAGTCAACAAATTATCCAGTTAATTTTCTAATTAATTATTTCTTCTAATTATGATCTAAAAGTTAAAATATTATAATTACTTAAAGAAAAAAGTGGCTATGCCACCTTCTCTGATTATAATTTCTTATTTTCATTTTTATCATCACTAATCTTATCTTTTGAATCTTTAAGATCACTTAAAACACTACTAAAGCTATTCTCATTAACTGGGACAACCTCTTCCTTATTTATATTTCTAGGAACTAATAAAATTCCAAGTCTTGATTTCTTATCGTGCCTAAATTCAATATCACGTATGATTCCATTAGAATCCTTTATTTTCAAACTTGCATTATATAAGTTTTTCTTTATAATCGAATACACATCTGACTCTGAATTAATATTCGTCCCATTAATTGATATAAGCTTATCTTCAATGCTAATTCCAAATTCTCTAATCTTAGAATCTGATGCAATTTCTAAAATCGTCAGTCCCTCTTCATCACTCACAAATTTTGGACTTCTCTTATTCTCATTTCTCACCTGATATCTTAACATAAATTCATGAGCTGCAGGCATGAAAATTATACCCAATATTTCGCCTAGTATTCCAAATCTAGCAGCTTGAGCCACAATAGTTAATATTACCCCATAAATTAAAATGTACAATCCCGAAGATATTGCTTTTCCTCTTTTACTCCTCGTAAATGTAACTGATGAATATCCAAGCATCGTGTAGAAAGGAAATATTGATATTACACTGCTGGCTAGTAAAATCAAATTTGATGGTGTGCTCAGCAATGGCCACCAACTTGGACTTTGTATTATTTCTGTAGAATAATCTATTGAAGAATTATTCATAGAAATTGCAATCATTATGGCTACAGGTAATACCCAATATCTTTTTAGTGCATATCCGCCTAGAATCTTCCCATCTTTATTGGTGAATACAGGAATCGCACCTCTGTCTCCATCTAGCATTACTAGTATGCCTTCAATAATATGAAAGATTCCTATAAACGTTATTAAACCAAGTATATCAATGTCCAATATTAAGTTGCCTAAATATTGCGAACTAAATTCATTTACTAATTTAATTAAAATACTTATAGCTCCTAAAATAGCTGCAGAATATGA
Source organism: Clostridium sp. DL-VIII (assembly GCF_000230835.1). Taxonomy (NCBI): domain Bacteria; kingdom Bacillati; phylum Bacillota; class Clostridia; order Eubacteriales; family Clostridiaceae; genus Clostridium; species Clostridium sp. DL-VIII. Next base: position 6,300,187 of record NZ_CM001240.1, read on the forward strand.
AAAGCATATTAGCCTTGGTTTTGCAAAAGCTAATAATATCGATATAAAGAACAGAAACATTATCCCTGAATTTTCAGTAAAAACTATGCCTAAACTTGAAAAAATCAAGCTTCCTATACTTCCGCCTAAAATTCCAAAAACAAGTTGAGATAGTGTAAGTTCAACGGATGAATTTACACTACCTCCCAAAATCAATTTTTGCATTGCTATTATTTTTTTATTTTTAAGATATAGAATTACCATTAGGATTATTAGCAGAAAAGCTAATGGGGGCGTTACTATTGCTCCTGCCACATTCCTTAGCGTATATATAAATAGACTCATTTTATTTCCCCCTACTGTATCTTTTCCTCTATTTTTTGGATTGCTGTCTTTAATTGCTCATCTGCATTTTTATCATATCCTTTTTCATCTATGCCTACTGGTGTGGTTACATCAAAGTTAGGTGCTATCCCTTTTTGATGAATATTCTCCCCGTTTGGTGTATAGTATTTAGAAGTAGTCACTTTAAGTCCGCCAACTCCATTATCAAATTTAAATGATTGTTGAACTATTCCTTTTCCAAAGGTTGTTTTACCCACAATCGTTGCAATTCCATAATCTCTTAAAGCACCTGTAACGACTTCTGACGCACTTGCACTGTTTTCATTAACTAAAAGAACTAATGGAATATCTTCGGCATCCCCACCAACTGATAATGAATCATTTCTATTGTCATATTTATCAATAGTATAAGTTATTATCTTTCCTTTTGGTATGAATTGAGATGCAACTCCAACAGCTTCACTTAACAGCCCTCCTGGATTTTCTCTCAAATCCAATATCATACCTTTCATGCCTTGACCTTTTAGTTGATCAACCGTATTTTTAAAATCTTCTGCTGTGTTCTCATTCATAAAAGTTTTTATACGAATATAACCTATTGAAGAATCCTGCATATTTCCTTCCACTGATTCAATCTTTACTTTTTCAGGAACTATATTCACATCAAAGTCTTCTTGTTCAGCCCTCTTAATAGTTAATTTCACCTCTGAACCGTTAGCTTGCGCAATCATAGACGTTGTTTTATCTAAATCATCACCCGAAACGTCTACATCATTTACTTTTTCTATTGTATCATTTTCCTGCAAACCTGCCTTATCAGCTGGCGCTCCCTTAACTACTTCTAGAATTACGACTTTTCCATCTTTCAAAGCTACAGTTACACCTATTCCAGTAATACTTCCATTGCTTTGTTTCATGAAATCCTCATACTCTTCTTCATTCATAAATACTGTATATTTATCTCCTAATGAACTAGTCATACCTTTAATTGCACCTTCTAAAAGAGCATTATCATCAATGTCACCATCATATTTTTCAAGCAGTTTATCTCTAACTGTAAAAAGTGCTGAATATTTACTCTTATCATTAATCTGTTCTGCAGTACTTTCAACTTGCGAAGATGGAGTCTTCACCAAGAATATTCCCTTTGTGGCCATGTAGTTTCCTGCATATAATGAGATAAAACTAATGATTCCTATAAAAGTGATAATACCAACAAAATAAATTATTGATATTATCCCACTTCTCTTTTTTCTACTATTTGCAAATATATATCTTCTTGAGTCCTTCACCTATAAAGACTTCCTTTCATATGCATTATAAACATAATCCCACTTTGATATCTTTATAGACAAACTGGATTATCATGCAAGTTTTAGATTTTATGGTGTTAGATTTTATTCCCTATATTCTATGATTATACTTATTTGCAAAAATTATACCACCAAGAACTTTCTTAATGCAATTATACTAGCAAGTCCACCAATTACAATTCCACCAATCATAAATTGCCATGATAATATTGTTAAAATATATGTCACTGGTACCAAACTTATAAACACTAATTGTTTAGATATCCATCCAACCAAAGCATTATATGCAACTAATAACGCTCCACACGCCAAAATTGCTCCTATTAGACCTATTACCATACCTTCAATAACAAACGGCCATCTAATAAACCAGTCAGTAGCCCCTACAAATTTCATAATTCCAACTTCTCTTCTTCTTGAATATACTGTTAATTTAGTTGTATTCATTATTAAGAAAACTGAAACTCCTATTAATATTACAAATAATACAGCTCCAACTAACTTTATTCCTTTTACTATTCCTACAATCTTATTGACAAGCTCTTGTTGATCTCCTATGCTTTCAATTCCTTGAAGATCCTTTATTCCATCAGCTACAGCTGACGCATATTCTGGAGATTCTAGTTTTACTGTAAATGATGCATTAAATGGATTGTTCTGCAATGTATATCCTTTTAATAACCCATCATTGTCGTTTGTCGTATTTTGGAAATTATTGAATTCATCTTCCTTTGACTGATATACTACATCTTTAACACCATCAATTTCTCTTAACTTAATCTCAATCTCTCTTTGATCTATTAGTTTTATATCATCTTTCAGAAAAACCTTTAATTCTACTTTACTTTGTACATTATCAATTCCTTTATTTATATTGCTAGCCATTAACAAAAATATTCCCAATACAAAAAAGGTTATAAGAACAGTAACCACTGAAGCAATACTAATAGTTTTATTTCTTTTTAAACTTTTAAACGCGTCTTTAATAAAATGGATAATAGTATTAATTTTCATCTTCGTACTTACCTCTCTTCTCGTCTCTAGCAACTTCCCCTTTTTCAATAGCTATAACTCTTTTTTTCATATAGTCAACAATTTCTTTAGCATGAGTGGCCATTAAGACAGTAGTTCCAGACTTGTTTATATCCTCAAGTAATGACATTATTTCTCTTGCGGTATCTGGATCTAAATTACCTGTGGGCTCATCTGCTATTAGCACAGATGGATTATTAACTAACGCCCTTGCTAAGGAAACTCTTTGTTGTTCTCCTCCTGATAACTCATTAGGGAACATTTTATATTTGTGAGATAATCCTACTAAAGACAGTACCATTGGAACTCTTCTTCTTATATCTTTTGGTGGTGCTTCTACAACTCTCATTGCAAACGCAACATTCTCATATACATTAAGACTTGGTATTAGTCTAAAATCCTGATATACCATTCCTATCTTTCTTCTATAATAAGGTATTTGCTTTCTTGTAATTGCTGATAGATCCTTGTCTCCAACTATAACTTTCCCATTAGTAGGTTCAATTTCTTTTAGAAGCATTTTTATGAAAGTAGATTTTCCCGATCCACTTGGTCCTACCAAAAATACAAATTCTCCTGCTTCTATCTCGACATTAATATCCGACAAAGCTTTTACATTATTGTCATAAACTTTAGATATTCCTCTAAATTCGATCATATTTAAACACTCCTTCTTTATTGCATATCCCACAAATTAATTATAAAACCTACAAAATCAATTATAACATAATAATACCTCCTAATGTTGTACAAATTTATTAAATATTAATCCATTATTGACAATTATTATGTTTTGTGTATAACATACCATTCCATTGGCAAGTCCAGCTTTTTTAGTTGAAAGTACCTTATAGAACCTTCGATTTAATCAATGAGCAAAATAGTAATAATTAAAAAACTTACCATAGTTTATAATTCATGGTTTACAGTTACGAGCTAAGAGTTAAGAATAAAAAACGTCTGACTCCTCAAAAACATATATTTCAGAAATCCCTGAAGGGGAAAGGTCATGCTCCGAATCTTGTATTTTTTCAGCAGAACTTTCTCTTTTAGCTTCATCCTTAACTTGTCGCTTATATCTTATCAGTTATAACTATCAAAGACAGAAGTTTAGTGTTACCAATTTAGTTTATACGTTAAATATCTATAATTTTTACTTTAAATCATTAAATCCTTCCCCGAGTACTTCATGAACTTCTCCTACTGTTATAAAAGCTTCAGGATCTATCTCTTTTATAAACTTCTTTAATTTTATAAATTCATTTCTGCTTAGAACTGCATAAAGAATATTATTCTCTTTTCCTGTATATGCCCCTACTCCAGTTAAAAATGTACATCCTCTATCTAATGTATCTATTATATATCTACTTATCTCATAATTATTATTGCTGATAATAAATATACTTTTACACGCATTAAATCCTTCTATAACTCTATCAATTAGTACCCCAAGCAATATTATACTTAACATGGAATACAATGCCACATCTACACCAAACACAAGTGCACTTACAAGTGTTATTACAAAATCAACCGCTAATAAAGATTTTCCTATTTCTAAATGAAAAAATATATTTAGCATTTTAGCTAATATATCTGTTCCTCCAGTTGATGCATTTTCATTAAATACAAGAGCCATTCCAATAGCTGAAATTAGCGCTCCAAATATAGTAGCTATCATCAAATCGTGTGTTATAGCTACTGGATTCAAGAACCTTTCAATTGCCCATATCATTATAGATAACCCTAAGCTTGCATAAATAGTTTTTACTCCAAACTTACCATCTATAAATATGACTGCAACTATAAATAATAATCCATTCAAAACAAAGCTTATCACACCTATTGATAGGGTTGGGATAACTGCATTCAGAATTATTGCTATTCCTGTAACGCCTCCTGCAGCAATATTATTGGGTGCATAGAAGTATTCAATTGCAAATGCAACTAGAATTATTCCAAAGGTTATTATGCTATACTCCTTAAGTTTTGATGTTTTCATTTTATCTTCCCCTTTACATTTCTATTAATATTAAAATTTTCCTTCCTAGTTTTCCTTGTTTATTTTGCATTATTCAAAAATAAAAAAAGTACAGGATGTAACTATTCTGCAAAGCCACAATCCTGCACTTTTATTATTCAATATTTAATTAATTCTACATTTAATCTTAAATGACTTCTTACGAGTAAGAACTCAAGATTGTGTTACTTCTTCAAAGAAATAGCCTTTTTACTATGCTCTACTATGGCTTCTACTGTTAAACCATAAGCTTTTAAAAGCTCGTTTGGCTTTCCACTTTCACCAAAAGTATCTTTTATTCCTACCCTTAAAACTGGAACCGGGCATTCTTCTGCTACTACTTCAGCAACTGCTGAACCTAAGCCACCTATTATACTATGTTCTTCAGCCGTAACTATTGCTTTAGTTTCTTTAGCTGCTTTAACTAATAGTTCTTTATCAATTGGCTTTATAGTATGTATATTTATTACTCTAGCATTAATTCCATCCTTTGACAAGACTTCTTTAGCTTCTAAAGCTAATTCAACCATCATCCCTGTTGCTACTATAGTAACATCGTTACCTTCTGATAAAGTTATACCTTTGCCAATTTCAAACTTATAACTTTCTGCATCATTTATAGTACTTACTGCTAATCTTCCTAATCTTACATAGCAAGGTCCTTTGTATTCTGCTATAGCTAATATTGCTGCTTCTGTCTCTACTGCATCCGCTGGATTAATTACTGTCATATTAGGAATACTTCTCATTAATGATATATCTTCAATTGATTGATGAGTAGCTCCATCTTCTCCAACTGTTAATCCTGCATGAGTTGCACAGATTTTAACATTTAAATTAGGGTAACATATAGAATTTCTAATTTGTTCAAAAGCTCTTCCAGCTGCAAACATTGCAAAGGTGCTGGCAAATGGAATCTTTCCACAAGTTGAAAGACCAGCTGCAACTCCCATCATATTTGCTTCTGCTATTCCCATATTTATGAATCTTTCTGGTGAAACAGCTTTAAATTCTGCTGTCTTAGTAGATTTTGATAAATCAGCATCTAATACTACAACATCTTTATTTAAATCTGAAAGTTTCACCAATGCTTTACCATATGCTTCTCTAGTTGCTACTTTATTCCCCATTAGTTTATTCCTCCAATTTCCTTTAATGCTTGCTCACATTGTTCTTTACTAGGAGCTGCTCCATGCCATCCTGCATTATTTTCCATGAATGAAACACCTTTTCCTTTTATTGTATTACATATTACAACAGTTGGTTTTCCTTTAAATTCTCTAGCCTTTGCGATTGCATCTATGATTTCATCATAATTATGGCCATCTATAGTTAATACATTCCAACCGAAGGCCTCAAATTTTTTATCTATTGGCCCTGGATTCATTACATCTTCTATATTACCATCTATTTGTAATCCATTATTGTCTACAAATGCAGTTAAGTTGTCTAATTTATAATGAGCTGCTGACATTGATGCTTCCCAAACCTGACCTTCTTCAAGCTCTCCATCACCTAAAACTGCATATACTCTATAGTCTTTTTTATCAAGCTTTCCTGCTAATGCCATTCCTACAGCTGCTGAGATACCTTGCCCTAAAGAACCTGTAGACATATCAATCCCTGGCAGATCATTCATATTAGGATGTCCTTGTAATCTTGAACCAGTTTTTCTTAGAGTATTTAATTCCTCTACTCCAAAATATCCTTTTCTAGCTAAAGCGCTATATAATGCTGGCGCTGCATGTCCTTTTGATAAAACAAATCTATCTCTATCAGGATCATTTTGCTTAGATACATCTATATTCATCTCTTTGAAGAATAATACTGCCATAACATCAGTTATTGATAAAGATCCTCCTGGATGTCCTGATGCTGATTCTGTGAGCATAGATACTATATCTCTTCTCATTAGCTTTGAAACTTCTTCAAGTTTGTATTCATTATTCATTACACAACCCCCTGTTATTAATCTATTTGAACATTTAATATTATGTTTCCTTTTTAACATAATTATTCTAACACAGAAATTATCATTTGTATACTCTATTTAAATATGTGATATACTTTTTATGCTTCTTTTTTATATAATACAACCTGTTTATATAAAAAGAGTAGCATAAATTTCATTTATACCACTCTTCTTCTTCACCATAAATATTAAAATCAAAATTTAATCCTACCACCAATTAGGCACTTATTAAATAAAATTAAATATATATTCAACTTTGGTCATTGAATTAGCTCTTCACTTTGATCTCTGAATAATTTTCTATTCATTTCTTATATTAACTTAAGTTTAAGCTTACTGCTAATGCCTTATCAACCTTCTTCATGTCAGCTTCAGTCATATGTCCAATTTTTTCTTTTAATCTTCTCTTATCTAATGTTCTTATTTGTTCTAGTAAGACAACAGAATCTCTATTTAATCCATATTCCTCTGATGAAATCTCAACATGAATGGGAAGTTTTGCTTTATTTATTTGTGATGTTATTGCGGCAACAATAACCGTAGGACTATATCTATTTCCAATATCATTTTGTATTATAATAACAGGTCTTATGCCACCTTGCTCCGAACCTATAACTGGACTTAAATCCGCATAAAAAATTTCCCCTCTTTTTACTACAATGTTTGCCATTTTTAATTAATCACACTCCGCAAATCCATGCCTCATACTCATTAACATCATCTAACATATATTCAAAACCTAATTTAGAATATTCTAAGTTTATTTCAGCCATTTCTTGATAACCTTTTTTCATTAGCTCTTCAAAGTCCGCTGAAATTCCTTCGTTAATATATTGTATTAACGATTTCTCCATAATTCCACTACTTTTTCTAATTTTCTTGTTTTCAATATTTCTACTTTTTTTATTCTTCGCGCTATTTAGACTATTTATTGACATAGTTCCGCCTCCATAGTAGTAAAAAGTTTTTCTAACTATGATTATATTGCAAATTATGTCAATTTGTCAAAGGATTTGTATAATTAATTTTACATATCATACATTCCCCTTTTTATTTAATTCTAAATTCTTTGCAATCTATATGTACTTTAATTGATACATTCTACTTAGGTACATCCTCTTTTAATGTTAATGCTTGGCCTGATTTTATTTAGTATTTTTTGAATTTAAAACAAATTATTATTTAAATTTTTTTCTTTTTTAAAATCTTTATAAGTTATCAATATTCTTTCTTTATCATTATCATCTAAAATTTTTAATAGAACTGGAACTTTCTTATTTTTATCTATATAAAATTCAGCCTTATTTAAGTGCTTATTTTTATTATTATATTCTATATCTAACTGCAAATATACTCCATCACCCCATTCAGCTTTCACTTCTTTAATATCGCCACTCTGTTGATTTGATAATATATTTTCTATGAATGCTAGCGGATAGATTACATCTATATCCTTATCAAGTGTAAACTCTTCATCCTCCCCTTGTACTTTAATTTCCCCTCCTTTATAAACTTTAACTCGCTTGTATCCATCGTTAAATTCTATCCGCGAACCCTTTCCCATGCTATAATATTGCATTGTGCTCTCCTTGGATTCTGATTTTGAATTTATGAATGAATACTCTACTTTACTGCTATAACATTTAGTATTCTTTAAATCATTAACTATATCTTCATCCGAGGGCATAATGACCTGCCTGCATAAAACGATTAACAAGATTATAAATATTGGAATAAGTATAAGTATTCCAGCTATTAAAGCTTTATTATTTAAAAGTTTTTTTAAATACATAAGTCCTCCAAAGTTTTATTACTATGTATACTATTTATGAAAACTTTGAGACTTTTATTCTTAATTAAGTAATAATACTGTTAATTTCTTTAGGTAATTCATCTATAATATCTCTTGCATTTACTATGTAAACTTCTTTGCCTAACCTATCCGCTATATTCCCATGAATGTATGCACCTAAAAGAACTGATTGTTCTAAATTAACTCCCTGTGAAAGAAATGCATTTATTATTCCAGTTAACGCGTCTCCCATACCTCCCGATGCCATTTTACTATTACCGGTAGGATTTATATAAATATACTTTCCATTTGAAATCACAGTATTATATCCTTTTAATAGCACAACTATCCCATATTGCTTTGCAACTTCTTTGGCTATTTTAATTCTATTTGATTCTACCTCATCAATAGTCACTCCAAGAAATTGTGCCATTTCACCTGGATGTGGGGTAATAATTGCCCTGCCTCTTAATTTATCTAATAAAGATTTATTTCTTCCTAATAAAATAATCCCATCTGCATCAATAACAATTGGGCACTTACTTTCATTTATAATTTTCTCCAGCATATTCATCTCTCTATCGCCAGTTCCAACTCCAGGTCCAAAAGCAATAGTCGCTGCATTCCTTAATAACTTACCTACATCCTCATTCCAAGTTAATGTCATAGCTTCTAGTATTCTACCTGCTAGTACTGATTGAACTTCGTCCTTACATATTAATGTAGTCAATCCAGCTCCTGCCCTAATAGTACATTCCGTTGTAATCAAAGCTGCACCCGTAAATCCTTTTCTTCCCGCTACAATCAATGCTCTGCCATAATTGCCCTTATGTCCATACACGAGCCTTTTGGGAATAAATCCTTTGTATTCCTTTTCTTCAAGAATATAAAACCTCTCAGAATTACTCTTTTTTATTCGCTCTGGTATTCCTATTTTTAATATCTTTAAAGTTCCGACACAATTAATCGCTTCATAATTTAAAAATCCTTGTTTAACAACTTCAAATGTATATGTAAAATTTGCATGTACGGCAATTCCTCTCTCTTTCCCTGAATCACTATCCAAGCCAGATGGAATATCAATAGCTGTAACTAACTTTGCATAACAATTTATATGCTCTATTATTTTTTTAAACATTCCTTCTAAATCTCTATTAAGACCAACCCCAAAAATTCCATCAACCACTACATCGTAATTTTTCAAATCATCGATTACATCATCATTTATGTCATCTTCTGACTTTATGAACACAAGATCTTTTTTATCAATTAATTTCTCTAAGATATTAAAATTAACTCTAAAATCATTTGTATAACTTTTATCTTTGCTCACAATATAAACCTTTACCCTTTTTCCGGCAAATACCAAATGTCTGCATAATGCTAATGCATCGCCTCCATTATTGCCCTTACCACATAAAATTAAAAATGATTCTCCCTTTTCTACCACTTCTTTAAATATTCCTATTGCAGCATTTTCCATAAGCACAATTCCAGGTATTCCAATTTCCTCAATGCTTTGTCTATCCATTTCCTTGCATTGTTTAGCCGAAAAAACTTCATACATTATATTACCTCCATTACTGCATAGGCAATTGCATTTTCCTTACTATGTGAAATACTAATATGGATATTGAATTCTTTTATGTCTATCAGCTTATAAAGCTTATCACTAAGATGCACAACTGGCTTTCCCAATGAATCTCGTAATATTTCAATATCTTTAAGTCCAAATCCTCTAAAACCAGTTCCTAATGCTTTACTGACAGCTTCCTTGGCTGCAAAATTACCTGCAATTATATTACTTTTGAGTCCCTTTGAGTTGAAATATTCAATTTCACTATTAGTAAATGATTTTATAATAAAATTTTTTGTTCTATTTACTGCTTTCTCTATTCTATTAATTTCTATTATATCTGTGCCAATTCCAATAATCATATTTGACCGCCTTTCTTAGTAATATCTTACCATATATTAGCGTAAATATTTAATTATTGATATACCTTCAGCCTAATTTATAACTTTTTCATTTATTCCAGTATCAAATTCGTATACATGTTCATCTGCATATGCACCCACAATATCAACTAAGTGAAGTGGAGATACTTGATTATTATATAACTTCATTAGTATCTGTTTCACTTTATGCCTGTGAATTGATATCATATCTATTCTTTCTCTCTCTAGGTTTACATTTTTTAAGTCAACATAATCTTTTCTTTCAATTTCAATACCGTATGCTGTTATTCCCTTATAATCTTTTTTTATGAGTCTATATGCATATCTAAATTCTACATCACCATCACAATTAATAGATGAATACTCCTCAACTAAATTCATAACCTCTCAACTCCCTAATATAATATTTTTGCCTACAACTTTATACTATCACATAGCATATCAATAAATTGTCAAAGCATGTCCATGTTTTCAATATTTATATATTTTTTATTGACAATAAAACTTCTTCATTTAGCTTTTACAACATATAGATACTTAATGCCCTTATTTTTTAAATACTATATGTCGAAATACAATATTTTCTCTTTAAATATTATATGCATATTTTAATGTGCCTTGTATTTATTGTAAAATAAAAAAAGAGCTAACAGCTCTTTTTTTACCTCAAAATCTCTCTCTACTTTACCACAATTGAAATATATCACGGATATCGTTTACATGCTATTATTATAACATATATTCACATAATTACAACACTTTTAAAAAAATTTATTTAATTGGATTGAAAAATTTTTTTCATCTTAATAACATATAAAATATGTTTCTATGCTTAGAACGCTTAACACAAAAAGATTATACTATTTACTATAACCTTTATCAATTGAAGTTGTTATCTTTTCATTAAATATACTCTTTACAAAAAAACAACATTTCATTAATGAACTATCTTAGGGAAAATAATTTATTTATACATCTAATTTTATTAAATATATATGTTTCCAAAATTAAGGCTTATATAAAAAAGTTATCTAAATTCACATCAATTCACCTCAATAACATAATCTAGATAACCTTTTTACTTCTTGTACAAGTCGCTTTATATATTTATTTTTGCTAAAATTAATATGTAAATCAACTACTACTCTTCAAAATCTTGTGCTTGAGCTTTTCTATTTTCAAGAAACTTAAAATCCTCTGCCACAACTTCTGCTATATATTTTCTGTTTCCATCTTTATCTTCATAACTACCTGTTCTAAGCCTTCCACTTAATGTTATAAGACTTCCTTTCTTCATATACCTAACAATAACCTCAGCTTTTTTGCCCCAAACTTTGATTGGTATAAAATCGGCTTCTCTAACTCCATCGGGTAATCTAAAATTTCTCTGTACTGCAATAGTAAATTTAGTATAAATTTTATCACCGTTCTCAGTGTGCCTAAGTTCAGGGTCTTTAACTAATCTTCCTAATAATATTATTTTATTCATTTCTTACCTCCTGAATATTTTTCTTCTAAAGTTATATCCAGTTCAATAATTTATATTCACCTAAAATAAAAAAATTTATTTATGATTTTATTACATGAGTTTTATTTTTATTTTTATTTTGATTTATAACAAAATTTATTTCTATTCCTAGAATAAATATAATTGATATTAAAAATAACCAAGTCATAAGTATAAATACAGCGCCAAGGCTTCCATAGAATCTTGAATAATTTCCAAAGTTATCAACATAAAAAGAAAATCCTAATGATACTATAATCCATCCTATAGTGCTAAATATGGATCCTGGAATGACTTCTATCCATATAAGTTTTTGGGCTGGTGCAAATATATAGATACCAACAAATATAATTATCATAATAATAAATATAAAAGTATATCTAAATATACCCCAAAGAGCCAACATTACTCTGTAAACCGAATGAAATTTTTCGATGTATTCACTTATTACATTTCCAAAGACCAATATTATTAAAGACAATATCATAGTTAATGCTAGTGCCAATATTCCTGCGATTGAAATAATCGAAAGTTTAATAAAAGATCTATTTTCCTTAAAATCATATGCTTTATTTACACTATTAATTATAGCTTTAAACGCAGATGATGACGTCCATACCATTAGTAGAATAGATATTCCTAATAATCCAGTATACTCATTATCAAATACTTCCTGTATTGTTGATTGCGTTAAATCTAATATACTTTTGGGTAGCATTACGCTGAGCTGATTTAATACATCACTGGAACTCAAACTACTAAGACCTGCTAATGTCATTAAAAACAATATAAATGGAAAGAATGATAGCATTAGATAATATGCCAATTGAGATGCTAATGCGAATACATCATCTTTTTTTACTTTTTCTATAAGGCTCATTAATAAGTTTATTTTATTCTTTAAATTTTTAATCATCATATGTTCCTATCACCAGTCTTCTCTTAAAATATTTACTTTTATAACACTCAATTTAAAATTACAATACTTATTTTATTCTATTTTTATTAATTCTATGTAATATAGTGGATGTCTGTATACTAATGCAAGGCTTATTTGATAAAGCTCTTCAGAATACTCTCCGTTCGGATTAGTTCATATAACAAAGTGACTCTGCTACATTTTAATTGTTAACTAAAACTTTTATAGTTCCTAGTCCCATAAACTTTATCCACTGAGAAAATCATATAGCTTTTTGTACAAAAAAATGACTATCTTCAAAGTATAAAGATAGTCATGAAAGAACTTTATTATATATAGTATTATTATGTTTAATAATACTACTTGAACGATTAGTTACTAAACCAATATCCTGAAAAAATTAATAGTCCAAAGCACGCTATATGAAATGTTATCACAACTTGAGCATATTGGAACCATTTTTTCTTTTTATGAGTTTTGTAAAATTTAGATCTTCTTTGATATATATCAGTTGCAACTAATGCTAATCCTTGATATATTCCATATATTATATAATACCATTTTAGCCCATGCCACATTCCCATAATAAACATTGTTAACATTTGCCCCGCATGAGAAGCAATAAATCTGTTTTTGAATCTTTTTTTTCTCATACTATTTAATACAAATCTTGAATATATATAATCTCCAAACCATTTAGATAATGATATATGCCATCTAGTCCAAAATTCCTTCATATCTTTACTTAAGAAAGGTTTATTGAAATTTTCTGGCATTTTAATTCCCAAAATATAGCTTGTCCCTACGGCAAAAGCTGTATATCCTGCAAAATCAAAAAATAGATACAAACTATATGAGTACATATAATTTATTGAATATTTAATTATCAATGCTTTTTCATGAATGCTTGCAAGTACTGGAATTTGACTCATCCATAGGGAATTAATCAAATTTGCTACAACAAATTTATATACTATACCTATGATTATTTTTTTCACACCAAAACCTAAATAATTATTTATATATTCTTCTCTGGTTATCTTCTTCTCTAAATCACTTTCAAATCTTCTAGATCTGTCTATTGGCCCAGAAGTTAATGTCGTAAAAAATATAAAGAAATATAATGTATTTAATATACTGACTTCTTTTATATTTTTATCATATATTTCAATAACCATTTGAATAGCTTTAAAATTCATATATGAAAGCCCTATAAATCCAATGGTCTTTATACTAACTGCTCCACTTATTTTTAGGATAATCAACGGTAACATCGAACAAAATAAGATAAGATAGTATAAATATTTATTATCTGTTTTTTTTCTTAAAGCAGAATATATCTTAATTAAAGCAATCTCTCCGACCAAGAATAGCGGAAATACCTTCCCTATCCCCATTATTGCTAATATCATTAAAATAGATATAAAAATCCCATAATATTTAATATTCTTTTCTAAAAGTCCTAAAATAATAGCTGGTATCAATGCGATTGCAAGTATATATAAATAAAAATAATCTCCATATTCAACTAATGTCATTTCAATTCCTCCATAAGTTTATTTCTGTCAATTTCATAACTATATATTAATTTAAATTATTGTAGTCTTTGTTTATAGCACTACTTTATGAGAATAAACTCTTTACTAAGTATTTTTTAACTCTATAAACATTAATTACACTTAAAATTGACTATAAACAAATGGCAAATCTGTTGATGCTTGAAAAATATATACCATTAATATTAAAACTAATGCAATTGTCAGCATTGCAGATCTCTTAAAATCTTTATTATTTATTAAAATATTTATAAATTCCTTCACTTACCCTAAGCCACCCTTCTTCTCCTAAATGCTTTGTATCTACTAAGAAATGTTTTTTATAATCATAGGCTTGTAAATCAAGAACATCAAGATTATTATCTTTTGCTATTTCATTTACTTTTTCATCCCATTCTTTTCTTTTGTCCTTAGTAAGCCCCTGAAAATCATAAAACCATCCATTAACTGGAGGTATAACTATGTAAGGTTTTATATCAAGATCTTTACACACACTTAAGAAGAACTTATAATCATCCATTTCTTTAGATGTCATGAGATTTTCATTTTCAGACTCCCCTTTATGCTTATCAATATTATCTTTTAAAGTCCAATTATAAAGCTTGTCTTCCAAATTAAATTGATTATTCGTAGATACGATCTTTTCATTGTCCTTCTCAACTTTAGCATATTCATCATCCCAATTTATAGTTCTTAATATTGGTCCAGAGTTCTTATTAGGTAGGCCCTTAAGCTTCTGGTAAATTAATGCTTTATCTTGAATACCTAATAAATATTGCTTAACTTCATAATATGGTGAAAGTAGAATTTTTTGCATATTGGCAAAAGCGCTTGAATCTAAATAAAGCTTTGCATAATATGCTTCTGGCTGATTTTCTTTAGCTTTTGTTAGAAAATCATATACCCTTTGAGCATAATATCGTTTATTTTCTTCACTTATTTTAGGATTCTTTAAAAAATTATAAAACTGTACTTCTGAAAAATTTGCTGCATACTGATCTGGCTGTAATCCATCCTCATCTTCAAACCACTGAATGGAGAGTACATAGACAACTTTCTGGTTATCCTCTATGTCTCCTCCTCCTAAATATGAGGCTTCTTGTAAATCTTGAGTAAATGGTCTTCCAAAACAGCTTAAATTATAATTAGCACCATTAAACGGGAAAAAATCTAATGGATTTTGAGGAACGCTTATTCCAAGTTCGGATGATCCAAGCAAAAACATATTTCCGTTATCAGACAACATTTTCTTATCTAACGAGCTTTTATCCTTTACTGTATCAAATCTTAGTTTTCCAAGAGCACTTACATCTTTTTCTTTGGTTAATACTTGTATTTGTCTATCTAATATTGTATTCATCGTAATTGTAATAAATATTACGATGATTATCGGTATTATTAAGCTTATTATCTTTTTCATTATGCAACAACCTCTTTGTCGTTAAATTACTAATTTGTAAAAGTTAACTTATTGATAAAAATATTCTTCAATAGAGTAAATTACTCTATGTTTATAATATTATTCTATACCTACCAGTGTCAATAAAACATTCATTAATATATAGAAATTAGCTTTTTATAAATTTTTCCAAAAATATCAAAGCTTTTATTGTAGTACAAGCAAAAAGATATATTCTTGACTAAAAACTTCACGAATATACCCTTTTACATATAAATGTACTATTTAAGATTTTATTATAATTTATAAATTTTATCTCTATTGTTAACTACATTTTTAGTAGCATTTCTTGTATCATATACAACCTTGGCTCTAGAAACAATCGATTCATAATCATAGCAGCTATGATTTGTTGTTATGATTACAATATCAGCCTCATCAATAACTTCTTTCCAATCTACTGAATTGTAGACTTTACCTTTATATTTAGATGTTGGACAATAAGGATCATTTACCTTTAGATCCGCACCATTCTTTTCTAGTAATTCTATTACTTTAAATGCTGGTGATTCTCTATAATCATCTATGTCATTTTTATATGCAACACCCATTAATAAAACTTTAGCTCCATTTAACGCTTTTTTATTCTTATTTAAAATTTTCATAACATTATCAAGAACAAATTCTGGCATTGAATCATTAATTTCCCCTGATGTTTCAATTAGTCTTGTGTGATAATCATATTCTTTTGCTTTCCATTCTAAATAAAATGGATCAAGTGGAATACAATGTCCTCCAAGACCTGGACCTGGATAAAATGGCATGAACCCATATGGTTTTGTTTTTGCTGCATCAATAACTTCCCATACATCTATTCCCATTCTATTACATAAAATAGCCATTTCATTAGCTAATCCAATATTTATGTTTCTAAAAGTATTTTCTAATATCTTTTCCATTTCTGCTACAGCTGGTGATGATACAGTATGTATATCCCCTTCTAATATATTTCTATATAGTGCTGCTGCAACTTCAGTACAATCTTCAGAACATCCTCCAACAACTTTTGGAGTATTTTTAGTGTTGAAATCCTTATTTCCCGGATCAACTCTTTCTGGTGAGAAAGCTAAGAAGAAATCTTCTCCACATTTCAATCCGCTTTCCTCTAAAATTGGCTTAAGAACTTCTTCTGTTGTTCCTGGGTATGTAGTACTTTCAAGAATTACAAGCATACCTTTATGTAAATATTCTGCAACACTCTTTGTTGAAGAAACAACATATGATAAATCTGGCTGCTTATATAAATCTAATGGTGTAGGAACACAGATACAAATAGTGTCTACATCTTTAACAAAACTAAAATCTGTAGTTGCTTGTAAAGTCTTTGCTTCTACTAACTTCTTTAGAGTTTCATCTACTACATCACCTATATAATTTTTTCCTTCATTAACCATTTTTACTTTTTGTTCTTGAACATCAAAACCAATAGTTTGATATCCTGCATTAGCCTTTTCTACCGCTAATGGCAATCCAACGTATCCAAGTCCAACGACACCAACCTTTGCAGTTCTATTGTTTATCTTGTCTAATAATTGTTGTTTTAACATTGACATCTTATACCTCCACAATTTTCAGTTAACAGTTTATGCCCTTATGGTATCCTGCAAGCAATATACAGTTAACAGTTAATGATGAAATTCTTAAAGAATTTCTTTATATTTTTAATCCTAATATTCACTTCTATCTATTAGTCATTTATACATTCTACTTTTTCATCATTCTTATTATAATTCTTTCCACAAGCTTTGCAACTTGCATGTTCATCCTTAAATTCAAGTCTTTCTCCACACTCGCACACATATCCTAATATATTTGCTGGATTTCCTACAACTAGCGCATAATCTGGTATATGTTTAGTAACTACTGCTCCAGCTCCTACTAGTGCAAATCTGCCTATATTATGTCCACATACAATCGTAACATTTGCTCCAATAGATGCACCTTTTCCAATTACAGTTTCCCTATATTCACTTTTTCTTTCTATAAAGCTTCTTGGATTTACTACATTGGTAAATACACATGATGGTCCTAAGAATACATCATCTTCACAAATAACACCTGTATAAACAGACACATTATTTTGTATTTTTACACCATTTCCAATTTTTACGCCTGGTGATATTACAACATTTTGGCCTATGTTACACTTCTCCCCAATTTCACAATTGCTCATTACATGAGAAAAATGCCATATCTTTGTTCCATCTCCTATTTTCACATTATCATCTACATAGCTTGACTCATGTACAAAATAATTATCGCTCATAATATTAGTCTCCACATATTCATATTTATTCTATAAGTATCAAAATAACATCTTACTCTACAAATTCTAGGCTTTTATGCTTTCAATAATATAATCTACCTCAGTTTCTGTTAACTCTGGATAAACTGGTATTGCAAAAGTTCTATGAGATAAGTATTCAGCAACCGGCATATCGCCTTCTTTATATCCAAGATCCTTATATACCTTTTGTAAATGCAATGGAACTGGATAATAAACTCCAGTTGCAACTCCTTTTTCTTTAAGCTTTGTAAGCATAGTTTCCCTATCCTCGCATTGAAGCACATATTGGTGATATATAGGGTCATTTTCTTTATCCACAACCGGTGTTACCACATTTGAATTCTTTAGTTTTTCATCATATATTTTAGCTATTTTTCTTCTTCCTTCATTCCACTTATCTAAATGTGGCAATTTAACCCTTAGAATTGCTGCCTGAATAGCATCTAATCTAGAATTGAAGCCAATTAAATAGTTATAATATTTTAAAGGATTATATACTGTATCATCGCCATCCTTAGAAGTTTCTATTTCTTCTTTTATATTATTCAAGAAGTTAAAAGCTTTTTGTCCATTTTCTCCACTTCCATGGGTTCTTAAGGCTCTTGCTACTATAGCTATATTATCATCATTTGTAACTATCATACCACCATCTCCGGCACATGATAAATTTTTAGTTGGGAAAAATGAGAAGCATGCTGCATCGCCTAAAGTTCCTATCATCTTTCCTTTATATTTAGATCCCACTGCTTGAGCCGCATCTTCTATAACTTTTAAATTATGTTTCTTTGCTATTTCATTTATTTCATCCATTCTAGCACTTTGCCCAAAAATATGGACAGGTATAATGGCTTTTGTTTTCTTAGTGATCTTTTCTTCTATCTTAGCTGGATCTATATTAAATGTTTCTTTTTCCACATCAACAAAAACTGGAGTCGCACCAACTGCTGAAATAGACTCTGCTGAAGCAAAATATGTAAATGTAGAAGTTATTACTTCATCTCCGCTTCCTATCCCCAAAGATTTTAATGCAATAACTAATGCATCTGTTCCATTTCCTACTGATATTGCATGCTTAACACCTATATATTCTGCAAATTCCTTTTCAAATTCTACTACGTTCTTACCCATAATATAATTTGCAGAAGAAAGTACTTCTTTAGTTACTCTATCTAAATCTTCAGAAACAGATTTATATTGAGCTTTTAAATCAATTAATGGAATATTCATTTTCCTCGCTCCTTAATTTTACGAAAATATGTTATTTTTATAATAATTCTTCTTATTTATTGAAGAGTTATACATTTATCATTTTAACTCAACTAAACTTAGCAAATATTCAAATTTTATCCAAAACGTCTTTCATTCCAAAAAACTAACATGAATATTTTAACATACTTATTTTCAATTAACAACGTACTCTTGATAAGTTAAGAATTATAAGTTAAAAGTTATGAGTTAATGTTGAAATCTCTTTCAGAAATTTCTTGAATTATGTTTTTTGAAAAGCCAGTAGCTTTCCTTCCTCAACTCATAACTTGCCAATGGGGTACCACTCACTAGGCAGTAATACTTTATAATTGTTGCTTACATATCTGTCATCAATAAGCAAAACTCTGCCTTTATCATTTTCTGTTCTTATTACTCTCCCTGCAGCTTGTTGTACTTTATTTATTCCTGGGAATATGTATGCATACTCATATCCACGTTCTCTATAAAATTCTTTTATAACTTCATTTTTCATATCTATCATTGGATAGCCTACACCTATTATAACGCTTCCTATTAGTTGCTCTCCTGGCAAATCTATACCTTCTGAGAACATACCTCCAAGTACGCAAAACATCAGCAAGTTATTCTTTATTTTAAACTCATTTAAAAATTCACTCTTCTCTTCCTCACTCATGTTTTTCTTCTGCTTTACAAATTCGAAGCCTTCAATAGGAGATTTGCCTATTTCCTCATATAATAATTCCATATATGCATATGATGGTGAGAAAATCATGTAATTTCCCAGCTTATCTTTCACAAAATCTAAAATCTTATCTTTAACCAATTTCAATGTTCTTTGTCTATGCGAATATCTAATATTAATTGGGCTAACATAAACTTTTAAATTTTCTTTATTAAAAGGCGATGGAAGTTTTATTCTATAAGTTTCATCAGTACCTCCAAGCATTTCAATATAATATTTTAGTGGTGTTAGTGTCGCTGAAAAGAATATTACTGAATTACATCGTTTTAAATATTCTTTTAAGTTTTTAGCTGGATTTATACAATATAATGTTAACATAAGTTCTTGTGCTTCTTTTTCCATGCAAGTCCTGTAATTTTCGTCATATAACTGCATTGTAGAAACGAAAGCATTTATGTCAAAGTATAACTGCAATATTTCTTCATATCCTTCAAATTTGTTTCCTCTTACTAAAATTTCTTCACTCTCTCTTAGATATAATTGTAAGTGCTTACTTAGTTCACTTGGTAAGCCTTCCTCACAAAGCCATGTTACTTCTTTATCTTCACACTCATTTCTTAATTCAACAAAATAATCGTTGATTTTTCTTAATATAGCATGTAATTTATTAAGTTTGCCTTTAGTTAACTTTTTGCACTTTAATATTTCATTCTTACATAAAGATGCAGAATACATGTTTCTTGACCTATCTATTAAATTATGCGCTTCATCAACTAGGACTATATTCCCTTTGCTTTCTAGCACACGCGTTAATGATACCCTCGGATCAAAAATATAATTGTAATCTCCAATAATTCCATCGCAATAAAGGCTTAAGTCTAAAGATAACTCAAAAGGACACACTTCATATCTTTCAGCATATTCCTGCAATATTTCCCTGGAAATTCTTTCTTCATTCTCTAAAATATAAAATATTACTTCTTTCACCTTACCATAATAGTTCTTTGCATATTTACATTTCTCTGGATTGCAATCAAAGTTATCATTGCTGCATATTTTTTCTTTAGCAGTAATTACTATGCTCTTAAACTTCAAGCCCTTTGTCCTCAATCTTTCAAACGTTTCCTCTGCAACCTGCCTATTTATGGTCTTAGCTGTTAGATATATAATCCGCTCACCAATCTCCTCTCCTAAAGCCTTTACTGCCGGAAATATCGTTGATATTGTTTTTCCTATACCAGTCGGTGCCTGCGCAAATAGAATTTCTTTTTCCTTCATCGTCTGATATGATATATTTATTAGTTTTCTTTGTCCTTCTCTATACTTATCAAAAGGAAAACTAAGAGTTCTTATAGACTCATTTCTTCTATTTTTTTGTTGATAAATCAAACTAACAAATTTCTCATATTCCTCTAATATTGCTTCTATAAACTTCTCTAATTCTTCTATAGTAAATTGTTTTTCAAAACTTTTAACTTCACTTGTTTCAAGCTGCACGTACGATAACCTTACATAAATATTTTGAATATTATTTTGTTTACAATAAATTAAAGCATATACTTTTGCCTGCGCCCAGTGTACTTCATTCAAATCATCTATATATGCAAAGTTTTTATAGGTTGATTTAATTTCCTCAATTATTATTCTATCATCCTGTATTATAATCCCATCTGCTCGTCCTTCAATATTTATTAAACTCTTCTTTGTTTCAAAGACATAACTTAAATATACTTCTTTTTCATAATTTTTATAAATACTCAAATTATCATCTTGAAGTTTTTGATGTGCCTTTGTACCTTCCACCGCTCTGGCACTTCCCGAAAATCTATTATCTATGTCACCACTCTTAAGACAGAACTCAACTAGATTTCTTACAGATTCCTTTATTATAACCTTATCCATCTCTATTCTCCTCTGTAATAACTTCTAACACTATTTCGAATAATATAAGTTAACTTTTAGTTCTTTACCTTACACGTAAAACACTTACTTAATTTGTATTATAACTATTTAGACATCAAATTAAGTAAGTGTTCTTAACATATTTATATATTTATTTTACTATTCTGTTTCATACTCATTAACTATTTTTTGAACTAACTTTTTAATAACGCTTGCTTGAGCTATTAGTGAAAGAACTAATAAGAAAATCTTTATTCTCTCTTCATCATCTTCTTTCAAATCGAAATTTTTAATTATTTCTTCTATTTTCTTCTCATGGTTTAAGGAAGTTAAAAAGTAATCATCAAAGCTTTCTTTTTGTATTTGTGTAAACGTCTTGTAAGCATCTTCCCATGATAATATATCATCATTTCTATCATTTATTTCATTGAAAGCAAGTCTAAAAACCTTTTTTATTTCTTCTGTAGTCAAGAGTGGTCTCATATAACCTAGTAATACTAACTGAACTAAATGCATTTTAGTATATCCTCGTTTTTTACCATCCTCTGGTTTTGTTATAACTTCGCTTTTAGTATAATTTTGAACTATGTTATTAGTAAACCTTTCATCCACAAATTTATCATTCAAATAATCTATTACTTGGGATAAAAACAAATCATATTTAGGAAGCTCTTCATATGAGACTGAACTATTTTTGGACATTTCCTCCGCTAACTCTTTTATATAATTAGAATCAAATTTTTTTCCCATTTTATACACCTATACTTTCCAATTTTAAATATATATAGATTATATAGTAATTATGAACTCGTTACAAGTTACTTTAAACAGCGTGTTACTAATTTATTTTTCCTAAATATATATTTTCCCAAATTATTATAATTATGTGATTAATGAAATCCTAAGTAGACTAGTAGCAAAAAAATATCTAATTTATGTAATTGCTCGACATTATCACTTATATTCTCCGCGTTTCTGCAAAATAGTTAATATACTGATTTTATTCTTTTTTTTGTAAATAAATTTAGCATATTATAGACAATTTGCTTACTTTACATATTAATATTTTTCAATTGTTGTTATAAGTTGGATTTATTGATTTATTTTTTAAAATCCCCACTATAATTTAGTAAATAAATTCTCTTGACTTTTCTAAAATATGGTAGTATATTTTATATAAGATGTTTATTAAGGTTGAAATTTGTAATTTCTTATAAATAAAGAGAAATATCCATTGACTTTATATTACATACTTGGTAATATATCATAGTAGAATGTCGAATCATGGAATTAGGAGGAGTTTTTTATGAAATCAACAGGTGTAGTTAGAAGAGTAGATGAGTTAGGAAGAATAGTTATTCCTATAGAACTTAGAAGAACTTTAGATATTGCTGAAAAAGATGCATTAGAAATTTATGTAGACGGTGAGCAAATAATCTTAAAGAAATATGAACCAGCTTGTATTTTCTGTGGAGATGCAAGAGATGTAATTAACTACAAAGGTAAAAACATTTGTACTAAATGTTTAGATGAAATTAAAAATAACAGATAATATTTTTATTTAATAAGTTTACCTATTGTAAAATAATAAATAAATTATATATTTATTTTTAAAGAGACTATCTCAATAATTTTGAGATAGTCTTTCTTCTGCAAAATTGTTTGCTTTAATTAGATTAATGCTTTTCTCAAATAACTAAATTAAGTAATATATTATATATCAGTCGAAAACTTATACACTTCACTTTTAGGCAATTCTCTTTCTTTAGCCACAAGTTTTATTGCTGATTTTTTATCCATTCCTTCATCTATGTGTTTTCTTATATGATCTTCAATGGATAAACTTATCCATGCTTCTCTTTGTTCTTCCTTTATTTCCTCAAGTTTTTTTCCTTCAATTACAAGTACAAATTCTCCTCTAGGCTTATTTTCTATAAAATACTCAATCGCCTGGCTCATAGTACCTCTAAATATTTCCTGATATATTTTTGTTAATTCTCTACATACTGCAATCTTTCTATTTCCAAATGTTTCATTTAAAAATGTTAACGTATCTAATAATCTATGCGGCGCCTCATAAAATATAATTGTCTCTTGGCTTTGCAAAAGTTCTTCTGCTACTACCTTTCGATCTTTATTTTCTCTAGGTAAAAAGCCTCTAAATAAGAATTTAGTTGTATCTAAACCTGAATAAACTAACGCTGTAGTTATTGCTGTTGCTCCTGGAAGTACTTCAAAATCAATCATTTTTTCTATACATCTTTCAACAATAACGCTTCCCGGATCTGATATTCCAGGTGTTCCTGCATCTGAAACCAATGCTACATTTTTACCTTCCATAAGCAATTCTATAATTTTATCACTTTTTATCTGTTCATTAAATTTATGATAACTAATTAAAGGCTTTTTAATTTCAAAATGATTTAACAATTTTAATGTTTGTCTTGTATCTTCCGCCGCAATAAAATCAGCTTCTTGTAAAGTTTCTAATGCTCGTAATGTAATATCTTTTAAATTTCCAATTGGAGTTGGCACTAAATATAATTTTCCATTGCTCATATCATATCCTCCAGTATATTGAATCAATTTCCTTAGTATATTTTCCATTATCATCATAGACATACAATGGAGCTTCCCATTTCAAATATGCTCCTCCATCTCTTTGTCCCTCAACCAAAACAATATTAGGCGCTTTTCCCATTTTAGGATGAATCATTTTTATCCTCTTAGGCTCTATCTTGTATTTCCTCATTAAAGTAAAAATGTCTGCTAAACGTTCCGGCCTATGTATCATGAAAAGCCTGCCATTATCTTTTAATAAAGTTCTCGCTGCATTAATCACGTCTTCTAAATTGCATAATATTTCATGTCTGGCTATTGCCAGCTTATCATTTGGATTAATTATACCTGAATTATTCAATTTATATGGTGGATTTACTGTAACTACATCAAACTTTTCAAGTTTCTTCAAAAAATCTACATTTTTTAAATCTTCATTTATAAAGCAAATTTTTTCATCTAAAGAATTTAGTTTCACACTTCTTTTAGCCATTTCAACCATATCTTCCTGTATTTCCAACCCATATATACTCTTAGGCTCATACTTTCCATATATTAAAAATGGTATTATTCCTGTTCCTGTACATAGATCAATTACCCTATGCTTGTTTTTTACACAGGCAAAATCAGATAATAGTACAGCATCTATGCCAAATTTAAATCCATCCTTCTTTTGAATCAAATTTAATCCTTTAAGTTGTAAATCATCTACTGTCTCATCTTCTTTTATATATTCTAATTTGCTATCCATTTATTTTTCCTCTGACTTCTTCATGTGAATTTTGCTTATACTCTTATAAATTTATTAATATTTCTATGAAATTATAGATCTTATATACATTCCACATTATAACATCGCAAATCAAATAAAAAAAGTCCTTCTGTATTTAAACAGAAGGACTATCTCTTGAAATCAGATGTTAACAACTAATTTCTTATGTTAACTAGTTTAAAATTCTTCTTGCTGCATAAAAACTATATACCGGTGCTACTTTGACTACATCACCTGTTTGTGGCGCATTAATCATTTGGCCGTTCCCAACATATATTCCAACATGGCCTGGATGTGTAAATACTAAATCTCCCGGTTGAAGCTGATCTTGACTAACAGCTTGTCCTTGATTTATTTGTGAGTAAGTTGTTCTAGATATATCAACACCTGCAGCATTTTCATATACATATTGAGTAAATCCTGAACAATCGAAACTATTTGCACCAGTTGCTCCCCACACATATGGTTTTCCTAATTGTGCATATGCTTCATTTAAAATGGCTTGAGCATTTCCAGCTGATGGCACAGCAACTTTTGCACCTCTACTTGCTGTAGAAGTAGCAAATTTTACTTCGGCTGCTTTTTTAGTTGATACTGCAGCTTTGGCTTTCTCTATTTTATCATTTATTTCAGAAGTAACAATTTCACTCTTAATTTGATTATCTCTAATATTTCTTAATTGATCAATCGCTGCTTGAAGATCTGCTGCTGAACTATTAGAATTATCTATAACATCAAACTGAGTCTTTACAGTGTCTCTTTCTAATTGTGATAAATATTGCGCATCAAACTTACTTTTTTCATCTTTTGCTTGAGCTGATAATGTTTCCTCTTCTTTTTTCTTTCCATCTAATTCATCTAAATTAGTTTGTATTTCTTTGTTAAGCTTATCTATTTCAGATTTTTTATCTTCTAAGGATTGAATTTTATTATTTAATTCTTCCTTTTTACTTGTAACTTCTTCTATTGCAGCTTTATCTTTACCTAATATCTTGCTCACAGCCTCTGCTCTTGAAAAGAAATCACTTGTTGATTCTGACTCAAGAATAAAATTTAAATAACTAAATTCTAAATCTCCTGATGTATACATTGCTTTAACTCTTTGTCCCAAAGCTAAATCTAATGTATTAATATCTTTCTTACATTGTTCAATATCTTTTGTAGTATTATCAATAGTATTATTTATACTTGTTATTTCTTTTTTATTTTTATCTACTGTTACTTGTAGCGGTTCTATCTGTGTATCTAAATCGTAGATCTTATTTTCAATATCTGTTATTTTACTTTGAATATCTGCATATTTTTGTCTCGAATCACTTAATTGTTGATTATCCGGCGTCGCAAACACAGGTATAGAGCTACCTACAACGATTACTGTCGCTAACGTAATAGCTAGAATTCTGCTTTTCATTCATTATCGGTTGTCAAACCTTCCCTCCTCCATCAATCTATATTCTCAGACAATTATAACACTTTCAGTAAAGATGGACAATTCTTATATCTGGCGAGAATTTAGTTTATCCTAGTAATATCTGTATATTGTCCGTATTCCCCTCTTTTTCTAACTCATTCTTTATCTTTCTCAATCTTTAAATTTTTCATCAACTAGATTAATATGTAAACTTTATATTATAATTCTTAAGTTGTAACTATATGTATTAATATTATAAATACTTGTTTTACTATGAATATCAAAATCCTTGACATAAAACTCACTTGAATATATAATTATAAATGGCTACGGGGTGTGGCGCAGCTGGGAGCGCGCGTGGTTTGGGACCATGAGGTCGCAGGTTCAATCCCTGTCACCCCGACCAAAAATATTATCTAAAATATACAAATATTAACTTAGGGACAATCCTTAAGTTTTTTTATTTATCCTTTTATTATATATATTGCAATTGGCTATGCACAATTTAAAATTAGCAATTGTTGTAAAAATTCTGTAAAGACTTCACCGCTAATTGCCAATTGTACGTTGCAAATTTTTAATTGCAACATATATAGTAATTACAAATCAATTTATAATTATTATAATAGCTTTGTAAATATCACCAGTAATAATTTATGGAGGTATACATGTTAAATAATATAAAGGCTGCAATCTTTGACTTAGATGGGACTCTAGTTGATTCCATGTGGGTTTGGAGTAAAATTGATACTGATTACCTAAAAGATAAGGGTTATACTGTGCCTGAAAATTTAAAAAATGATATTGAACATTTAAGTTTTACTCAAACTGCTATTTATTTTAAAGAAAAATTTAAACTCAATGATTCCATAGAAAAAATAGTAGCTGATTGGCATGATATGGCCTATTATCATTACTCTAATAATGTAAAATTAAAATCAGGAGTGCTGAAATTCTTAGATTATTTAAAATCTAATAAAATAAAAATCGCTTTAGCTACCAGTAATTCTCACTCTCTGTTGGAAGCTTGCTTAAAAAATAATAAAGTTTATGATTATTTTGATTCAATCACAACTACCGATGAAGTCTCTAATGGTAAAGATTCTCCCGATGTATATTTACTAGCTGCCAAAAAATTAGGCATTGATCCAAAGAATTGTGTTGTATTTGAAGATATCCTGCCTGCTGTACAAGCTGCAAAATGTGCGGACATGAAGGTAATTGCAGTAGAAGATACTGAATGCTTAAATTCAAGGGAGGATTTTCTTAAGTACGCGGATGAATATATTACCTCATTTTTAGACTTATTAGAGTAGCTAAGCATACTATAATCTTATATAACAATATATATTTTTTATATCATACTTATTTTGTAACATTTCAACATTAAAATCCTTTATACGCGAAAACAGCTACATTCTTTAACCAGAATGCAGCTGTTTTTTATTGTAGCTGTTAAAATCTAATTTGTGTCCTATTAGTATTTTACTTAGTAACTTTAGAACTATTATAGAAATAACTACTTGATTGTCGCAAGAAATTACTTTCTCTCAACTCCATACTTTCCTTCTAATTCCTTTAAAATTTGCTCATACTTAGTATGTTGGTTTTGTTTTACTAATTCATTTAAAACATTATCCTTTACTTCATCAAAGCTAGTAACTGATGCTTCGTTTTTTGCATCTACTAATATTAAATGATATCCAAATTGAGTTTTAACTGGCTCAGTAATTGTACCTATTTCAGCATCAAATGCAGCTTCTTCAAATTCTGGTACCATCATTCCTTTTGAAAATTCACCTAGATTTCCACCTTGCATATTTGATGGACACATTGAATACTTCATTGCAGCATCCCCAAATGATATTTGTTCACTTAAAATTTCTTCCTTAGCCTTTTTAGCTTCTTCTTCTGTTTCAACTAAAATATGTCGAGCAGAAACTGTAGCTGGTTTACCAAAAGATTCTTTATTATCTTCATAATATTTATTAACTTCATCATCTGTAACTGTTACATCAGCTAATATCTTATTTATTGCCATTGAAGTTATAACTTCCTTTGATATGTTTTCTATGGCATCTTTATATTCTTGTGTTTTATCTATGTTTATTTCTTTTCCGAACTTATTCATTAATTCAAATGAAATTAATTGCTCTACTAATTGTTTTCTCTTTTCTTCACTTTGTAATGCGCCTCTTTGTTCTTGAGGATACCTGCTGATAATCGCATTTAAATCTTTTTCTGTTATTTCATGTCCTGCTGCAATAGCTAATACTTTATTTTCCATGTAAATTCTCCTTTATAATAAATATTTTATATTATTTTTCTTAGTAATTTGTTTTATACATTCCATTTTAACAGCATCTGACCCTTCAAACAACAATAATGAGCAAATATTTTTAGTCAATATAATCTAATATACATAAATCTGTAATATAATGTTATAATAATTTCGGGTGATGTTATGTCTGAAATATTAAAAAACGATTGGAAAAATTATTTAGAATCCGAATTTCATAAAGATTATTATCTTAAATTAAGAAAATTTTTAGTCAATGAATATAACTCTAAGATCATCTATCCAAATATGTATGATCTTTTTAATGCGTTGCATTTTACACCTTATAGTGATGTTAAGGTCGTTATCTTAGGACAGGATCCTTATCACGGTCCTAAACAGGCACATGGCTTAAGCTTTTCTGTTAATCCTGGTGTAAAAGCTCCACCATCTTTAATTAACATCTACAAGGAGCTTCATGATGACTTAGGATGCTATATTCCAAACAATGGCTATCTTAAAAAATGGGCTGATCAAGGTGTTTTATTATTAAATACAGTACTTACTGTCAGAGCTGGCGAAGCCAACTCGCATAGGAACAAAGGTTGGGAGGAATTTACTAATAGGATTATTACCATATTAAATGAAAAGGAAACTCCTATAGTTTTTATTCTCTGGGGAAATAATGCTATTTCAAAGACTAGTTTAATTACTAATCCAAAGCATTTTATCATAAAATCAGTTCATCCTAGTCCCTTATCAGCCTCAAGAGGCTTTTTTGGCAGTAGACCATTTTCAAAAACAAATGACTTTTTAGTTTCTACTAATCAAACACCAATAGACTGGCAAATTGAGAATATATAGAATATATACATATTTCAATATTGTCATTCTTAATACACCTAAATAATCATTGTAAAGAGATAATTTTAACTTAATACTTACATGAATACTTATGATATCTAGTGTATACTATTCATATGAGCATTCTGCTGACTTAAGGAGGTTATTTTGTGGAATATAAATTTTCTCATAATGGCAAAGAATACGTATTAACAAAGGAAAATTGCGACGGAATATTTTTTGATGATGAAGCTACGGTTTCAGGTCTTTCTATGGATATTATTTTAGATGCTTTAAATGAAGGCGAAGAGGTAAACTTCTCAAATGAGTATTACATGGGAAAATGTTCTTGCAACTCTCAAGAAGAGGTAAATAAATCTTATCGTTATTTAGAATATCACTTTTTTATTTACACAAAAAATAATCAATATGTAATCAATACTATTGGTAATGAATATAAACATACATCCTTTAATCAGCTTTTTGGATTTGGTAAAGTGGATGATAGTTATATAGTTAGTGTAACTGTATGTCCTAATTGCGGTGAATATTCAATATCAGTGGAACAATGCACTGTTTAATTGTATAATTTATTGGGCTGTCGCGTAAAAAATAGAAACTACACTATCCTGAATTAAAGTTTTAAATTCTTATGCAGCATATTGTAGTTGATTTTCTCAACGCTACAGCCCTTATTACAGTCCATAATTTTAAATCTTTAAGAAATTTTTGTATTCTAATACTATAGAAGTTTTTTGCAATAAAACAAAAAAGCACTAACCTACGTTAGTGCTTTTAATATGGTGGCTCGAACTGGAATCGAACCAGTGACACGAGGATTTTCAGTCCTCTGCTCTACCGACTGAGCTATCGAGCCATCTTACCTGGCAACATCTTACTCTTCCACACAGTCTCCCATGCAGTACCATCAGCGCTATAGACCTTAACTTTCCTGTTCGGAATGGGAAGGAGTGTTACCTCTACGCCATCATCACCAGATCACAAATAGTATTATATCTAGATATGAAGATTATGTCAACAACTTTTTTCTATTTTTATTTAATCTTGTGAAACTGTAAAATAATATTTTGTGTCAAGCAGTCGATTATACTCATCTTATGGCATATATAAAATCAATCTCAAATGACACAAAATATACATTATCTTACTTAACTTAGTGCTATTTTTACCAAACCTTAGATAACTAGATCCTCTATTACTTTTCCACCTTCAATATGTTCATCCATAATTCTTTCAACATCTTTCACTTGAACATTTCCGTACCAAGTTCCTTCTGGATAAACCACTACAATCGGACCCTTGTTACATACTCCCAAACATCCAGTATTAGTGACCATTACTTCGTTTATTAGATCCCTATCTTCAACTTCCTCCATAAATTTTTGCACAACCTTTACTGAATCTTTACTGAAACACATTCCTTTTTGCATTCCATTAACTCTACAACTCGCACATACAAAAATATGATGCTTTAAACTTATCATTTTACTTTCCCCACTTTCGTAAATTAAATATTTATATTTCTTCAATAATGTCAAAGTATAGCCCTATTATAAAACTGAGATGACAAAATCAAAGTAAATATCAATTTTAAAAATATTTTTCATGAATTTGTTTAATTGTATTAATTTTTTACATTGCCTTTTTTATTATTTTTACCATTTTATCATCTAATTCTTCTCTTGACAATTAATTTTTAATATAAAGATATTAATTTATTTTTTTAATTGATTGTGCCATAATTAAATAAGATAACAAATGTATTTTTAATTCTAACTTGGAGGTATTTTATGAGTGTTGAAAGATTATCAAGTATTCTAAAAGAAAGCAACAACATAGTTTTTTTTGGCGGTGCCGGTGTCAGTACTGAGTCCGACATTCCAGATTTCAGAAGTTCAAATGGGTTATTTAACGAAAAACTAAATATTACATTTACGCCAGAGCAATTAGTATCACATACTTTTTATACTAAATATCCTGAAGAATTCTTTAAGTTCTATAAATCTAAACTTATATATCCAGAAGCAAAGCCAAATAGCGGCCACTTGGCCTTAGCCAAACTTGAAGAAATGGGAAAACTGAAAGCTATCGTAACGCAAAATATAGATGGACTTCATCAAATGGCTGGAAGTAAAAACGTCTTTGAGCTTCACGGCTCTATTCACAGAAATTATTGTGTTAAATGTCATGAATTCTATGATGAAAAATTTATTTTAAACTCTGATGGAGTTCCTACTTGTACTAAATGCGGCGGCTCTGTTAAACCTGATGTAGTTCTTTATGAAGAAGGCCTAGACGACAGTGTAATTAGAGGTGCAATAAATGCTATTTCTAAAGCTGATACTCTTATTATCGGCGGAACTTCACTTGTTGTTTATCCTGCTGCAGGCCTTATAGATTATTTCAAGGGCAATAACCTTATACTTATAAACAAAAGTTCAACTTCTGCTGATTCAAAAGCTGATTTAGTTATACACGATTCTATCGGTAAAGTTCTAAGCGAAGCCGTAAATTCATTATAAAACTAATTCTACAGCAAAAATTGAATATATATGCAGATGGCAGAAGAACCTTTAGAATATTTCAAAACTTGATTTCTAATATTTTGAAATACTCCTTAAGTGGTACCAGAGTATATATAGATGTTGAAGATAACGATAACTTCGTATTAATGACATTTAAAAATATTCCAAAATACCCATTAACTTTCAGCGAAGAAGAAATCCTAGAAAGATTTAAAAGAGGTGATGCTTCAAGAACAACCGAAGGTTCAGGTCTTGGATTATCTATTGCAAAGAGTTTAGTAGAGCTTCAAAAAGGTATCTTTGAACTTAAATTCGATGGAGATTTATTTAAAGTTAGTATTTCATTAAAAAAAGAAAAGTTTTAATCTAAATTATGTATAAATAAATTTAATTTGGCAATAAATAATAATGAAGTATTTAACTTCAATATTTAATCGCCTCTCCCCCATTTTTATTTATATACAATTTGTAACGCCACAATATATGTTATCCAAATTAACATATATTGTGGCATTTTTATTTTCATAAATTTTAATTATTCATTTTCGAAGTTTCTTGGACAAATGTATAAAGTTAACCTTTTATTTGAGGATTGTTTATTATTTCTTTATTAAGATTCTTCTTAACATATCCAAGCCAGTTGTTGTAGCTTGAAGTCTTACTCGATTTCTATTTCCATTAAATATACACCTTTTTATTACTACTTCTCCTTGAACATATACTCCTATATATACTAATCCAACTGGTTTCTCTTCTGTTCCTCCCCCTGGTCCTGCTATTCCTGTTGTTACAATACTTACATCTGTATTAGCTGTTTTAGCAATACCAATAGCCATTTCTCTTGCAGTTTCTTCACTTACAGCTCCATACTTTTCTAAAGTTTCATTCTCAACTCCTAATCTTTTATGTTTAGCTTCATTTGAATATGTTACAGCACCTTCTAAAAGCACTTCAGATATTCCTGGATAGTTTATTAATGTAGCTGCAATCATTCCGCCTGTACACGATTCTGCTGTAGATATTGTGAGCTTCTTTTCTATTAAAAGCTCTGCTACAACATCCTCTAAGTTAATATCTTCAGTTGCATAAACATTATCGCCTAATCTGTTTTTAATTTCTTCTTCTACTGGCTTTATTAACTTAAGTGCTTCTTCCTGAGTTTTTGCCTTAGCTGTTATACGAAGCAGTACTCCTACTTCTTTAGCATAGGGTGCAATAGTTGGATTGGTCTGTGCATCCATTATATCTTTTAATTCATCAGCAACTGCACTTTCTCCAATACCTAATATTTTAATTACTTTTGACACCAATATGGAATATGATTTTTTTTGAAGGTATCCCTTAACTGTATCTTCAAACATTGGTTTCATTTCCTTTGGTGGTCCAGGTAAAATTATCATTATCTTATTATTTTCTTCTATAATTACTCCAGGTGCTGTACCATTATTATTATTAATTACAATAGCTCCCTCAGGTATTAAACCTTGTTTCAAATTATTTTCAGTCATCTTTCTTTCTCTGAATTTAAAATAGTTTTTTATTTTTTCAATAGATTCTTCATGTTGAAGTAACTCTTTATTAAAATATTTAGCTGCAACTTCCTTAGTTAAATCATCTGCTGTAGGTCCAAGTCCACCTGTTGTTATTATAATATCACTTCTGCTATACGCCTCTTCAAAAGCATGAATAATCCTGTCTTCATTATCACCAACTACTTGTTGATAATACATATCTATTCCTAATGCTGCCAGCTCTTGTGCTAAATACTGAGCATTTGAGTTAATTATGTCTCCTAACAATATTTCTGTTCCTACAGCTATAATTTCTGCTTTCATATTTATTACCTTCTTTTTTATAAATTTTTATCTGTAATATCATTATATAAGTTTAAAACCTATCCAATAACATATTGAATAGGTTTATATAAAAATATTTTCTTTTATAATATGCTATCTCTAAATCTAAATAAAATCTAGAGATAGCTTATATAAAAAATTTTTTCACCTCAATCTTATTTAAGCAAAAACCAAAATCAAAAAAATAGAGCTCTCTTAAAAATAGGCCTTCACTTAAAATAAGATTAGTAAATATGTATGAGAATGAAAAAATTCATTGCTAGGAGAGTCTTTCATACTTCTATTGTATGTATATTCCCTCTTACTTATTCATACCTATTAATAATTTTATTATAAAAGTTATATTTTAATCATTCATAATTTTATTTATTTTCTGTTTCAAGTAATGCTAATGCTACAGCACCTATTACTCCAGCATCTGTACCTAATCCTGCTGGAACAATTTTAACTGCTTCTGCCATGGATTTAAAGCATCTTTTATCAACTACTTTTCTTACTGTATCAAAAACAACATCTCCAGCTTTTGATACTCCGCCACCTATTATTATTACTTCTGGATCAAAAATAGATACTGCATTAGCAATAGCTATTCCTAAATAATTTAATGCATTATCTATGATATCTTTACATACAGGATCTCCTGCAGCTGCTTCTGTAAATACTTCATATGAGGTAACTGTCTCATATTTTCTTAGAGAAGTTTCAACTTTGCTAGCTACAGCTTCTTGTCCTCTTTTTGCAATTGCAGTACCTGATGATGTTGCTTCTACACATCCAATATTTCCACAATTACATCTAGGGCCATCTGGTGCTACTGTCATATGTCCAATTTCTAGTGCATTTGAAGTATGACCTCTATACACTTTACCATCTAAAACAGCTCCTCCACCTATTCCTGTGCTCACTGTGAAGAATACTACATCCTTTGCTCCTCTTCCTGCTCCAAACATATACTCTCCAATAGCTGCAACGTTTGCATCATTATCTAAGAAAACTGGTAATCCAAATTTTTTATTTATCGGATCAACCAAGTTAAAATTCTTAAATGGAAGATTAGGTGTATAAATTATAGTTCCTTTTTCAGCATCTAATGGTCCAGGTGAACCTATACCTATTCCCTTTATCTCTCCATAAGTTACTGAAGCATCTTTAATTACCTTCTCTATAGATTCTATGATTCTATTTAGTACTGGAATTTCTCCTTCATTAGCATTTGTTGGTACTGTTGTTTGACTTATTACTTCTCCATTTAAATTAGCTAGTGCAGTACTTATCTTAGTACCTCCTAAATCTACTCCCACAACATACTTTTCCATGATATAACTCTCCTTTGTTATTGTATATTTCCCAATTAAAAACAATTTCTTCTGAATTATATTATACTATAATATGCTCCAGTAATAAAACCTGTATTTTTATATTATTTTCTTGAAGATGCTTTATTAGCACTAATATAATAGTTTCCCAAATCATCGTATTGAGTATAGTTAACAACAAATTTATTATCCTTTAGCATTGAATTAATTAAATCAATGTCTTCTTTATTATTTCTATCAATCCTTATTACAAAATTATCATTATTGTCTATTATATTTAAATAATCAAATATATTGCTATAATCGCTCAAATCAATCTTTCCGCTGATGTCCATGCTATAGTCTGACATTAATTTCTCCTCCTAAGATTTATAATTAATATTAAATATATTATATGCTCGCCTTGGCAGTTATATCCTATGAAATTAATGTAAAAATCCTTCTGCATTATAGACTAACTCCATCACTATAACTTTCTATTCATTAAAAAATAAAAAGTTAATTTGGAATCTTTTAATAAAAATTTATGCTCCAAAAATATGTACCAAGTTTAAAATTATCTTTAAGCTTGGTACTTTATCTATATATATTCTTTCCTAGAAATTCACGTTTAGCCCTCTATTTTTTTAGATTATTTATACTTTCTATAACTTTTGCTACTTCCATCTCTGGAATTTCTTCATATCTAATAAATTCCTTTGAAAACATTCCCCTGCCTTGAGTTAAGGAACGCAGCTCTGTGGCATACTTTCTAATTTCTGCAAGTGGAATTTCTGCCATGACCTTTTGCTTACCTCCTTCTGGTTCCATTCCAATTACTCTGCCTCTCTTTTTATTTATATCTGCAATTACATCACCCATATATTCATTAGGTAATACAACCTCAACTTTCATTATTGGCTCTAACAAAATAGGTTTTGCCTGTTCAAGACCTTTCTTATAAGCTATGGATGCTGCAAGCTTAAATGCCATTTCAGATGAATCAACTGAGTGATATGATCCATCATGAAGAGTCGCCCTAAGACCTATAACTGGACAGCCGGCTAAAACACCATGAGCAATACATTCTCTCAACCCTTTTTCCACTGCCGGAATAAAGTTTCTTGGAACGGATCCTCCAACAACATTATCCACGAATTCTAAATCTTCGTTTCCATCTGTTCTAGGTTCAAACTTTATCACAACATCACCATATTGTCCATGACCACCAGATTGTTTTTTATGCTTCCCCTGTACATCCGAAGTCCCTTTTATTGCTTCCTTGTATGGAACCTTTGGCAAACTTAAAACTGCATCTACTCCAAATTTACTTTTTATTTTACTTGCAATTACATTTATATGAGTTTCTCCAAGCCCTGAAACTATGATTTCTGCATTTTCTACATCTCTTGATATTTCGAAAACTGGATCTTCATCTTTTAATTTATTTAAAGCCTGAGATATCTTTTCTTCATCACCTTTGGCTTGTGGTATCATTGCCATAGAACAAACTGCTTTAGGAAAATTCATTTTATCATACATTATTTTAAAATCTGAACTTGCTAGTGTATCTCCTGTATTTGTATACTGTAATTTAGAAATTGCTCCTATATCTCCCGCAATAATTCTTTTAGCTGGTATTTGTGTCTTTCCTCTAATGAAGCAAATATGAGATAATTTTTCAGCTTTATCTTTATTAACATTTAATACTGTCATATCCTCTTTAGCTTCTCCAGTCATAACTCTAAAGAAAGATATTTTACCTACAAACGGATCTGCAATCGTTTTAAATACCAATGCTGAAAATGGCTTTTCTTGATCAAGATTAACGAAAGTCTCTTCGTTATTTGTAACATTCAAAGCCTTTTGAGAAATTGCATATTCTGGAGAAGGAAAGCATTCCACAATATCGTCAATTAAAGAATCCATTCCTATTACTTTAGTTGCACTGCCACACATAACAGGAGCAATATCGCCACTCGCACATCCTTTTATTAAACCCTTGCAAATTTCTTCATCACTTAATGTTCCTTCGCTAAAATACTTGTCTAATAATTCTTCATCAGTTTCTGCAACTGACTCCATAATCATTCTTTTGCATTCTTCAACTTTCTCTTTCAATTCCTCTGGTATATCTAAAATCTTTATTTCTTTAGTCTTTATATCATATATTCGCGCCTGCTCTGAAATAACATTTATTACACCTGTGAACTGATCTTCTTTCCCTATTGGATATTGAATTGGAACTACACTCATTCCAAACTTTTCTTTAAGTGAATCTAATACCTTATCAAAATTTGCATTTTCACGATCAAGTTTATTTATAAAAATTGTTCTAGGCAGTTTAATTTTATTACAATATTCCCATGCTCTTTCAGTCCCAGCTTTTATTCCTGAAACTGCACTTACCACTATCATTCCAACATCTACAGCTCTCATTCCCTCAATACATTCACCTTGAAAATCAGCATATCCTGGAATATCAACAAGATTTATTTTAATATTATCTAATTCAATTGGAGCTATTGAAAGTGCAATAGAAAATTGTCTGTTCTTTTCTTCAGTATCAAAATCTAAAACAGTAGTTCCATCTTCAATTTTCCCTAATCTATCTATTATTTTCGAATAATATAGAAGACTTTCTGCTAAAGAAGTTTTTCCTGTTCCATTATGTCCCATTAATCCTACATTCCTTAAATTTTTAATACTATAATCTTTCATGAACTCTACCAAACTTTTAAGTCATCTTAAAAGTTGGCTTTCACCTGCCTTTCCCATGATAATATTATTTGATATTATATTTCTATTTATGTTCATTAAATCCTCTTTAATTTTCTAAATTTTCTGAAAATTTATATATTATCCTTTTCTTTGTTAAACTTTTCAATTTATTCTTACATTTTATTGTAGTATTTTTAAAAAAACATTATAATTTTATCTGTCATTAGTTAAGGCTATTTTATAATTTTAATCTAAATTGATGGAGGCAAAATTTAATGAATACCAAGAAAAACTTAAGAAGTTATTATAAGATTTTATTTTTTATACTTGCCATTGGAATAGTTATTGGAGTTTTATTTATACAACCACAAGTTGGTGTTGCTGACCAAGGTGATTTTAATAGAATAATGAGCATATCTGGGCTATCATTATTAGATTCAGATGCAAATAATCCTAACTTTATAAGATTTATGAGTTATATTGTAACTGATTATCAAATAACGAATATTACCAATCTAACCTTAACTATTTTTGGATCTAGCCTTAGTTATCTAATTATACTAATTAATACTATCTCCAAATTATTTGGGCAAGCTATATTTAAAACTCAGTATTTATCTGTAATTTACAGTATTATATATATTCTTTCTTTTAGCATAATATTAAAATCCTTTAACATAAAGAATCGCATAAAACTCATAATTCTTGAACTATTAATACTGTTCTTCTTCTTTGATGGAAATTATTTAATTTGGTTCAATAGTCTTTACGGTGAACCAATGATGTTTACAACATTAGTACTATTTATTGCTTCTGTTCTTAACTACATTTATTACAAATATATCCTTAAGAAAAACGAAAAAATATTTTCAAAAATATTTTTCATATTGTTTTCAGCATTCTTGTTTTTGGGTTCAAAACTACAAGTACTTACTTCATTGCCTATTATTATACTTTTTATCGTTAAAGTACTCTTTGATAACAGACGTTCTCTCAATAAAATAAATCTATACATATTGTGCATTGTCCTTTGTTTTGTAATAGCATATCCTATTGGCATTAGCTATAATAGCTCTGACTTGAATGTTGATACCCAATATAACTCAGTTTTTTATGGTATATTAAAAGATTCTAAAACTCCAGAGCAAGATTTAATAGATTTAGGTCTTAATCCAGATATGGCAGTCGACGCTGGAAAAAACGCTTATTTAGCTGAGGATAAATATGTGAAGTATTCTCCTAAAAGCGAATTAACTGCTGAAGAATTTTATAGTAACATAAATAATCTAAAACTTGCTAAATTTTATTTATCTCATCCTCAAAGATTATTAAATGGTATGAAATATACAGCTAGTAAAGCATTTTCTACTAGTACATTGCTTGGAAAACATTATAGAAGCTATAGTGAAAAGCCTATTACAGACTTCAATAGATTTACTCTTTGGTCAACATTTAGAGAAAATATGCTTCCTCACGAATTATACTTTATAGTTTCAGTTTATCTTATTCTTGCAGTATACTCACTTTATAAATATATTAAAAGTAAATCTAATTTAGAAATAAAAACCAAATTACTTTTACTCTGGACTGTTATGTTAATAGGTATAATTCAATTCCCAATGCCATTTGTAGGCAACGGTGAAGCTGATACTGCGAAGCAATTATTCCTATTTAATTTTATTTTTGATGGATTACTCTTATTTGTTTCTATAAAGATTATTTTCAAGATAATTGATCTATTTAAAATTAAGTGAATCGATTTTAAGCATCTATAACATAAAAATTAATGCTATGACGAAGTAGTGGATATGATTTATGAGATAATAGCTTCTTCACACAGCTATCAGATAAGCTAAAAAATTTAAAACAACAATTTTTTATTTAATTAGTTTCACTATCAAATCATAATCCATTTAATATAGATACTAAATACATACAATTAGATTTGCAAAAGAAGTTGATGAAAGCTATCTTGGTAGGTATTTAGAAAGTTTACATTACACATATGAACAAATTTAAATTATTTATTCCTCAAAGATAATAAAAGATAGTTTTTTTATGAATGACAAAATAAAATAATTATTATACATAATTAATCCTTTTTTAATATATAGCATCTAAGTTTACTAAAAAACTCTGTCTATAATGATATGAGAGATATAATCAGCGCATAAAATAATCTCTGATTATATCTCTCATATTATTATAAGCATGCATTCATATTATAAAATGAAACACAAAATTAAAAGATTATATCAATTTGTTTCTAAATAAATGAATCCTGCTTAATCTAATTAATATCAAAACAATGCTACCAAAAGTGTCTATTATGACATCTCTAACAGCACCTTCTCGTCCCAATACGAAAAGTTGATGTATTTCATCAGAACAGGCATATAAAAATACAAATATTATAGTCATAACAACAACTTTCCTCATATTAAAATATAAATTAAACACATTAAATGCTAATAAGGCCAAAATCATATATTCAAGAAAATGTGCACATTTTCTAACAACAAAATTAGCAAGCTGTCCAAAAATACCATTTACATCTATACCTATACTAGCTAATACTTTTATTATCCCTTCACTTTGAGAATCAGATATGTTAGCTGGTTGATTTGACATAACAAATATTCCAGCCATCCAAATAATTAATAAAAACCAATAAATAATTTTCCTTTTGTTTCTCATATTTAACCTCTTTAAAGTAAGATTTCTACGCTATAGCTTAATGCTTATTATGGATACTTCATTCTGACATGTATCTATTTATATATGCAAGTGACTCTTCCAACAATTCCTGTCCCTTTTCTAGTCCATCAATCTTTAACTCAAGATTGCAAATTCTTTGATCTATTTGATACATAAATTGCTTTATATCTTGTAATAGTTTAGCTTCATATGTTACTTGTACTCCCTCATCATCAATAAATACCTTTTCTGGTGGGGCTCCGCACTTGGTACATTTTGCATATATACCTTGTTCATCTAAATTATTAAAGACCTTAAATGTATCATTATTACATTCTGTACAATTTGATAGCATTATGAAATCATAATAACTTACATCATAATAATAATCACTTCCGCAATCCTTACATGTTAGCTTTAATTTATTATCTTCTGTCATTATATGAAACTCATTTCCACTACACCCATCTTTTTTACAGACAATAGTTTGTATCATACTCATACCCTCTCATAAATATAATTTCTCTCTATTTTACTACATGTTTAATTATCGAATTTCCTTTTTTTAACACATTCTACAACTAAATTATATGCTATAATTTTTCTATTGTACACTGTAATAATTAGTATTTTTAATTCATTTTATGAGATAGTTCTACTGTTTTTTATATTTAAGTTTACATTTCTCTATTATATTATATTGAATAGCATATATAATATAAAAAATAAAAAAACTATGAATTACAAATTCATAGTTTTCTAATGGTGGAGATAAAGAGATTCGAACTCTTGACCCCCTGCGTGCAAGGCAGGTGCTCTCCCAACTGAGCTATACCCCCATGGTGGACCTTCAGGGACTCGAACCCTAGACCTACCGGTTATGAGCCGGTTGCTCTAACCAACTGAGCTAAAGATCCATTAAAGTCACTAAAACTTTAATATAAAATCTTGTAAAAACAAGATTACCTCGCAACGTCCTACTCTGCCACACAGTCTCCCATGCAGTACCATCGGCGCTATAGACCTTAACTTTCCTGTTCGGAATGGGAAGGAGTGTTACCTCTATGCCATCATCACGAGATGCATGTTTTTCCCAAATCTTCGATTTGGTTGAAAAACAGCACACCAACGAACGTATGTGAGTTAGTGTTTCCTTAGAAAAATAACCCTTGTTCATCGCTTATACTATTTTTTCAGTAATTATCCTAAATAACTACTACTTAAAAGAACCTTGTTCTTTCAAAATTGCACATAGTCCTTAATGTATTTACAACTTGATTATATTGGTCAAGCCCTCGACCTATTAGTATCAGTCAGCTAAATATGTTACCATACTTACACCTCTGACCTATCAACCTTGTAGTCTTCAAGGGGTCTTACTAGCTTATGCTATGGGAAATCTCATCTTGAGGTGGGCTTCACACTTAGATGCTTTCAGCGTTTATCCCTTCCCGACTTAGCTACCCAGCTATGCTTCTGGCGAAACAACTGGTACACCATAGGTCAGTCCATCCCGGTCCTCTCGTACTAAGGACAGCTCCTCTCAAATTTCCTACGCCCGCGACGGATAGGGACCGAACTGTCTCACGACGTTCTGAACCCAGCTCGCGTGCCGCTTTAATGGGGCGAACAGCCCAACCCTTGGGACCTACTTCAGCCCCAGGATGCGACGAGCCGACATCGAGGTGCCAAACCTCCCCGTCGATGTGAACTCTTGGGGGAGATCAGCCTGTTATCCCCGAGGTAGCTTTTATCCGTTGAGCGATGGCCCTCCCACGAGGTACCACCGGATCACTAAGCCCGACTTTCGTCCCTGCTCCACTTGTAAGTGTCGCAGTCAGGCTCCCTTCTGCCTTTGCACTCTTCGAACGATTTTCCGACCGTTCTGAGGGAACCTTTTGGGCGCCTCCGTTACATTTTAGGAGGCGACCGCCCCAGTCAAACTGCCCACCTAACAATGTCCTGTCACCAGTTTCATGGCATCCAGTTAGAACTTCAATACTATCAGGGTGGTATCCCAACAACGACTCCTCCAAAGCTGACGCCCTGGTATCCCAGTCTCCCACCTATCCTGTACAGACAATACCGAAATTCAATGCTAAGCTACAGTAAAGCTCTACGGGGTCTTTCCGTCCAATCGCGGGTAGCGAGCATCTTCACTCGCACTACAACTTCGCCGGATTTGCAGTTGAGACAGTGCACAAGTCATTACGCCATTCGTGCGGGTCAGAACTTACCTGACAAGGAATTTCGCTACCTTAGGACCGTTATAGTTACGGCCGCCGTTTACTGGGGCTTAAGTTCATACCTTCGCTTGCGCTAAGTATTCCCCTTAACCTTCCAGCACCGGGCAGGCGTCAGCCCCTATACATCAGCTTTCGCTTTAGCAGAGACCTGTGTTTTTGTTAAACAGTTGCTTGTGCCTATTCTCTGCGACCTACGTTTCCGTAGGCACCCCTTATTCCGAAGTTACGGGGTCAATTTGCCTAGTTCCTTAACTGCAATTCTTCCGTCGGCCTTAGGATTCTCTCCTCATCTACCTGTGTCGGTTTGCGGTACGGGCACTACTTCTCTCTCTAGATGCTTTTCTTGGAAGCATGGAATCAGATACTTCGGTTCCGTGGAACCTTCCCCATCACGCCTCAGAATTGTTGGAACGG
>NZ_CM001240.1:6348778-6353778 GCF_000230835.1 Clostridium sp. DL-VIII
AATAGTAGTGAAATTTTCTTAATCATATGTTAAACTTTAATATAAATACACCTGGAGGTAGTTATATGAAAAATAAAAAAGTTTTGACTATAAGTATTCTTCCTATAATGTGGGTTCTATATATATTATTTGAACTTATTAGTGGAAGAATTACTGATTTTCAAACACTCTTCTTCAATATAATATTAATTCTATTATTTGCACTAGTTGGTTTGTTTACTTATGAATTAGGAGAAAAGCATAAACGCGGATTTAATGCTAGCATATTATCATCTTTATTTTTTCTTCTTCTTTTAATAGATCAAGGAATAAAGCTATCAATAAAATTTTTATGGTTTAATACTGATTTTCCTATAATTAATAACATGTTATATTTTAACCCTATAATTAACACAAATGGTTCTTGGTTAAATGCTAGATTTGGTACATCTGTTAGTTTTCCAATTTTAATAG
The DNA here is from genome assembly GCF_000230835.1 of Clostridium sp. DL-VIII. NCBI lineage: Bacteria > Bacillati > Bacillota > Clostridia > Eubacteriales > Clostridiaceae > Clostridium > Clostridium sp. DL-VIII. Next base: position 6,349,232 of record NZ_CM001240.1, read on the forward strand.
CTTTAAATATAATTGCTATATTAGTCTTCATTGAAGTATATAGATATTATCTGCATAATGGAAGAAAAGATTTTTGGGCTGATATGTGTTTTACTTTTGTAAGCTGTGGCGCCACCTGCTCATTAATTGATAAAGTTTTTTATGGAGGCAGTTTAGATTTTATTGGTATAAGTAATTTGTTTATTGCAGATATAAAGGATTTATATATTAATCTTGGTATATTATTTTTCGTTCTTACCATGTTTAATAATGGATACTTATCATCTGGAGATGACACTTCTTATAAAGAGGATCTTCAATCACTAAAAAAATTTCTATCATTTATCAAAGACGATATATTACATAGATTTAAATCTTTTTAATTAATCTCCTAATTTAAATTCAATAAAACAAAAAGAGCTTTTACTTAATGTAAAAGCTCTTTTTTATATAAATACTAAGCAAGTTCTAAATAAAAAAAAATTACTTTGATAAAAGTAATTGGTGGCTTACCCGGGAATCGAACCCGGGACACCATGATTAAAAGTCATGTGCTCTACCGACTGAGCTAGTAAACCATCTTACCTCGCAACGTCCTACTCTGCCACACAGTCTCCCATGCAGTACCATCGGCGCTATAGACCTTAACTTTCCTGTTCGGAATGGGAAGGAGTGTTACCTCTATGCCATCATCACGAGATGCTAGTTCATTCCAAATCTTTGATTTGGCTAAATGAACTGTACACCAACGAACGAATGTGAGTTAGTGTTTCCTTTTTCTTGTCCCAAATCTATGATTTGGTTGAACGAACTCATTAAATCACTTTAGCGATTTATACTCATTCAAGTGAGACTATTTTACATACATAAAACCATATCAAAACTTTAGCTATTCTGTATTGTTATGTCGAATAATTGTCTCAACAAGATATTATTATACATAGTATTAGTTATTGTGTCAACACTTATATTAAATAAATTCTTAATTTATTTTTTTAGAGTATTCTTTTATTAAATCTACTGACTTCTTAAATTTATCTAGTTCTTCACCTGTCATGTGTATTTCTACAACTTCCTTAACTCCATCTGCATTTAAAACAGCAGGCACTCCGCAGAATACATCATTTTCACCATATTCGCCTTCTAATAGCGTAGAAATTGGCATTATTTTATTCTCATCATTTATAATCGCCTTAATTATTCCTACCGCAGCAGTAGCTATCCCATAATACGTTGTTCCTTTTCTATTATACACTTCCCAACCTGCTTTAGCTGTCTCTAAAACCAATCTATCTAAATCTACATCTCCAACTCTATCTTTGTTATCTCTTAATATTTCATAAAATGATTTACCACCAACAGTTACATGAGACCACGGTACCATTTGCGAATCTCCATGTTCCCCCATTGAATATCCCTGTACACTACGTGGATCCACATTTAATAAATCTCCAATAAAATTTTTTAATCTAGCTGAGTCAACTGAAGTTCCTGTTCCCATAACATGACTTTTTGGTAATCCAGATATCTTATAGACATGATACGCTATCATATCTACCGGATTCGAAATAACAATAAAATGACCTTTAAATCCACTTTTCATTATTGGATCTACAATAGATTTTACTATTTTAGCTGACAATTCTAATGTATCTAATCTAGTTTGACCTGGTTTAGGAGGTGCACCTGCTGTTATAACAACAATATCAACATCTCCACATTGCGAATAATCTCCTCTTACAACTTTCGTATTTCTATTTAAGTATTCGATACAATGATTTAAGTCCATTACTTCTCCAAGCGCTTTTTCTTCATTTATGTCAATCATTAATATTTCATCACAAACGCCTTGTGTCATTAAACTAAATGCTGTACTTGAACCAACTAATCCTGTTCCTATAATTGCAACTTTACTTTTTTTTAGCCCCATTTTAACCCCATCCTTTTTATTATTATTTAAGCTATATTAGCTATTAATCTATACGTATTTGCTTTTTGCCATAATACATTGCAGGAGTATTATGCATGACAAATAAAGATATTTCAACTATATCTCATAATTATAAATCCAATTTTTTCTTGATAAATTTGCTTAATTAATAAATTAATTGTAATTATTATATGCAATCATTTAAAATATATCATTAAATTTTACATTTAGATAATAATATACAAAAAAACAAAAAAAGATTGCTAAAAAATTTAGCAATCTTTTTATGGTGCGTCATCAGGGATTCGAACCCTGGACACCCTGATTAAGAGTCAGGTGCTCTACCAACTGAGCTAATCACGCAAATACTACCTCGCAACGTCCTACTCTGCCACACAGTCTCCCATGCAGTACCATCGGCGCTATAGACCTTAACTTTCCTGTTCGGAATGGGAAGGAGTGTTACCTCTATGCCATCATCACGAGATCTATTCAATTGAAAGATTTTGTTCTTTCAAAATTGCACATAGCTTCTTAATGTATTACAACTTGATTTATATTGGTCAAGCCCTCGACCTATTAGTATCAGTCAGCTAAATATGTTACCATACTTACACCTCTGACCTATCAACCTTGTAGTCTTCAAGGGGTCTTACTAGCTTATGCTATGGGAAATCTCATCTTGAGGTGGGCTTCACACTTAGATGCTTTCAGCGTTTATCCCTTCCCGACTTAGCTACCCAGCTATGCTTCTGGCGAAACAACTGGTACACCATAGGTCAGTCCATCCCGGTCCTCTCGTACTAAGGACAGCTCCTCTCAAATTTCCTACGCCCGCGACGGATAGGGACCGAACTGTCTCACGACGTTCTGAACCCAGCTCGCGTGCCGCTTTAATGGGCGAACAGCCCAACCCTTGGGACCTACTTCAGCCCCAGGATGCGACGAGCCGACATCGAGGTGCCAAACCTCCCCGTCGATGTGAACTCTTGGGGGAGATCAGCCTGTTATCCCCGAGGTAGCTTTTATCCGTTGAGCGATGGCCCTCCCACGAGGTACCACCGGATCACTAAGCCCGACTTTCGTCCCTGCTCCACTTGTAAGTGTCGCAGTCAGGCTCCCTTCTGCCTTTGCACTCTTCGAACGATTTCCGACCGTTCTGAGGGAACCTTTGGGCGCCTCCGTTACATTTTAGGAGGCGACCGCCCCAGTCAAACTGCCCACCTAACAATGTCCTGTCACCAGTTTCATGGCATCCAGTTAGAACTTCAATACTATCAGGGTGGTATCCCAACAACGACTCCTCCAAAGCTGACGCCCTGGTATCCCAGCCTCCCACCTATCCTGTACAGACAATACCGAAATTCAATGCTAAGCTACAGTAAAGCTCTACGGGGTCTTTCCGTCCAATCGCGGGTAGCGAGCATCTTCACTCGCACTACAACTTCGCCGGATTTGCAGTTGAGACAGTGCACAAGTCATTACGCCATTCGTGCGGGTCAGAACTTACCTGACAAGGAATTTCGCTACCTTAGGACCGTTATAGTTACGGCCGCCGTTTACTGGGGCTTAAGTTCATACCTTCGCTTGCGCTAAGTATTCCCCTTAACCTTCCAGCACCGGGCAGGCGTCAGCCCCTATACATCAGCTTTCGCTTTAGCAGAGACCTGTGTTTTTGTTAAACAGTTGCTTGTGCCTATTCTCTGCGACCTACGTTTCCGTAGGCACCCCTTATTCCGAAGTTACGGGGTCAATTTGCCTAGTTCCTTAACTGCAATTCTTCCGTCGGCCTTAGGATTCTCTCCTCATCTACCTGTGTCGGTTTGCGGTACGGGCACTACTTCTCTCTCTAGATGCTTTTCTTGGAAGCATGGAATCAGATACTTCGGTTCCGTGGAACCTTCCCCATCACGCCTCAGAATTGTTGGAACGGATTTGCCAATCCCAACTCCCTAAACGCTTAGACTAGCATCCAATAGCTAGCACATCCTATCCTTCTTCGTCACACCCTCGATATTAACGATGATAGTGGTATTGGAATATCAACCAATTGTCCATCGGCTACGCCTCTCGGCCTCGCCTTAGGTCCCGACTAACCCTGAGAAGACAAACTTTACTCAGGAAACCTTAGATATTCGGCCTGTAAGATTCTCACTTACATCTCGCTACTAATGCCAACATTCTCACTCGTAATCAGTCCACCGCTCCTTTCGGTACGACTTCAGCCCGATTACGACGCTCCTCTACCGCTCACGTATACACGTGAACCCGTAGCTTCGGTGGTAAGTTTGAGCCCCGGACATTTTCGGCGCAGGATCTCTTGACTAGTGAGCTATTACGCACTCTTTTAATGAGTGGCTGCTTCTAAGCCAACATCCTAGTTGTCTTAGAAATCCCACATCCTTTTCCACTTAACTTACACTTTGGGACCTTAGCTGACGATCTGGGCTGTTTCCCTTTTGACCATGGAACTTATCTTTCACAGTCTGACTGCCGGACTGATAGTATATGGCATTCGGAGTTTGATAAGGTTCGGTAAGCGCTATGCCCCCTAGCCTATTCAGTGCTCTACCTCCACTACTCACATTTTCCGACGCTAGCCCTAAAGCTATTTCGAGGAGAACCAGCTATATCCGAG
>NZ_CM001240.1:6358778-6371278 GCF_000230835.1 Clostridium sp. DL-VIII
GACCATCCTATTTCCATCACCCAGCATGTTAGGAATTATATTCATACCAAAGTCATTTTTTGAAGTTTTATCTGCCTCATCTTCCCTTAAATACTTTTTTAGAGTTTTCCAATTAAAAATATATATCCCCATAGATGCTAAATTATTTTTAGGATTTTTAGGTTTTTCTTCGAATTCATATATTGATAAGTCTTCTCTAGTGTTCATTATTCCAAACCGAGATGCTTCGCTTATGCTAACTTCAATTACAGCTATAGTAGCTTCAGCTTTCTTTTCCTTATGAAAATCCAGCATTTTTGTATAATCCATCTTGTAAATATGGTCTCCAGATAAAATCAAAATGTATTCTGGATCATATCTATCAACAAATTCTATATTTTGATAGATAGCATTTGCAGTACCCTTATACCATTCTCCGCCTTTTTCCTCTTGATATGGTGGCAATATACTTACACCTCCATGAGTTCTATCCAAATCCCATGCTTCTCCTATACCTATATGTGCATTAAGCTCCAACGGTTTATATTGGGTTAATACTCCTACTGTGTATATTCCTGAATTTGAACAATTACTTAATGGAAAATCTATAATTCTATACTTTCCCCCAAATGGTACTGCCGGTTTTGCTAATTTCTTTGTTAAAACCCCTAACCTCGATCCTTGTCCACCGGCAAGTATCATTGCTACAATTTCCCTTTTACCCATAATATTATCTCCTCTCATATGTTCCTATACCCATTTAATAAACTGATACTCTTTAGCGCTTGCAATATATGCTGATAATATATTTACTACGTACTATTTAATTCAGTAGTAATCTATAAAATTATTGATTTACATAATTGCTTTTAGAGATTCATACAATATATTATAAAATTATTTGTAAGATTTTACCATATACTTTGTTGTAAAAGCCTTCGTCAACTTTCTATAATTTAGTCAAATATACTTAGTTAAAGCTTGCGTAATATCTTAAAATTTCGTGAAAAAACAGTAATACCACTATTTCTCCCTGTAAACTTATATTTTTCATCAGTATCAAATAAACTCATATACTCCCCATTTAAATTAATACCTTTAAATAATTTTGCTTCATTAGAGATGTTAACCAAGATTATTATTTTTTCATTTTCATAATTTCTTTCAAAGGCTAATACATCAGTTTCTGTATCTAAAATATTTAAATCTCCTTTCTTTAATCCATTTTCATTATTTCTTATGCTTGTTAATTTCTGATAAAATTTAATAAGTTCTTTATTCTCTTCCCCCCAAGGATAACTTTTTCTATTATCAGGCTCTTTTCCACCTTTTAACCCTGCTTCATCACCATAACAAATAAGAGGAACTCCTGGTAATGTGAATTGAATTACTGCAAGTAACCTGAGTAATTCAATATTTTCATCTAAAATAGTTAAGATTCTTTCAGTATCAATGGTACCAGCAATATTAACATTTCCATAAAAACTTTCTCTCGGGTAATTTTCATATAAAGACATTATCTTCTGTTTAAGTTTATCTGATTTTATATAACCCTTAACAAAATTAATTAAACTTTCTCTCAATGGATAATTAGTAGCTGCATGAACTTCTTCACCTTGAAGATATTTTCGCCTTTTAGAATAACTAATTTTGTTAGATGCATCCTCCCAGATGTCACCTATAAGCACAGTGTCTTCGCTAATTCCCTGCATCCTCTTTCTAATTAACTCTATAAACTCATCAGAAAGTTCATCTATTATATTTAATTTCCAGCCACTCGCCCCTAACTTTATCCACTTCTCTATGATTGAGCTGTCATTTTTTATAATATAGTCAGTATACCGTTTTTCAGTTGAATCAATGCTTGGTCTTTCATCTATTCCCCACCAAGATTCATATTGATACGGATATTTGAGAAACCTATACCAATTATAATATTTAGAATTAGGAGAATTATATGCTCCAACTTCACCGTAATTACCCAACTTATTGAAATATTTGCTATCTGAACTGGTATATCCTAATACTATATCAATGATAATTTTAATTCCTTTATTTTGGGCAGTTTCACACAATTCTTTAAATTCATTATTAGTTCCGAACATCTCATCTACTATTTCATAATCAGACGTATCATATTTATGGCAGCTAGGAGATTTAAATATAGGACTTAATTGAATTATATTTACTCCTAAAGATTTAATATAATCTAGCTTCTGTATAATACCTTTTAAATTTCCTCCGTAAAAATCCCATCTCACAATTCTTCCATAGTTATCTTTAATATACATTGGGCTATCATGCCATTTTCCATATATAAAAGAGTTCTCTTTTGGTGAATTTATGATACTATTTTCATTGCCATTATAAAATCTATCTATAAGAATTTGATATATAATTCCCTCTTTATACCAATCAGGTGTATAAGTTCTTTTATATACTGTTATCTGATATGGAATAGGATTATAAGTATATATTTGTCCAATTCCACCTAAATGTTCATAGTTATTTCCATAATATAACCTGTCATACCCGTCTATTATAATAAAATAATATTCTAATATTCCAAGCTCATCAGATGTATCAATTTCTGCTGAATATCTGAACTCGCCATTATTTAAATACTCTTTTTGCATTTCCATACTTAGCTTAGTACCATCAAACTGTATCATTTCTAATACTGCTATTACTTCCTTATCAATATTAATTGATAGTTTAATCTTCTGACCAGCTTCCACAGCTCCAAATGGTTTTCTGAATTCTATACTCTGTGAATCATGTAATACCTGCATAACGTTCATAAAATTACTCCTCTCATAGTTTCTCATAAATTGCTTTTGAATCTTGTATAAATTATTACTCTATAATAAACTCAATTGCTTTATAGATTTTTATAAATTACTTCTGATCCCCAAATTCCTGTTGCATATTCTTCTATTGTTCTGTCAGATGAGAATATCCCTGAGTGAGCAATATTAACGCCACACATTCTCTGCCACTTATCAGTATCTCTATAAATAGTATCAACTTTGTCTTGAGCTTTTAGATATGAATCAAAATCTCTTAGAACAAAAAATTCATCATTATAAGTTATTAAATTTTCATAAATGCTTTTAAATTTATTTCTATCGTTATGATATTTTCCATTTACTAAATCATCAATTACTCTCTTTACTCTTATATCATTGTTATATATATCAATCGATCTATAGCCTCCATTTTGATAATAATTAAAAACTTCATCTGCAGTTAATCCAAAAATTATTATATTTTCATCTGTTACTTCATCTCTTATTTCAATATTGGCTCCATCCAATGTTGCTACTGTAATAGCACCATTCATCATAAACTTCATATTTGATGTCCCTGATGCTTCTTTAGTTGTAGTTGAAATTTGTTCGCTTACATCTGCACCAGGAATTATTCGTTCAGCTAATGAAACTCTATAATTCTGAACAAAAACTACCTTTATCTTCTCATTTACTCTAGGATCATTATTTACCTTTTTAGCAACGCTGTTTATAAGTTCAATAGTATTTTTAGCTAAATAGTATCCCGGAGCAGCTTTTCCTCCAAATATAAAAGTTCTTGGTACAATATCATAGCCTGGATTATCAATTAATTTATTGTATAAATCCATTATTCTTAGACAATTGAGTATCTGCCTCTTATAAGCATGTATCCTTTTTACCTGAACATCAAATATGGAGTCTGGATTTATCTTCACATTGTCATTTTTTAATATTATATCCGCTAACTTTTCTTTATTAAATTTTTTTATTTTTTCCAATTGCTCTAATATAACCCCATCATATAAATGCCTCTCGAAACTTCTTAAATCAAGAGGATGTCTAATAAAACTATCTCCAATTGTATCCTTAATAAGTTTTGTAAGTTCTGGATTACTTTTTAAAAGCCATCTTCTGTGAGTAATTCCATTTGTCTTATTATTAAACTTATTTGGATATAAATAATAAAAATCTTTCATTTCCTTTTTCTTTAATATCTCGGTGTGAAGCTTTGCTACACCATTTACACTATGACTACCCACGATTGCCAAGTGTGCCATTCTTACTTGTCCATCTGATACTATTGCCATCTTAGAAATTTTATCCCACTCACCCGGATACTTTCCCCAAAGGTCTTTACAATATCTTTCATTTATTTCTTCAATTATCATATAAATTCTTGGAAGCAGCTGTTTAAACATGTCTACTGGCCATTTTTCCAGTGCTTCAGATAAGATTGTGTGATTTGTATATGATACTGTATTAGTAGTTATTCTCCATGCTGTATTCCATTCTAAGCCTTCTTCATCAACTAATATTCTCATAAGTTCAGGAATTGCAAGAGTTGGATGAGTATCATTAATGTGGATTGCCACTTTCTCATCTAAAGCTTCAATTTGATGTCCATGTTTTTTATAATGTCTTATGATGCTTTGAACTCCTGCTGAAACAAAAAAATACTGCTGCTTTAATCTAAGCATTTTTCCTTCATAGAATGAATCCTCCGGATATAAGACTTGTGAAATTGCTTCTACCGAATTCTTATATTTAATTGCTTGAAGAAAATCTCCTCTACTAAAAGATGAAAAGTCAAATTCATTTGAAACTGCTTCTGCACTCCACAATCTAAGAGTATTCACAATTTCATTTTCATACCCTACAATTGGTGTATCATAAGGTATTGCTAACACTGGCTCATAATTAACATGAGTAAAACTTAATCGTCCATTTACTTCCTCTGCCTTCACCTCTCCACCGAATTTAACAATTTCAGATTTCTCTGGCTTTCTTTTTTCCCATACATTTCCTTCCTTAAGCCAGCTCTCAGATACTTCAACCTGCTTTCCATCAATTATCTTTTGTTCAAAAAATCCGTATTTATACCTGATGCCACATCCATTTCCGGGAATATTTAAAGAAGCCATTGAATCCAAAAAGCATGCTGCAAGTCTTCCAAGTCCCCCATTTCCAAGTGCTTGATCTTGTTCTAAATTTTCAAGTTCCTCTAAATCTATATTTAAGTCCGCTAACGCGTCCTTACATACATCCCTTATTCCTATATTTAATAATGCATCACCAAGAAGTCTTCCTAATAAGAATTCCATTGAAAAATAATATACTTGTTTCTCACCGGTTTTATTATATTTCTTATTTGTCTTTAACCAATCCCTGGTAACATAGTCCCGTACCAAATACCCCAAAGCATCATATTTTTGCTGATTAGTTCCTTCCTTTAATTCAATACCGTGCATTTCTACAAACCTATTAACAAAAGCTTTTTTAAATGCTTTCTTATCCATTTCGAGCATACCCATCCATATACCTCCGTATCATATTTCGACTTAATCTTGTCCAGTCAATTCCCTATACAAATTTAAATATACCTCCGCTGATTTATTCCAGCTGTTATCAGAATTTATTGCATTTCTGATAAGGTTATTCCATGCTTTTTTATTCTCATATACCCGTAATGAATATTGAATTATATTATATAATTCATCTGAATTATAGTTTTTAAAGCTAAACCCATTGCCCTCACCAGTATATTCATTGTATGCTGCTACCGTATCCTTTAAGCCTCCTGTTTCTCTAACTATAGGAATAGAACCATATCTGAGTGCTATCAATTGTCCGAGTCCACATGGTTCAAAGCGTGACGGCATTAAAAACATATCACTTGAAGCATAAATTCTACTTGCCATAGAATTATCAAATTTAATATTTGCAGATACTTTATTACCATATCTATAATTTAACAACCTAAAATGATCTTCATATTGTTTATCTCCTGTTCCTAAGATAACTAGCTGAACATTTTGCTGCAATACTTTATCTGAAATATTTATTAATAAATCAAGTCCCTTTTGCTGCGTCAACCTTGTTACAAGTCCTATCATAGGTATATTCTCATCAATGGTAAGTCCTAATTCCTTTTGCAGGCTAGTTTTATTTATAACCTTGTCCTGAATAGAATTTACATCATACTGCTTATTCAAAAATCGATCTGTTTTAGGATTATATTCATCATAATCTATACCATTTGTTATCCCTCTCAACGCATAAGCTCTATCTCTTAATACACCATCCAATCTTTCACCATATTCAGGAGTTTTTATTTCACTTGCATAGGTCTCACTGACAGTTGTGATTATGTCAGAATAATATATTCCGCCTTTCATGAAGCTTACACCTTCGTCAAATTTTAAACAGGTATTTTCATATAACTCCATATCAAAACCAAATAACTCCGGAAGTATTTGAGGATCAAAAATCCCCTGAAAAGCTATATTATGAATTGAATATACGCACTTCATCTTCCAATAAAACATATCATTTTTCTTATACTGAAATTTTAAAAGTACAGGAAGCATTCCTGTCTGCCAATCATTGCAGTGAATCAAATCTGGCTGCCAATCTATTTGACGCAACATATCTAATACAGCTCTATCAAAGAATGCGAATCTTTCAGCATCATCATAAAAACCATATATTTCATCTCTTTTATAATATCTTTCATTGTCTAGAACATAATATGTCACTCCGTTATAAAAGTATTCCCATACTCCGCAAAATTGTTCTCTCCAGCCTACATTAACATTGAACCATTTAATAAACCTTAATTTATCTCTTACTTCCCAATTGATTTCTTTATATTTAGGTATAACTACTCTTACATCTACATTTCTCTTAGCAAGTGCCTTAGGCAATGCTCCAGCAACATCTCCAAGTCCTCCAGTTTTTATAAGTGGACTAGCTTCTGATGCTACAAATAAAACTCTCATTCTTTATCCCCCTCAACATAGTGTATAACTTAACAATCTTATTAATTGCTAATCTTAAATAGCAATTAATAAGATTTCCTTAATGCTTTTATTTGAGTTCATCAACTTCTTTAATAGATATTTCGTCAATTAACTTTTTTTCTTGCTCCGAACTAATTTCATTTATCTTTAATATTAAAGCTGCCATTGGTGGTACCTTTATTGTTAATGAGTACGGCTGATTATGGAATGGCATTTTCTCCGCTATTAATATTTCTCCCATAACTTGTCCGGAACCACCGTATTTACTATCATCAGTATTGAATATCTCTTCATAACTTCCTAAAAATGGAACTCCAATTTTATAATCATAATACACTATAGAAGTAAAATTAATTACAAATACTAACGTGTCTTCATCATTTCTGCTTCTTCTCGCAAAAATTAATATGCTTTGCTCATTATTATCTGGTTCTATCCAATTGAATCCTCTATAGTCATGATCTAATTCCCAAAAAGCTCTGTTATTAAGGTATAAATTGTTTATATCTTTAAAGAATAATTGGGTTTTTTTATGAATATCTGATTCCTCTATTATTCCCCATTCAAGCTCTGAATGCTCTCTCCATTCAATTCTTTGCCCAAATTCACACCCCATAAATATCAATTTCTTGCCCGGATGTCCCATCATATAGCCTATAAAAACTCTGAGCCCTGCAAACTTATTCCATTCATCTCCCCACATTTTATCTACTAATGACTTCTTCTCATGAACAACTTCATCATGGGAAAGAGGTAATAAATAATTTTCGGCATAGTTATACATCATTGAGAAAGTTATATTTTTATGATTATACTTTCTATACTTAGTATCAATTTCAACGTATTCTAAGGTATCATTCATCCATCCCATGTTCCATTTAAAATTAAATCCTAGTCCATCATTAGCTGGTGGTTTTGTAACATTAGGCCAAGCTGTAGATTCTTCTGCTATCATAAGAGCTGCTTTATATTCATTAAAAACAGCCTTATTTAATTCCTTCAAAAAATCTATTGCTTCAAGATTACCATTTCCTCCATTTTTATTGGGAATCCACTCGCCTTCTGCCCTGCTGTAATCTAAGTATAAAATGCTAGAAACAGCATCTACTCTTAAACCGTCAATATGAAATTCTCTAAACCAATATAACGCATTTGATATTAAATAACTTTTTACCTCTGGTTTTCCTAAATCAAAGTTGCAGGTTCCCCAGCCTTTATTTTCGGCTCTCCATTCTTCCTGATATTCATATGTTGGTGTTCCATCAAATCTATATAGTCCATGAGCATCCTTGCAAAAATGTCCTGGAACCCAGTCCATTATTACTCCTATATTAGCTTCATGAAGCTTATTAATTAAGCTTTTAAGTCCTTCAATATTTCCATATCTGCTTGTTGGAGAATAATAGCCTGTTCCTTGGTATCCCCATGAAGCATCTAGTGGATGCTCTACAAGAGGCATAATCTCCACATGGGTATATCTCATTTCTTTCATATACCTAGATAACTCTTCTCCTATTTCTTCATAAGTAAAAAACTCACCATTAGCCCTTCTTTTCCATGAACCTAAGTGTACTTCATATATGTTTAATGGTTCTTCTAATGCATTTATCTTACTTCTTTTATTAATCCATGTTTTATCCGTCCACTTAAAATTTTTAGGCTTATATACTATTGAAGCATTATCTGGTCTTAATTCACTTTGTATTGCATAAGGATCTGCTTTATACTCTCCCTTTTCTCCGTTCTGTTCTATTATGCAGTACTTATACTTATCTCCAGTCTTTACTTCTGTAAAAAAGCCTTTCCACAATCCATTTTCAGTTATTTTCTCAAGTTTAAATTCATCTTTTACTTCAAAATCATTAAATGCTCCTACAACATACACCTCTTTTGCATTAGGTGCCCAAGTTGCAAATTGTATACCTATCTTATTTTTTTCTTTTTTTACATGTGCTCCTAAAATGTTATACGCTTCATAATTTTTACCTTGATGAAATAAATATGTGTTAAAACTAGTTAGTTCTGCCTTATCCACCTTAGTTAAAACCTTCTTAACTTCATTTCTTTCCGCTTCTCCATCAGATAATATTTTTTCTTTCTCCAATACAGCCTCTTTATTTTTTATGATGTTTATTCTTTTGGATGATGCTTTCTCATTAGTCTTTTCTTTACTTTTTCTTGTTTTATTACTCTTATTATCTTTATCTATTAAATCGAGCTTTAAATCAGATTCAGTTACTGCTTTTGATTTATCTTCTTTACTTTTCCTTGTAGTAGTTCTTCTTGCACTCCCTTTTGATTTTGCCTTAACCTTAGAGTCTTTTTTCTCATTATTCTCTAGTGAACTTTCATTAACTTCTAATAATAAATTCCCCTTACTTTTCACTGTTCTCTTCCTTTTAACAGCAGTTGAACTTTCTTTTTCAACTAAAGCTTTTTCTTCCTCAATTGACTTACCAATATCATCTTTACTTCTAGCTTCATCGTCTTTAGGATTATCTTGCATCAAATTATACCCCCATCCATATTTCTTATTCCTCTTACATCATTAAGCTTATATATTTATATTTCATAGCCAATTATTGTATAAATATATATTACCAAATATTGTAATTTTTTTCACTCTTTTTCTATAATCTTTCATAGATTTTATTAATTAATTTTTTAACTTTCGTGCTAATAATGCATGTTTATTTACTGATAATGCATTTCTATACTTTTTAAACATCTATAAGAACTTAATTGTCTCATAAAGCTTCAATAAGTGCTTAATTGTTTACATGTATAAAAAAGCAAGAGGCACCATACCTCTTGCTTTTTATAATTATTAAAATATATTTTGATAAAAATTTTTCAAATAAATTAGTTATAAATTTAATTTACTTATGATTAGAAGTCAGCTCTACCACTCATTAGCAGGTGGCTTTCTAAAAATTAAAGAAAATAAAAAAGATAGCCATATCAGCTATCTTTTATCTTACCTCGCAACGTCCTACTCTGCCACACAGTCTCCCATGCAGTACCATCGGCGCTATAGACCTTAACTTTCCTGTTCGGAATGGGAAGGAGTGTTACCTCTATGCCATCATCACGAGATGCATGTTTTTCCCAAATCTTCGATTTGGTTGAAAAACAGCACACCAACGAACGTATGTGAGTTAGTGTTTCCTTAGAAAAATAACCCTTGTTCATCGCTTATACTATTTTTTCAGTAATTATCCTAAATAACTACTACTTAAAAGAACCTTGTTCTTTCAAAATTGCACACAGTTCTTAATGTATTTACAACTTGATTTATATTGGTCAAGCCCTCGACCTATTAGTATCAGTCAGCTAAATATGTTACCATACTTACACCTCTGACCTATCAACCTTGTAGTCTTCAAGGGGTCTTACTAGCTTATGCTATGGGAAATCTCATCTTGAGGTGGGCTTCACACTTAGATGCTTTCAGCGTTTATCCCTTCCCGACTTAGCTACCCAGCTATGCTTCTGGCGAAACAACTGGTACACCATAGGTCAGTCCATCCCGGTCCTCTCGTACTAAGGACAGCTCCTCTCAAATTTCCTACGCCCGCGACGGATAGGGACCGAACTGTCTCACGACGTTCTGAACCCAGCTCGCGTGCCGCTTTAATGGGCGAACAGCCCAACCCTTGGGACCTACTTCAGCCCCAGGATGCGACGAGCCGACATCGAGGTGCCAAACCTCCCCGTCGATGTGAACTCTTGGGGGAGATCAGCCTGTTATCCCCGAGGTAGCTTTTATCCGTTGAGCGATGGCCCTCCCACGAGGTACCACCGGATCACTAAGCCCGACTTTCGTCCCTGCTCCACTTGTAAGTGTCGCAGTCAGGCTCCCTTCTGCCTTTGCACTCTTCGAACGATTTCCGACCGTTCTGAGGGAACCTTTGGGCGCCTCCGTTACATTTTAGGAGGCGACCGCCCCAGTCAAACTGCCCACCTAACAATGTCCTGTCACCAGTTTCATGGCATCCAGTTAGAACTTCAATACTATCAGGGTGGTATCCCAACAACGACTCCTCCAAAGCTGACGCCCTGGTATCCCAGTCTCCCACCTATCCTGTACAGACAATACCGAAATTCAATGCTAAGCTACAGTAAAGCTCTACGGGGTCTTTCCGTCCAATCGCGGGTAGCGAGCATCTTCACTCGCACTACAACTTCGCCGGATTTGCAGTTGAGACAGTGCACAAGTCATTACGCCATTCGTGCGGGTCAGAACTTACCTGACAAGGAATTTCGCTACCTTAGGACCGTTATAGTTACGGCCGCCGTTTACTGGGGCTTAAGTTCATACCTTCGCTTGCGCTAAGTATTCCCCTTAACCTTCCAGCACCGGGCAGGCGTCAGCCCCTATACATCAGCTTTCGCTTTAGCAGAGACCTGTGTTTTTGTTAAACAGTTGCTTGTGCCTATTCTCTGCGACCTGCATTTCTGCAGGCACCCCTTATTCCGAAGTTACGGGGTCAATTTGCCTAGTTCCTTAACTGCAATTCTTCCGTCGGCCTTAGGATTCTCTCCTCATCTACCTGTGTCGGTTTGCGGTACGGGCACTACTTCTCTCTCTAGATGCTTTTCTTGGAAGCATGGAATCAGATACTTCGGTTCCGTGGAACCTTCCCCATCACGCCTCAGAATTGTTGGAACGGATTTGCCAATCCCAACTCCCTAAACGCTTAGACTAGCATCCAATAGCTAGCACATCCTATCCTTCTCCGTCACACCCTCGATATTAACGATGATAGTGGTATTGGAATATCAACCAATTGTCCATCGGCTACGCCTCTCGGCCTCGCCTTAGGTCCCGACTAACCCTGAGAAGACAAACTTTACTCAGGAAACCTTAGATATTCGGCCTGTAAGATTCTCACTTACATCTCGCTACTAATGCCAACATTCTCACTCGTAATCAGTCCACCGCTCCTTTCGGTACGACTTCAGCCCGATTACGACGCTCCTCTACCGCTCACGCAAATGCGTGAACCCGTAGCTTCGGTGGTAAGTTTGAGCCCCGGACATTTTCGGCGCAGGATCTCTTGACTAGTGAGCTATTACGCACTCTTTTAATGAGTGGCTGCTTCTAAGCCAACATCCTAGTTGTCTTAGAAATCCCACATCCTTTTCCACTTAACTTACACTTTGGGACCTTAGCTGACGATCTGGGCTGTTTCCCTTTTGACCATGGAACTTATCTTTCACAGTCTGACTGCCGGACTGATAGTATATGGCATTCGGAGTTTGATAAGGTTCGGTAAGCGCTATGCCCCCTAGCCTATTCAGTGCTCTACCTCCACTACTCACATTTTCCGACGCTAGCCCTAAAGCTATTTCGAGGAGAACCAGCTATATCCGAGTTCGATTGGAATTTCTCCGCTATCCACAGCTCATCCCATGCTTTTTCAACAGCAACGTGGTTCGGTCCTCCACGAGGTTTTACCCTCGCTTCAACCTGGCCATGGATAGGTCACCCGGTTTCGGGTCTACAGCATGCAACTAGTCGCCCTATTAAGACTCGGTTTCCCTTCGGCTCCGTACCTTAAGTACTTAACCTCGCTACATACCGTAACTCGTTGGCTCGTTCTACAAAAAGCACATCATCACACACATAAGGTGCTTTGATCGGTTGTAGGCACATGGTTTCAGGTTCTATTTCACTCCCCTCCCGGGGTTCTTTTCACCTTTCCCT
>NZ_CM001240.1:6376278-6477357 GCF_000230835.1 Clostridium sp. DL-VIII
GACATACAGTATCATCATCAACTATAATTAACTCTCCAACTCCAGCTCTTGCAAGTGCCTCAATGGTATAACTTCCTACTCCGCCTACACCAAAAACAATTACTTTACTATTTCTTAATTTATCTAATCCATCTTTACCTATTAATAATTCTGTTCTTGATAAAGAATGTTGTGCTGTCATATATTTTCTCTCCTTATTAAATAGTTATTTTTTGTATAATAAAATCCTGTTATCCTATATTTTTAATCGTCAATAGCTATTATATCATAAAAATAAGCTAAAATTAGATATATAATTTTAGCATTTTCTCTGTTAAATTTGTCAACTTATGCTTATAATATAATTTAGTATTATGTATATTTAACCAGTTTTATTTATCTGGTTATATAGATATCCAAATTATAATCTTTACGCATGTATAGAATAATTACCTATTTAAGCTAGACCTTTGTGTGTATCTATACTCGAAATCACATAAGTTCAATTTTAAAGTTGGATATCTATAAATGTACATTATTTTGTACTTAATTATATTATTTTAGGAGGACAATTATTATATGACTATTGGAATAATTGCTGCTATGGCAGAGGAATTAGAGATTCTATTACAAGACTTAAATCTTGAAACAAAGAAAGAAAAAGCTAACATGACTTTTCACAAGGGTAAATTATATGGCAAAGATGTAGTAGCTGTAGTTTGCGGAATTGGTAAAGTAAATTCAGCTATTTGTACTCAGATATTAGCATCAGAATACAATGTAGATAAGATTATCAATGTTGGTGTTGCTGGTGGAATTGGTAAAGAAATTTATCCAGGAGACATAGTTGTTGCTGAAAACTTAGTGCAACACGATATGGATACTACAGCTTTTGGAGATAAGATGGGACAAATTCCAAGACTTGATACTTTTGATTTCAAATGTGATAAAGAGATGGTCACTTTAGCTAAAAAAGCTTGCGAAGAAATCTCAGAGTTAAACAGCTTTGTTGGAAGAATCGCTTCTGGTGATCAATTTGTTGCTAATATTGAAAAAATTCAATGGCTAGATAAGGAATTTGGAGCAATATCCTGCGAAATGGAAGGTGCTAGTATAGCACAAGTCTGCTACTTAAATTCAATTCCATTTGTAGTTATAAGATCAATTTCTGATAATGCAAATAACGGAGCACACATGGATTATCAAAAGTTTGTTCCAATTGCAGTTAAGAATTCAACTAGAATATTAAAGCAAATGCTTGAAATGATGTAAGGCATTATCAAAAATAGCAAGTCAATTTATTTCTTTGTCTGATGAAAAATATTTTCAGCATATTTGAACTTGTTATTTTCTTTAATATGCCTAACGTTAATTTCCTCTACATAAATAAAGATCATACTTTGTATAAGCTATATAACATATATGCTCAATGAAAGTATGATCTTTATTATTTTACTTTAAAGTAAATTTGCTCATCTTTTCCTTTAAGTTACCCGCAATATCTTCAAGGTTACTTGCATACTGTGTAAGTTCATCCATTGTTGCGCTTACTTCTTCTGCTGATGCTGTAACTTCTTCTGATATAGATGCTGATTCTTCTGATACTGCTGCTATATTTTCTATTTGTGATTTTACTTTTTCCTTATTTATATGCATTTTTTCATTTAAATCTTTGATCTCTTTAATTGCATCTGTTAAAGGTATTATTGATTCAACTATTTTAGCGAATATATCTTCTGTTTCTTTTATAACCTGACCTTGTGCCTGAGACATTTCTCTGCTTGCTTCCATTGCAGCTTTAGTGTTATTTCCATTAACGCCTATCTCTGTAACAATAGTTTTTATTTCATCAGTAGATTTCTTAGATTCCTCTGCAAGCTTTCTTATTTCTTCAGCAACCACTGCAAATCCTTTTCCTGCTTCCCCTGCTCTTGCTGCTTCTATACTAGCATTTAATGCTAAAAGATTTGTCTGCTCAGTAATTTCTTCAATTACATTTGATATGTAATTAATTTTATTTATACTTTCTATCATTTCTGCAACCATACCTGCGGACTTAATAGCATTTGTTTTAGCACTTGCAGCCTTATCTATTAAATCTTGGATTATAAAAATTCCCTGCTTACTTAAATCTTTAGTTACATTTGATAAATTATTAATATTACTTGTATGCTTATCAACTTCATCTATTCTATCTGATAATTCTTCTGCATTAGCTGCAATCTCAGTAGCAAATTGTGCTTGACTTGTAGCTCCAGTTGATACTTCTTGTATAGCATTTGTCACCTCTGATACTGACGATGTAGTTTCCTCTGACATACTTGCTATATTGGCAGATGCCTCAATTAAATTTGCAGATGTATTTTGAACATTGTCCAGCAAATCAGATAAGCTGTCCAACATAGTGTTAAAGTCATCTCCAAGTTCCTTAAATTCATCCTTTGCTTTAACAGTAATTCTTCCTGTAAGATCTCCCTTTGAAGCTTTGTTAATTACACTCTTCAATCTATTTATTTCTTTCATAAGATACAATGCTGCAATAACTCCTATGGAAACTCCTATAATAACTAATACTATTGAAATTATAAGCATTGTTCCATGTATAGCCATTACACCATCTTCAACTTCTTTGCCATCAATGATTCCAATGAGCTTCCATCCAGTCTTTTCATCAGTTTCCTGGCATACATAAAATGATTTTTTATTACTTTCAAAAGTGTATACTCCAAGGTCTTCCCCTTTGGCTGAGTTCCAGAACGATAAACCAGTAACATTATCTTCTGCTACAGTGTTTTTATCATTATTTACTATAATATCTCCATCACCATCTGCAAGTAAAACATAGCCTGTATTTAATAATTGTATTCCACCTATGTATTTCTGCATCGCATCAAGGGACATATCAATTACTATAACTCCTATAAACTGTCCATTATCATCTTTAACTGCTTGAGCAACTGTCATAACCTGCTTTCCTGATACAGCATCTTTATATGGTTTAATATATACTATCTTACCATTAGCTGCTTTTGCTTTTACATACCATTCTCTTTCCTTAAAATTCAAATCATTTAAGGTTAAGACTCCACTATCTAATACTAGTTCGCCATTTTCTCCAGCAAAACCTGCATTTATGATTCCATCAACTGATGTTTTAGTATCCTTAAACATTCCTTGAACATAGTTTACTGTAAGCTTATGATCTGCACCTGAATTAGTCAGATCTTTAATATATATGTTTTTTGCTGCTACATCCATTTGCGTACCTAACACCTGCAGATACTCAGAAAATCCTTTATCAACTTCTTTAATCGTTTGTATACTAGTTGTTTTTAAGCTACTTTCTAATGCTGATTTTAATTTATAAATCGAAATTTCTCCTATTAATAATATAGGTACTATAATAAACAATGCAATTCCTATAACAATTTTTCGAAATAGTTTACTATTTTTTTTCATCTCTTACGCACCCCTCATCATGGCAAATTAACTAACTAATCATCTTATAACTTATCTTTAAGGAAATATTAACAACAATGCATAGTATTGTAGCATTATACCATTTATTCAATTAAATAATATAATATTACTATAAAAATATTATATTTTCTTATACATTATTAGCTGTAATTTGTCTAGATAACGTTTTCTTATCTCTTATTCTTCTTTTTTTTCTAAATATCACTATAAAAGCTGTCCATTAAGCAGAATTTCATCTGCTTTAATAAACAGCCCAAAACTCAATATAAGTTATTAAAATTTTACTTCCATAATATACTTGCAGCTTTTCTTGGAACTGTTCTAACATACTTTACATTTGGATATCCAACTATCATGCAAGTTACAACTTCTTTATTTTCCTCTAGTTCAACTAATTCTCTAATCTTTTCATTCCCTTGTGCTGCAAATGTAAAGAACCCGCTAAAAAATGTTCCAAGTCCTAGAGCATTAGTCATAAGTTCCATATTAGAAGATGCTAGCGATGCATTTACTTGTGAATCAGACACTACAAGAATTACTGCTGGAGCATTAAAAAATAGCCTATCATTTTTAGGATTTTCTTTATATCCTTCATACATCTTTATCCACATCTGTGCATATCTTTTAAATGGTCTAGTTTGTTCATTTAAGTTATTAAGTATTTCTTCACCTTTGATCTTAAGGCTCTCAAAAACCAATTTCTTAAGTTCATCTATCTTATCTTTTACTACTACATAGGAAACATTTTGACTATTACTACCTGTTTGAGTAAATCTGCCTGCTTCAATAATCTTAGCAATTTTTTCTGTCTCCACATCTTTATCTTTAAATTGTCTTGTAGTCCTTCTAAATTTTATGAAATTTAATAATGTTTCTGAATCTATTTTAAATTCAGTTTCATTATAAGTTTTTACCTCTTCCATATTATACTCATCTGTAGATACAGCACCTTTAGGACATACTGCAATACAATGACCACATTTAAAACATGCAATATTTCTAACTTTAGCCTTTCCATCAGCTATCTTAATATCATTGGCAAAACAATCTTTAACACAAAGTCCACAGCCCACGCATTTTTCATTATCTACAATCATCATAATATATAACTCCTTTTTATGTTATTTTCAAGCATCCTCGCTGTACAACTCATAATATTTTTATAAGCAGAATTAGCTTGTCCTTACCTTCAAAATATATACCATACAGTATATCACTCAGTTTATCTCTGTCAAGTCAAATAGTTATTCTACTAATACAATCAATCACTTAATCCATTGTATTGAATATATTAATAAAGATACAGATACTATTTAGGAGCATAGAATGATATCAAATTATTATATAAATATTCTAAAATCATTTAGTGCTACTTAATTTAATGAAATCTTATAAATATTTTTAGAGCAAAAATACTGATGCAACGACATATGCCATCACCATTGCATCAGTAAAATTCCTCTAATCTTTATCTTTAAATTTTCCTAAATAAGTTTATTTGTAAGCTTTAAAACTCTAGGAGCATATTATTCCATACTGCATTCCCATGAGTTGAATCAGCAATTCCTTTATGTACATATCCAAATCCCTCATAAAAATGAATTAGATGTTCTTTACAGGTCAAAATAATCCCCTTCTTACCTCTATCACGAGAAATATTTATTAAGTAATTCATTAATTTTCCTGCAATACCTTCATGCTGATAATCAGGAGCCACAGCTAATCCAAATACAGTTTGATAGTCTCCACTTGGATTATGCAGCGATGCATCATGATATAATTCATCTGGGAGGCTTGGTTTATCTGTTATACATCCGTTAATATATCCAACAATTTTATTATCAATTTCTGCAACGAAAAAGCTTTCTGGAAAGGCATCAAATCTCTCATAAAAACTTTTTAAAGATGCCCCTTCAGCCTTTGGGAAACACAAATTCTCGATATCTGCAACATATTTTATATCTTCTCTTACTACTGGTCTAATTAAAAGACTATTCATCTAATCACCTCTCCCTTAAATAATTCACATTTATATTTCTTAACAATACAAAAAAACTTATTTTTAAAAATTATTTTTTATTGCGAATAATAAATTATTTTAATACAACAGCTATACATTGTCAAAAAACTATTCTATAATTTATAATCTTCTCTCAAACCATCCATTGCCTGTATTTCAGTGGTAAATACAACTTTAATATAACATTCCTTATTAAGTACTTAATCCACTAAATAGAAAAATGATATAAGAAAAGGAATAGGACTTGTCAACATCGTATTTCAACACTCTCTCAAGCCTTGAAAATCAATACTTCAATCCTATCCCTCTAATTTTTTTCTATTTAAATTTCAATATAAAAATCAATATTCTCGATTCTTTTTTCTTGTCTCTTTGACCTGATTTAGTCAATCTTTTTTATCACGTAAGCAATCTTTTTTATTATGTCGTCAAAGATTTTTATTGGAGGACAATTTATTGTTCCTGTAAAAAAAAGATTGCATAAAGCAATAAACTGGTAATATGACTCTGAAGGCTTGCGATTACTACTACAAGGGCAGTAGCCAGGAAGGAGCCGTTAAAAAAAGTATGACTATATATAATGAAGGAAAATTGAATAAAAACTAAAAAGAGCCTATAAAATGAACGAAAAAAAGAGCATAAATTCGAATTAAGAAAACCGACCCGAAGGCTTTGTTCTACTCGCTTTTATGCTCTCTATTTTATTCTGTTTTTTTACTGCTCCGCCACGTAGTCAATCTTTTTTATTTCTTGGTTAATCTTTTTTTGACGGGGACATAGATAACAATCGTAATATATTCAATTTCTATAATCCTTATGCTTTTATCAGTGAATAATTTTATTTAAAACTATAAACGAGCGAAATCGCAAACAAATATTTCCAATTGAATAACTAAAAAGATACTTATGCAACATTGAAAAGCTCTAAAATGGTATCAATAGGCTCTCCAGCTTGAGTTTTTTCATAAATGAAAGTTATTTTTTCGGCCTCTAATTGAACTCTAGCATTTTTTAATCCATCACTAAATTTTAAAGTATCTTCGGATACTTCTAATCCATAATAAACATATGTAATCATCATAATAAGCAGATATCTTTTTATACTTTTTTCACTGCGAATTTGATAATCATCTAATCCTAGTTTTTTCTTAGATTCTCTAAAGAAAATTTCGATCGGCCACCTATGTTTGTAGTGGTTTAGCAATTCCAATAATGACATATTAGAATCAGGACTTATAAAAGCTCTTAAACAGCCATCTTTAAAAAGAGCTTCTTTAGGCCAACTTAGAATTATTAAGGCTTCTTTTAAATCATTTAACTTTCCTTTATAGGAATATACATAATACTCTGAGTTGCCAACTTTAACTAGGTCGACATCCTCTTTAGTTAGTGTTTTCCCGAAAGCGTTAAGCTTAATACCAAGTCTTTCATGATTAGTAGGATAAATTACTCTGTTAGTACGTAATCCACCTACATATTTGAAACCAGCTTTTTTAGAAGCATTAAAAATCTTTTTACAACTATACCAGCTATCACACAAAACATATCCTTCATTTTTTGGAGATGGTAAGGAATTTATAAGCTCAATAGCCATTTGAATTTTACTCTTAATCTTTTTGTCGTAAATAGATATTGAGTATGGCATAACAACATCATCACAAATAAGCATAACAGTTACTAATTGATGTCCGTAAACAGTTTTATGTTTTAAATGAGAATTGTGAAAACTACACTTTTCAATAGGTTTTACTGCCTTTGACGAGGGCACAGTCCTTTCCGAGATAGTATCATCTATAGCGACATAGATTGGTTTTCCAGTTGCTTTAGAAATTTCCCAAATCTTTTTTATAACCAAATTACGGAGTGCTCTTTCAACAAAGTCTTTATTCCAAGGACTTTTAGATAAGAATTTTCCTACATTCGTCCTATGCCTGAAAGGCATAAGGTCGGCTACGTCAGTAACTTTACCTACAAATCCTTTTTTTATCATAGCACTCATAATAAGAGCTATAATATGAAGCTGCGGCTTAGTAAAATAAATTGCAAATCTTGATTCTTTTAAGAATTTGATTATAGATGATGAATTTGTTATAATTGAGCCTATGAACATTTATGTTATCTCCTTGTTATTTTTTGTGTGAGAACTTAATTATAACAAATGATTTTATAAATGTTCTATTTTTTATTATTGGTAAGTTATTGGATGTAAAAACGCTCGTTTATAGTCTATAAATAATTTTCCCATGTTCTGGTATAAGTACCCCATCTATATTCAAGAAAAAAGTTGATTTTCCTGAGCCATTGGACCCAATAACAGCAATCTTCTCACCTTCATATATATCCACACATACTCCATCTAATGCAGACTTTCCATTTCCATAAGTATATTGGAGATCTTCAATTTTTAATATTAATTTTCTCATAATAGTTCCTTTCTATCTTGTAAAGCTCCAAAGCAAAATTAAAAAAAACAAGAATACTGCTGCGATAATAATTTGTATTGTTTCTACATTTTTATCTTCCTCTAAAAATACAAGATCTCCATCATAACATCTAGCTTCCATAGCATCATAATAAGCGTTTGCTTTCTTAAGTGAAATAATAAGCATATTACTTGCTATACTTCCAAATGTATAACAAGAAGTTTTAAAATCACAATAACCTTGACGTGACTTTGCAGAATTTTTCATTTTAGTAGAGACATCCATTAAAATAAATATATAACGATAAATTAGACTCATCAATTCTACAATAATCTTTGGTACACATGCCTTGCGTAACACATAAATAATCTCAGAAGTTGGCGTTGACAATGTCATCATTTGTAGAGCACTAATAGCTGCAAAAATTTTCAAAATCAAAAATATCATCTTCTTAAGTTGCATAGTTGAAGTAAAAACATAGCAAAATCCAAGAGATACGTTATACTGCCCTATAGGCTGCTTGAAAAAATCAATAGCAATAGTAACAGTGCTGAGTAAAATAAAAGTAATCGGAATTGCCAGTATTGACAAATATTCAATTGCTGGAATCTTTCCTTTTATAACTGTCAGATAAGCCATCACAATTATCACTGCAGCAGATACATATGGATTGTCCAATACAATACAAAGAATCAGTGTCAAGATTGATAGATATACTTTAAATGCAGCATTCCACTGCCTGTTTTTTGAAACATAAGCATAAAAGTCAATTGAATATCCCTCTCCATGCTTATGACCTATTTTATGTTTATTATGATGTATGCCATCACTATGAATATGCTCACTTAGATATTTCCATATAAAGAAAAAAACAATCATTAAAAAAATAGCACATAAAATAACAATTTCCTCCATATCACATCTCCTTTAAATTTTTATATGGTTTTTCTACAAAAAAAAGTCCTTTTAACTAAAGTGTTAAAAAGACATAATAACAAAACATACTTACTAATATAAAAACAGTAAATAAATCTTTCATCAAAACGCCCCCTCTATCACTCGTAGAGTTAATGGTGCAAAATATAGGCAGGTCTTCTGACTTAAGAATCATCATTTAAGTACGTCTTCCCTAATTAAAAGTGACATAATGTACTTAAATTCCTCTAATACAGCTACGGGATAGTTCAGGAATCTTACCTGATTCCCTTTTAATTAATCAATTTAAAATATAATAAAATTTGATTAAACCTATATTTTATTATTAAATTTTATTTCTCATATCAATATATACAATAGCATTATTAATTCGGAAAAGCAATTAGTATATTTTCAAAATATATTTATATTTTGCAAAAGTAAATCACTAACTTTAATATCGTATTTAGAATATAATGCTTGATAGTTGAAATATATGAAATAAAATGTGTAATATATATTAAGATTTATTACAAGAATAATCTATGTAAGTATTATTCTTGTAATTCTATATATAGTTAGATATAATTTATTTATACGCAAATGAAAGATTCTACTAATAAAATATTTTTTTCAATAGTAATTTATGCAATTTAAAATTCATATTTTAGTTAATTCTTCTTGTTTTCACTTTAATTAAATTCATATTACTACTTGTACTTAAAAATTTAATCTATTTCCTTGACACCATTCTCATAGAATATAAAAAGTTCTTTTTATTATTAAAAAAGAGAATTAGAGATAAGTTTATCTAAAAAGAGAATAACTTTTCTAATTTATCATTATTCAACTTTCTTCCTATTACACAAATCTTGCCTGTATAATCAGGATTACCATAACGAATTTCGTATTCTTCTGAAACCAAGTCAAAATTAATCCACTTTCCATCAATATCTTGAACAATTCCTTTTGCTCGTAAAACTTCTCCATATTCTTTCGATTGTGTTAATTTCTTTAATATATTATCCAATTCACTACGCTTGTATTTCTTAGGCGTCTCTATACCCCATGTTACAAACACATCATCTGCGTTATGGTGCTCATGATGATGGTGACAATGACATTCATGAATTTCATTATTATCTTCTTCATTATGATGACAGTGGCATTTATTAGATTTATCACTATGTTCATGCTTCTCATGATGATTACAATGACAACTATGATTATTTAAATTTTCCTTATTAAGAAATTCTTTTTCAAAAGAATTTCTGCCTTCAATTGCACTTAAGACTTGTTTTCCACTTAATTCATCCCATGGAGTAGTAATAATATTGGCTTTATTATTATGCTTCTTTATTTCTTTAACACATATATTTAGTTCCTCATCTGATAATTTCTGCGAGCGGCTTAAAATAATAGTTCTTGCATTTTCAATTTGATTATTAAAAAATTCTCCAAAATTATCCATATATGTTTTATACTTAATCGAATCCACTACTGTTGCAAAACTATTTAATGAAATATTATCATGCTCTTTTATATTTGCAACTGCTTCTATTACATCAGATAACTTTCCTACCCCAGATGGCTCTATTATAATACGGTCTGGTTTATATTTTTCTAAAGCATCTTTTAACGCATTTTTAAAATCTCCAACTAAAGAACAACATATACACCCTGAATTCATTTCCTTAATTTCAATTCCTGAATTCTTAAGAAAACCACCATCTATTCCTATTTCTCCAAACTCATTTTCAATCAATAAAACTTTCTCATTTTTTAACGCTTCTTTAATAAGCTTCTTTATAAGTGTTGTCT
Source organism: Clostridium sp. DL-VIII (assembly GCF_000230835.1). Lineage (NCBI taxonomy): Bacteria > Bacillati > Bacillota > Clostridia > Eubacteriales > Clostridiaceae > Clostridium > Clostridium sp. DL-VIII. Next base: position 6,386,917 of record NZ_CM001240.1, read on the forward strand.
TCCCTGCTCCAAGAAAACCTGAAATTATATCTACTTTTGTCATATAAAATTCATCTCCATATACTTATTTTTCTTATTATTAATTTGTGCCTTCTTCATAGAAGTTTTTACATAATTCATATTCCTGTTATTTAGAAAGCAATAAATATTGGTATATCTTATTGTATTTCTAGTGAGATAATTATCATTTTTTCTAATTGTTTTTTATTTAATAATTTTAATTTGCAATAAAAAATGTATGCATCTCCCTTTCTGTTTGTTCCTTTCCATTTCTATCTACAAATTCTTTTCTTGCTTCTTGAAGTCTTACTGATATCGTAATTGGTACTACTTCCATTTTCATCTAAAAACCTCTCACTTAAAACAAAATTAATTTCATAACTCTTGACCAAAAATATTTACCTTTATAAAAATAGACTTTAAACATTAATAATTCTAATGCTAAGTCTACTTTTATAATAACATTTTAGCCAATAGTAAAAATTTAAATTTCTAATATGTTATATTAATAACTCTTTTATTCATTTTCTAAGCATTTATAGATTTCGTCTAGATTGTATCTCATTGATTCTATATAATTCTTATCATCTTCTTTAGATTCTAATGTTAAAATTGGTACCACTTTTGCTCCTACTTCATTTGCTAAAGCTTCTGAAACCTTAGGACTTGCAAGTGATTCTGAGAAAACAGTTTTTATATTGTTTTCTTTACAAAAATTCACCAAATCCTCTAATTGTTTTGGTGTTGGCTCACCTTCAGCAAATAGATTTTCTACTGATTTTTGCGTTAATCCGAAATCTCTACATAAATAACCAAAAGCAGCATGTCCTGTTACGAAATCCTTTTTACTTAATGCGTCAAACTTAGGTTTATATTCATTGGATAAGCTTTCTAATTCCTCTTTAAATTTATTATAGTTTGCTTCATAATAATCTTTGTTTTTTTCATCTAACTTAATAAGAGTATTTTTTATATTTTCAGACTGTATTTCTGCATTTTTTAAGCTTAACCAACTATGTGGATCAATAGCATCTTCTTCTTGTCTAGATTCTACACCTTCACTTGAATTCACAACAGGTATATTCTTATCTTTAATTACCTCGTTAACTTTATCTACCCAGCTCTCCATTCCAAGTCCATTATAGATGAAAGCATCACTTTCAGTTAACCCTTTAAGATCTTGAGCCTTTGGTTCATACTCATGTGGTTCCACATTGTTAGGAACCAAGCAAGTAACCTCTGCTTTATCTCCTGCAATTTCTTCTGTAAATTCTTTCAACGGATATATTGAAACTGTAATACTTAATTTTTTATCATTTGTGTTTTCCGTAGTAGTTTTAGTATTGGTATTAGCTCCACATCCTATCAACATAATACCTATTAACATAGTTAAAACTCCCGAAATAATTTTCTTTTTCATATTCGCACCTCCATATGCATATGATTTGCATTTGCATTTCATTTAATAATATTACTCTTTAAGTTTAAATATGTCAATAATGGTTAATACGCATATAAATACCGAACTTGTCATCTTACAACTATAGGAATATAATTTACTTAAATGCAAACCAATTGCAATAAGGAGAATATTTATGAAAACAAAAATCGAAATAATATTAGGATTTTTAGAATCCGGAAAAACTAGTTTTATAAATTCTATGCTTAAAGATGATGAGTTGCAAAATGAAACTATTGTTATTATCCAAGATGAATTTGGACAAACTGAAATAAAAGATAAATATCTTAATTCAAACGAAAACATTAAAGTCATAAACATAATAAATGACTCAAATGGAGAACTTAACGAAACTTATATTAAAAGAATTTTAACAAAATACTCTCCTAATAGAATATTTATTGAAGTAAATGGTATGAAAAATTCTAATTCTATCATTAACATATTTAATGATAAAAATATAAAGAAGTTTTGTGAAGTTGAGGATATAGTAGCTATAATAGATGCAAAAAAATTCTTTATGTATTTTAGAAATATGAAAAGCATATTGGTTAACCAAATTTTTAATAGTAATACAATAATCTTCAATAACATAACTGATTTAAATAAAAAAGATTTCTTAAATATTCAAAAAGAAATAAAGAAAATTAATGAAACAGCCAATCTTATAGAACATGTTTCTTCACTTAATATTAAAGAAATTTCTCAAGAAGAGTACCGTGAGCTTAATAATCACCACAACTTTTTTATTCTAAAAAGTCTATTTTTTATATTTTTTCTTATGTTTTTATTTACTTATTTAATTACTTTATCCTTCTCAGATATAAGCATTTATTCTGAATACTTAAGTAAATTCCAAAAGTTTTATACCGTGTTTATAAGTATATTAATTCAAGGTATTCCATTTATTTTAGTTGGAAGCTTTATATCTGCAATAATTCAAATTTATATATCAGGAAAGATGTTTATCAAAATATTTCCAAAAAACATTTTCTTATCTTGTATAATTGCAGCTTTTGCAGGATTATTATTTCCAATCTGCGATTGTGGGACAGTCCCTGTTGTTAAAGGCCTTATGAAGAAAAAAATACCTATAGCTGCTGGTGTCACTTTTATGCTAGCAGCACCTATAGTAAATCCAATTGCAATTGTTTCAACTATATATGCGTTTCAAGGAATGAGATCTGTTGTAATTTGCAGAGTTCTTTCTGGAATAATAATTTCAATTTCAGTGGGTTTAATTATGCAATTTTTCACAAAGAAAGACGAAGAGATTTTGAGAAATGAAGATAGTGATATGGTATGCAACTGTGGTTTTTGCAATGATGAATATGATTATTCAAAAAGTAAATTTGAAAAGCTTAAGGCAGTATTTATCCATACTGGTGATGAATTTTTTAATACAGGAAAGTTCATGATTATTGGTACATTTTTATCTAGTATTTTTCAAAGTATAGTATCTATAAATAATAGTATATATATTCCAAATGATAATAGAAGCTCACTTATAGTAATGATATTATTGTCCTTTTTACTTTCAGTTTGCTCTACTTCTGATGCATTCATTGCTAAAAGCTTTTTAAAACAATTTTCAGTAAATTCTGTAATGGGATTTCTAGTAGTGGGACCTATGCTTGATATAAAAAATACAATTATGCTTTTTGGTAATTTCAAAATGAAGTTTGTTCTGAAACTAATATTTTTTATTCTTGTAGTATCATTTAGTGTTCTTATTAATCTTAAATTAACCTAGAATGTAAGATTTTATATGTTAATATATTTCTCTTAATATATTTTAACTTGAATTTGGAGATGAGAAAATGAAAAAATTAAATTTCGACATAATCATTAAAATATTAATATTATTAAGATTTTCAGAATTCTATCTTAAAATTATTGTTAGTAATGAGATAATGATGTATGTACACCCTAGAATTATTCCCTTTGCAATCTTTGGAATGATATCTATGTTAATAATAGCTTTATTCTTAGTTACAAACAGTTTTAACATTAATAAGAAAAAACTTAAAATTAAAAATTATATTATTTTTATCATTCCTTTAGTTATGATATTTTTTATGCAAAATACTAATGCAAATTCTGCAATAAAAACTAGTGATTTAAACTCAATTAGTAATTCTAATTCGTCCTCAGATACTAACCAGAATAATAATGGATATAATAATTCAAATTCTACATCGTCAACTTATGAATTATACGGTGGAAAAGTTGAAAGTGATGGACAAGGCAATGTTGAAAAAAAGGAATTAGATATTAAAAATAATATTATACAAGTAAATTCAAAAAATTTTGTATTTTCTCTCGATGAAATTATAGGAAATCCAGATAAATATGATGGAAAAGAGATTGAAATAACAGGGTTTGTATATAAAGATAAAAACTTAAAAGAAAATGACTTTATAATAGGACGATTTATGATGGTATGTTGTGCAGCTGATATGCAAGTTGCTGGCATTAGATGTGATAGTAATAATCTAGAATCTTATAGTAGCGATACTTGGGTTAAAATAAAAGGGAAAATTAAAAAAGATACCTATGAAGGTCAAGTAGATCCCCTTATAATTGTTGAGCATATAGAAAGAGATCTTAATCCAGATACTTCTTATGTATATCCATTTTAAATTTTACTAATTTTATATTTAATAATAGAATGAAAATTAACAATATTATTATTAAAAGCATCTATTTTTTTATTAGATGCTTTTAATAATTTATATTTATTTAACTAAATGAATCTGTACACCATATTGGCATTTATACGGAATGGTCTAGAATCAATCTTTATTAAATGTAAAAAAATCAAATTTGATTCAAACTATTTTAATTCTTAATCAAACTTTATTTTTACTTATGCAATCTTTATTATTTTTAGTTAATCATTTTTTTACTGCATCTAATCTTTTTTTATCTAATAATCAATCTATTTTTTACAATATTTAAACTTTGTTTTGCGATATTCAATCTATATTTTCTTATAGTCAGTCTTTTTTATTTTATACTTCTCAATTCCAAATAATAACTCCATCTATTTGATGATATAAAATCCACTACATCCCTTATATGAACGGTTCTCAGCACTAGTTATAGCAATAACTATTTTTCTCTTATTCAATCTTTATTATCTCTAATCATTTTTTAATTCATAATTTAAGTTCTAACTATGTTCCTGTAAAAAAAAGATTGCATAAAGCAATAAACTGGTAATATGACTCTGAAGGCTTGCGATTACTACTACAAGGGCAGTAGCCAGGAAGGAGCCGTTAAAAAAAGTATGACTATATATAATGAAGGAAAATTGAATAAAAACTAAAAAGAGCCTATAAAATGAACGAAAAAAAGAGCATAAATTCGAATTAAGAAAACCGACCCGAAGGCTTTGTTCTACTCGCTTTTATGCTCTCTATTTTATTCTGTTTTTTTACTGCTCCGCCACGTAGTCAATCTTTTTTATTTCTTGGTTAATCTTTTTTTGACGGGGACATTTATTGTTCCTGTAAAAAAAAGATTGCATAAAGCAAGAAACTGGTAATAAAACTCTAAAGGCTCACCATTACTATTACAAGGGCAGTAGCCAGGAAGGAGCCGTTAAAAAAAGTATGACTATATATAATGAAGGAAAATTGAATAAAAACTAAAAAGAGCCTATAAAATGAACGAAAAAAGAGCATAAATTCGAATTAAGAAAACCGACCCGAAGGCTGTGTTCTACTCGCTTTTATGCTCTCTATTCTATTCTCTTTTCTGTACTGCTCCGCCACGTAGTCAATCTTTTTTATTTCTTGGGCGATCTTTTTTTGACGGGGACATAGATAACAATAATAACATCCTTAATATCTACCGTTTATCTTTTACAACTTTTAAGAACTATGGAAACTTATCTACTATAATTAAATGTAATTTTATCTTCCTATTATTATATTATTATGATGTACATATTTTTTATCCTGATAATCATACATTTGCTTAAGATCACCTATACAAAGTTCTTCATAATTAAATATATTAGGTTTAATACTTTGCTTATCGTCAAGCCATATTAACCAAAGTTCTAATTGGTGTCCTTCACTAATATTTTCTTTTAGGTATTCTAATAATTGTTTTACCCTTAGTTTTGAATACTGAAAATATATTGAATAAATGAGTGGTTTATGAGTATACCATCTCACATTCTTCTCAAAGTTAGTACCTTTTTTAATAACCAGTTCACCTAAATCACTTTCTTTTTCAAAGAACACTATCTTATCATCTGGATTCCTTTTCTCCCAAGGCATGAATTTATGTGCTTTTATTCCTAATTCAATGGCTTCTTGCACAGTAATAATTCTTTCCTTTGAATTTTTTACTTCTGGTATTTCATAATCAGTTGCTATAAACGAATACCTACTCATATAATCACATCTAAAATATAATTTACGTTTCTACCTAACTAAATTCATGATTGTTTAAAACTATGCATTAACTAAGCAGTCATTATTCTTGTTTTGCGCATAAAATTTCAATACAACTATTCATTATTATCTATTATATCTTCTGAATTAAGTATATCCTTCATCTGATTTTTTAATTCTATTAATAATTTATCAATATTTCTAAACTTATATAATTCATCACTAAGAAAATTTAAGAAATTATATAATTTTATTATCTTGTTTGTTTGCTTAATATCTTCTCCTATAAAAATAGCGATTGTTGATAAAGTTGTTGAAACAAAATATTCTATAAGTTTATCTTCAAATTTCATAGTTTTCTGTTTATCAGAAAAAGTAAAAATCAGTTTTTCATCTACAGAAAAAAATTCTTTTGCCAGAGTTATTTCTGATAAATGTGATAATTCACCTAATTTATTAGTTAAATCATCGTATAAATCAGTTGTAAGATTAAAAACAGATGATTCTACATAAAATTCTTTATTATTATTCATTTTTTTTGCTTTTTCAGCAATTTCTTTTAACTTTTGGCTTATATTTTTTTCTCTTTTCCTATAATATCTTTCCTTTTTTTCATCATCAGTATATTCAGTATATAAATAATCACAGAATTCCTCACTACATAGGGAAAGGAGAAATATTCTGGAATGATCACAAAGTGAGCGTGCCACTGAATACAATTGAACTCCACAAAATGTATTACATGCTTGGCAATAATCATAATAATCATATATTATCAACTTATACAAAAAAAGTATTCTTTTATCTACATTACCTGTAATTAAAAGTTGTTTATATTCCATTATATTTATTGCCAATATTGACTTTAAAACCAAAAAACTTGATTTATTGCTATAATCCTTAAGAATTAATTCAGATGGTAAATCATCTTGTATTAATTCTTCAATATTAATTTTATATTTATCTTGATAAGTTTTAATTATCTCACTATAATCACACGCAAGATTAGGAGAAATCATCATACAAGTCACCTCACTAAATTATAAATTAATAATAACTATTTTGAATTAATTATTAATTACTTTCCTTAAATCAATTTTACATATTTCATTTCTTCTACTTTTTCTGTATTTAAATTTGAATTATATGAATTATACGAATATATAGAAAATGCCATTTCACCTTCCCTATAATTATCATATCTGCAAGCATCTAATTCAGTCACACAATTTCTCGCCCAGTTATTAGTTTGACGCTTATCAAGCCAATACTGCCTTTGAGTATATACATTTTCATTTAAAAATCCCAAATAATATTGGCAATTCTCTAATTCTTTAATTTCTTTATATTTTTTTATTTTTTCTACATCTGTATACATATACTCTGGTGAAGCATGATATTTAAGTTCAATGATTGCAAGTACATTTTCTATTCTATTACCTAAATAATAATTATCTGAACTTTTATCTATCTCAACAATTGCTATATCTGCTCTCATTTTATTAACTTTCAAGTAGCCTTCATTATATTCAGTATACATTCTAATATTTAACATTTGAAATAAATTATCCAAGCGCTTTCTTATATGAAAATATAAAGCATTTTTAAGCGAATCTTCTTTCAACAAATGACCATTAGAATAATCACTAGATATATCATTATACCATGACATTTTAATTGCATAATCTATTTGTTTCATAATATATTCATAATCTTTTTTCAGCATTGTTATCACCTTATAAATTAAATTTTTTTAATTAAATCTAGAATACTTAGAATAAATACTCTGCTTTTTCATTTTTATGATTAACTATTTTCTTTTACAGTTACTGCAACTTCATCATAAATTTCTTCATGATTACTATCTGTATTTATCTTAACACGAGTATATTCCGCATTTAGTAATTCCATTCTTACTTTTATAGGGTGAATTGGACACTTTAAATAAGGATCTCTAAATATATATATTTCTGGTCCATCAGGATATTTTTTCATATCTAGTTTAACTACTCTATAAATATAATAATTGGTTCCAGTAGAATTTGATCTAGCGTTGTCTAGTTCAGATTGTGTTAACTCAATATTATATATATCATCTAATGATGCTTTAACTTCTATTTTTCGTATTTTTCCATCTGATTCTACTGATTGAATATCACATCCCGGACCATAATTATTTTTACTTCTTCTCTGCTTGCTTGGAGAATCATCTGGTTTCCTACCGTGTTTTCTCTCATAGTCCATAGCAATTTTCATACTTTGTTCTTCTATTGTTTTTCTTTGGTCTGAATCATTCACTCTACCAATTGAACTACTATTATTTCCTACACTAAAACTAGAATACCCTACAGTTCTTGCTGGAGTGTCAGATACTGGCTCTATATAATCACGACTTCCTTCTATGTGTTCTTCACTATATACAACATTATTAAAATCTAAATTTATAACTTTTCGTTTTTCATAAGTAGTTATATCTGTACTGGAATTATAAATGGTTTCCACTACGCTTGTACTATTTCTCTCATGTTTATTTTCCACATCAATGTCTTTAGAAATAAATTCTTGTTTATCATCTTCAACTTCAATACTTTCATCAATTATAAGTTCATTTACAAATTCATCTATTTTTTCCTCATCTATATCTATACTTTTGAGTATTTTCATTCTCGTTCTACTTCCTTTGCTTAGCAATGTAAAAAACGCTTCATTTAAATCGACATTAAACAATTCACATAATCTATTTGATATATTAAGAATAAATTCAACTTCGCTTTGCATCTTTATTTGCTCTCCTGAGGAAAGGATTCTTGAACATATATATATTATGTTAACATCACTATTATTTTCTTTGTGAACATATGATTCGACTTCTCTTTTGGGAATTTTTATTTTTAAGTCATTCCTTATATCTGTAATTATAGATTCTACATATATATGAGTTACTGGTTTTACTTTGATCTTTTGTAAAATATCGATAATTTCTTTTTTTATATCTTCTTGTTTTGACATCCTTGCTAATATGTAAGGCTTAGCATCATCAATAAATTTATTTACTATTCCAACTAATGTTTCATCAGTTGAACCGAACTCAGGAAACTCTGTTAATGATTTCGATAATGATGGTATGTCAAATAAATGTTTAATTCTAGATTCTCTATTCACATCAACTTGAAAACATGGCACAAATAATTTTGATTCATTTAATAATTCTAATTTGTCTGCATATAATATTTCACTTACAGAATAAAACTTATATTTTCCCTGATAAGTTGCCATCAACTTTCCACTTTTAATAAATTCATTTTTTGCTTTCAGCAAAATTTCATTATTTATTTTGGCATCACTTCTAATAAATGCACGATAGATACTTCTAATTTTTTCAGCGTCATCACCGCTAATTTCTTGATTCTCATATTTTTCTGCCACTTTATAAAGAATATTATACCAATGTCGTGCATCTAATGAATGCAAATCATTCTTTACACCAATATTGATCAAAAAAACTTTTATGCTCTCAACATTAGCCACAATTTTTTGATTTTTATAAGACACTTGTGGTACATAACCTATTAAATTTTTATTTATTCCTCCCTTATCAATAAAAAATATATCTTTAGGTTCTAATGCATTCCCTTCTTTATCATATAGCCATTTAATATTTCTAAATAGCCACATTATATAACTATCCGATATTTGAGTAGGATATGTATAAGCACTTCTATATGGTTTATATGAAATTGTTGCAGATAATCCATTTATAATATTAATATTTTGCGCTAGATAATTTAATAAAACTTTTGCTCTATAACTATTCCTAACTATATAATATATTTTGTCTATTATAAAATCCGATATAAGTTCAAACCGCTCTTCTTGATTGCTTACATTTACATAACTCTCATATTTTTTGGTGATATACCTCCAATATTCCCTACTATAAGCAGTTTTGTCTAAATATTTATTTCTTAATTCGATTATTCTTGGTTTATTTTCAACCCCAATAAAGTATAAAAAACTATATAATTCATTTTCATTTAATCCAATGTTCTCTATATAATATTTTCTATCACATATAAACTCCCCAATCCCGCTATATAGCAGTTCTAATAGATTACTCCCTATCCAATCTTCGCTAAAATAACATTCTCCTGCTTTAACCCATTTTATATTTTCTTCATTTCCTTTACATGGTATGGGAATTTCTTTTAAAATTCTAAGTGTTTCCTTTTCAGGTCTGTTGAAATCATAATTCATCTCCTTATCGTCACTTCTAAATAGTTGATATGTAAACTTGATCATTTCTATTTCATTAATATTATTTTTATCAACTTCCCAATACTTTTTAATATTGACTGATAATACTTCTCTTAATACTTCTCTTGCTTGAAATCTTTTTACACCTAGATCATCTAGATATTCTTCCCAAGCCTTTTCTCTATTAGGAGCCAAACTTTTAACTAAGTCAGAATTAATAAATTTAATATTTATCCAACTTGGTAATTTAGCAAATTCAGTTCTTCCCGGATTCATGAATACCTTTATATCATTTGAACATACAATTTCATTATCAGAAGTTAATAGTATTTTTCTCATTTTTAGAGTTTCTTCATATTTTTTTCTTTCATAATAATCTAATTTGGATTTTAATTCTTGTATCAAAATATATGCTTTTCTAAACCACTCCACTTCTTTTCTATAATTTTTCTCTATACAATTAAGTATTTCATCAATACTTATATCTTTAACTCCCATTATATCTAATAACTCGCATCTTTTTAATTTAGTAAACTCGATGTTAACTAAATTCAATTCAGCAAATACTTGATTTGTAAAATCCGAGTACCAATTCGCCCATTCAGAATATGGGAAAAAAAATCGACTAACTTTCATTGGTAATTTAACCATTCCATCTGAATTGGGTATAAATTTCATTTTACTAAGTTTTTTATAAACTAATTGACAAAATAATTCCCCTACAGTTTTAGGTAAATAATCATCACCTAATAAATTTGAAATTTTTTCTTTACCAAGATTACTTACAAGCAAATCTATGTGATTGCATATATTAGTTTTGTTATTCATTATTTTAGGCAATACAATATCTATAAATATATCGACTGCTTTTTTAGTAAGATTTCTATTATATTCATGCTCAAGATTTATATTTTTTCTTGAACTGTCAGTATAATAGGATGCATGAAATAAAAATGGTAAAGAAAATTCCTCACAAGTTGGAAAGTATACTCTAATATAATTTTCATCCAAATTATCTAAAGGTTTATAATTTAGTTCTTCTTTCTGCAACGCAAAAGAAACCTTACAAGCATTAATATCTTGAAAAACCTGTTCATCAGTATCCCCAATAAAATTTTTTTCAATTTCAAATGTTTCATTATATACTTGCCAAATTGATTTATTATTTCCATCTTCTAACGTACATTGATTATCTAATTCCTGACTCTCAGATCTATGTATAATAAAATCTTTCTCTATTAATGAACTATCATCTTCTTCAATTCTAATTGAAATCTTATTTAAAGAATTTAAAAACAATAATATAGTAGATTTGATCTCTAATAATTTCTCTTTTAATACTATATAATTGTTATCTGTTATTTTCAGTTTTATTACTGTAGCGTTTTCTTTAACAAACTCAGTCAATATTTTATCTTGCATCCATATTTCTTGACTTAGATATTGCGGAAACCTAAACAATGCTATATTATCCGAATCAAAATTATCAATTCCATTAATATTTGATTCATAAAGAAACTTCATAGCATCATTTCTATTAAATTTACAATGTAAGTCTCCACTATGAATTTCAGGTCTATCAGTAAAACACAAAACCGATTTAAAACCCAATCCTTTTTCTCCTATGTATAATTTTCTGTCTTTCTTAGGACTATGTGAAAGTCTACAAATGGCTTCTAAACCATTCTGAGTTACAGGATACCCACCATTTACACAATAAAATGCATCCTTTTTAAGATATAATATAACATTTTTATCACCTATTCTCATATTCTCGGTATCATTTGTAACCTGAGCATCATCTGCATTCTGAAGTAATTCTAATATTACACGCCCCTTATAATCATCTTTTACTCTTGTTTCTGATCCAAAATCTTCTCTAATTCTCTTTGGATCATACGTATATGTTTTTATCATCGTTTCTCTAAAATTAGAAATCCACGTTTCCCAATCATTCATTTCCACTAAATATCTCTCCCATCTTATTTTACATTTCAATAACTTGTCCAAAAAAAATTTTTAATCACTTAGCAACCAAGTTTTTCTTTGTAATACTCAACCCTCTAAAATAAATTTCTTATTAGCACGAGCAATGTATGTTTATTACATTACTTGAAATTTCATTTAATGCACTACTAAAAATTATATATTAATTTAAATCTAAATTATGTCTTTTATTTCAATATTCTAGAAAAAATTTTCGACATTATTTGTTGTTATCTAATTTTTTAATATTGATTAAAATACTGTAGCGTAAATGAATTGGTATTATCAAAAAATAATAAATGCCTAAGTTTTTTCATAAGACGTTTAATTGCATATTTTGTTTCCACTTATACTCAAGTAGAAAAACTCAATAAATCCAACATTTCTTAGAAAGAAACTCTTATAATAAAAAAAGACGTTAAAACAAATATAAAAAGGTGGAATAAACTATGATTAATAAAAACGAAATATTAAACACAAAAGAAATTGTTAAAAGATTAAACAATAATGAGCGTATAGAAGATATAGCACTACTAATAAGTTATAATCCAATTGAATTATTGGGGGAAATACAAAAAACATACTACTATAGCAAATCAAATAAACATTGGTTTAGTCTACATGAAATTGTAACCAAAAGACTAAATAAAAGCGAAAGTTTTAAGGATATAGCAAAAGATATAGGTTTGGAAAGTAGTACATTCAGAAAGCGAGTAGAAAAAGAATATTGTTGGAGTTTTGCTGACAAATGTTTTGTACCCAAAATGTATAGAAAAGAATTTGGTTTAGAAGAGTTTGATGTGCTTAGAACTTCTGCCGATTGTCTCGAAGAAACACAAATATTGATAATGGAACGATATAAGGATAGAGATTATTGGAAAGAAGAAAACTATAATTGTTTTGGAGAAAAGTGCATAAAGGAAGAGTGTATATTAATAGAACCTTTAGATAAGGAATTAACAGAAGACGCTGAAAAACTAGGACTATCGAAAAATAATTTAATACAACTTTATTTGCTAAGGTATTTAAGTAAGAATAAAAAAAGAAAAGGTAGTGGTTTGAAGTTTGAAAGAGAATATAAAAAAACAACACATGAAATTTATGAAGATATAATGGCAATTGGAGCAGATGAATACCTAAAAAGACAGCGACCTAAACTTTTAGAAAATAAGAAAAAATAACTAAATATATGCACATAATGCTGATATATGTGGCTTTTTTCCTTGAATTATAATAGACTCATTAATAACTTCACTATATATAATGTGTTAATGAGTAGTATAATACTATATATAGTTTGAGGTAGGTGTATAACATGAATAAAGAATATTTGTTACTAGATAAAATATCAAAGAAAAGATGGCATTATTTAAAAGATAGTATGCAAATTGAGCCGGTTCGTTGTAATAATACATCTGAAATAATAGTTTTAGATTGTGAAACTACAGGCTTGGATATAGGGTGTTATGGCAAAGATGAAATTTTAGAAATTTCAATAATTAATGGGGAAGGAAATGTTCTTTTGAATACCTTGTTGAAACCATATAATAAGAAAGATTGGCCTGAAGCAGTATGGATACATAACATAACACCTGATATGGTATCTGAAATGCCGTATCCACATGAAATACTCCCAATATTGTTAGGAATATTAAATACAGCAAAGGTCATAGTGGGGTATAATATTTCATTTGATTTACGTGTTCTCGAAAGTATTGGAATTAAATGGACTGGCAAAGTTGATGATGTAATGAAAATGTTTGTGCCTATTTATAAGAAAGATACTGGAAATTGGAGAAATCAAAAACTATCTACATGTGCAGCCTATTACAATTACAATTATGAATCAGCAAATCATAGGAGTTTAGAAGATGCCAAATCAACATTACATTGCTATAAATGTATAAACAATAATGTAGTAGGTCATAAAACTTTATTCTCTGATTTAATAGATAAATATAAACAGGAACTAATTGAGTATTTTGAAGGAAATAACAAAGGTTATGAAGGTAACTTAGAAAGTGCTCTAAAATTAGCATGTAAGATCATTGATGAAAAAGACACTAAACAGATGATAGGGTTATTTCATAAAAATATGTCTGATAAAGAATTATTAAATATATGGCGTATTATTTTCTATTCTATAAGAGGATTATCAGTAACAGATCGTGTTAAAAAGGTTAAGCAACCTACTGGTGGTTATGTAAATCCTAAGAATATGGTAATTGAAATAATAGATGAAAGCGATGATAGATTTTGCGATATTTCAGATGAAAATATATCACCTTCACTAATTGGATTAGTAGTTGATTATTTAGCTCGTATGATATTAGGAGAAGAGAAAAAAAGCATCTTCCATATTGCTTTAAAAGGAGCAGCAATTATAGATGAAAAGGAAAGCGATGATCAAAAAACACAAACCAAACGTGCAATGAGAATTCTAAAAAAAATAAATTCCATAGATAATGAATCTATAAAATACACCTGCCGTTTGGTTCAGTATGACTCATGGGGCAGAGGAGGGATGAGCGAATTAAACTGGCATCTTGCTCCCAATGAATATACATTAGAAAATATAAAATGCATGATACATAGATGTACTGTTTTTTTTGAAAAGTACGGACCTATACTTCAAAGTGGATTTACTTTTGAAGGGGGATATTCAAGAATCATTACAAGCGGGGATGGAGATTACATCAGTAATGATACAATTTGGGATTTCAAAGTATCTAAAAACTTACCAACAAAAGAAAATACATTACAGTTGTTGATTTATTATGTAATGGGTAAAGTATCCGCTAAAGATGAATTTAAAGAAATAAAACAGATTGGGATTTGTAATCCGAGGTTAAATATTGTAGCATTAAAAAAAATAAAAGATGTTGGCAACAAAATCCTAGAAAAGATTGCTGACGAAGTGATTGGATATGGTTATTGAGATGCAGCCAATGAAACTGATGATGAATATATGTCTATAAGTCTCATTCAAGTATTATAAACATTCGCTTCATAAATCCCCTTAGAAATACTTATGATTCAAACTTATTTAGTTCCCTTTTTAAACTGCCTCCTGAAAAAATAGAATGACATAGCCATTCTATTTTTTGATGTGTATAAATACAAAATACTTAATCAATTTATATGGATTTTTTAACCTTTTACATATAAGTATCTTTTCTAAATCATGATTGTATACAATAATAACATTACATACTTGCATATATATCCATCATTCCATCTATATAATTTATAATGCTGAGTTACAATATCATAATTGTTGTAGCAAATATAAGTTTTCAATTGCTACGTCTTAAGTTACTTTGGTACAGCAATTACAATTTTTTGTATTTATGCTATCAGAGTAAATATATAATTTCTCACACAAATTTAAATTTATCGAATCACCCAGATATACTTGGGAATAACCTCATTCTCATGGATCATTTTCAAATAACATTGCTTTTAACGTAGAGTTTCTTTGAATATTATTGCTATCGAGGCAACCTTTAGCACTTTCTTTCTCAACTTTACCACAAATTTCTTACTTTTTATGTTCCTCTTTTAGTTGTTTAAATATATCTTGTCTTAGTTTTATTAACGGCTCTGATGATATATTCTTTCCCATGAAACTAAACCATATACTGAATATGTCAAATGGCACGCTTAAACCATGTGTTGCTTCATATACTTTATCACCAAATTCAAAGTACTCTTCTATATATTTCTTTACTTCAGAAACTTCATCTAAATGAGCTTGGTATACCTTATTAAGTTTAAATACCTCTACAGAAGCTTCAGCTCTTTCTATACTTTTTGTATCTATTATTATCTCTGATACTCGTTCGCCTACCTCCAATGGTATCTTAAAGATTAAGCTATCACTTGGATCCTCATATGGGTATAAGTGCTTTTTATTTTTTGTTCCTTTCATCCTTGAATTACATACACCACAACTTGGTATTAAATTAAAAATATTCATTTGTAATATTGGATATTCTACCTTAGGGTAATAATGGTCTGCATCGGCAGTAGTTTTTCTGTTATCTGATTCACCTTCATATGATGTTATGTATTGCCTATTGCAATATGGACATACTTTAATCCCTAAACTCGTAATAAACTCATGCCTATTCCATTTTTCACCATTACCCAACTTTGTTCCTACGTTGAATCCCACATAATTAAATATGAAGTTTAACTCTTTACGAATAGCTTCAATTGTTGCCCCATGTTTTTCTAAATCACTAAACTCAAATCCATATATCATTAAAAAAGTATTGTTAAATTTATCTACTATATCTTTTAATTCAGCTGATAAGCAATAGTTTATTAAAGAAGATTTTCTATTTTCTGGCATATCTCCAAATAAACTCATAAGCAACTTACGCTTTTTAGTCATCCTTTTTCCCTTTATCATTGCCTCCAACTTCGGTAAAGATGTTTGTTCAATATATTCTTTATGACTATCGTTTATATGTTTTCTCGTTGCCGTAGATACTTCAATCTTTACCATTTACTATCCCTTCCCTCATCTTTTGCTGCAATATAAATAGAATATGACTTCAGCTTTTCTCTAAGGAATTTATCTCCTATATTATCAATGATATATACCAGCTTTTTCCGGTCCTCTATACCTAAATTAGTGTTCCTTATGTTATCTATTGCCCATTGAATCTGTTTCCTTGCTATCGCTCCTATGCTTCCTTGTTCCATGAAAAATGAATCATAGAATAATGTACTAATATTTGCTCCAAAAGTAAACTTGTCCTTAGATGTCGTTTCAAATGACTTTTGTAAATAAATGATGTTATCTTTCGGTATATCTGATAAAATAATTGGTGAATGTGTGGCTATTACCAATTGAACCTTCTTTTTATTAAATTCCTTAGATTCATTTATCCACCTAGTAATATGTGTTAATATGTCCTGCTGCCATTTAGGGTGTAGAAATGCATCTATCTCATCTATTATCAATAATATACTTCCGCTTGTTTTCTTTTTTAGTGCTGAATAGACAGTAGCAAATAGGTTTATCATTGCTGCTTCACCAGAAGACATAGGCTGAGGTATAATACTAAGCATTCTTCCGTATACAGTCTCTTTGTTATTATAGTGATCAATTATTAATTCAATGAGTTGCATAAATCCAAAGTTGATTGTCTGAGCAATCTCTATATTTGCAATTATGTTATAATCATCTAAGAAGTTTTGAACCTGTCTATACCACCTCGACTCTCGTAGCGCCTGCATATTTCCGTCTTGTAAATCAATAAAGCCTCTTATGACATTAAGATCAACACCTTGTACATTTCTTATCCTTCTAATTAACTCTTTCTTAGGTGCGTTTTCATCATTATTTGCTATTTGTCCTAATATTTTCTCAAATGCTTCTTCACTGTTAATCCTAATATGATCTTTTTCAAGTACTTCAAAGTTAACATTTTTATATCTTGAGGTAAACATATTTATTAGGCACAACACAATTTCACAGAGTATATTTAAATACATTTGCTGCCAATGATCCTTTTTAAATTTATCCGCTAAAAACTCATAGATATTTTTTCTGATAAACATAACTGTCTGATTAAATTGGCTTTGTCTAAAAAAGTCTTCCTGAAACTTAATGTATTCCCCAAATTCTGTTATATTTAACTTAAAATCTTTCATAATAGGTAATAGTTTTGCTATTGAGTTTGGAAAGTATCTTACTGCAATTAAAAAATTATAACTTATAGATGTAGCATATGGTGTTTTAAAATCTGTAGTCATATTTTGAGCATATTGATTAATTACATCTAACAATATGAATCCACCATCAGCCTTATCAGCTCCGTAATGACTTTTCAGTTTTGTAAATGCTTTCTGTAATGAAAGCATTGGTGTATAGCAAAGAGACTTATGTACTCCCCATGAACTAAACTCTGATAGACCTTGATTATTCATTACATTACTTATCTCAAAAGCATTTGTAAAATATACTGTTGTTATGTCATGCTCCTGCTCTGCTTTAATAAATTCTTCTTTTTGTACTGTCTTTAAATCTATGAGTTCAATTTCTATGCCTTCCGGGTTATTAATTATTGGTTCATCAGATAAATAGTAGTGTATGATGAGTTTGCTTCGTTCGCCTTTCTGATTACTACCTCTCTCATAAACTAAAATTCTCTTCGTATCAATAGATACATATTCTTTATTTTCATCACATGGATGTACACTATCACATTTATCATATAAAAATCTCGTTATTGTTGTCTTTCCTACCCCATTTCTTCCTACTATCGCTGTTATATCAAGGATATTATTTCCATAAAAGTTATCTATATAGTCTCTATTTTTAGATACATTAAGTACGTTAAACTCTATATCAAAATCAATGTGATAAGAACTTGAGATATTAAATGATTGATTCTTAATCATGTTGTAATGATTTTCTACCCACAAGTATAATAACTTCATATGTTCTACTCCTCCGATTTATTGTTTTCTATTATATTTTATTACAATAAACTCAACTTCTGATTTGTCATTTTCCAATTATCCCTACAAATTATCCTTTATACTTTTACCTTTATCCATAAAGTTTACTTTCTTTACAGATTATAAACTATCGCACTATCTTAAAAACTAAATACACAAATATGTATTGAGCATAGCGAGATGTTTAATTTATATTTTTTTCAATATCGATGCTACCATTAACTTTATCTATCAAATGTAATATCATCTTATAAAGTTTTTCATAATCTTTAGTTAGTGCAAATTTACAACATTCTTCAGATGTAACATAATATCCATTTACTACACTTTCTCCAGTCTTAGAATAATGCATAATTCTATGATTACCATTAATTATGGTATATTGGGTTGCTCTACTTTCTTGCATTATTATAATTGGATTTTTTTCTTTTTCCTTATAAAGGATATCCCTTTTGTTAATCCTAATCTGATTGTCTATTTCATAATCTTCCTGATATCCTTCTACCATAATAGAGAGTAACTCGTCTATGTTGAATGATGCCTTACTATAATTTCGATTCTCTATATAATTCGATAATTTACTTACATTTACTATCAACGGAAATTTTAATGCTAAATCATCCTTACCTATATGAATTGATAAGAAAATACTTGTATCAATCAATTCATTTATTTTACTGATTTTCTCGTATTCATCTTCTCTTGGCAATAATACTAATTTTCGTAATTCATTTCTAAACTTCATCAAATGATAAATCGACAACAGCCTTAAAGGATATTCCTTTTTGTATTTATTTAAAATATAAAATTCATAATCCGAAATGGATCTTGCAACCATTTCCTTACCATTCTGATATTTTTTTTGAATTTGCTTTTGTATATATTTTTCTATATATAAATCCATATCCATCATTATACATCTCCGCTCTTTTTCACCTAATTAAGAGTTAACTATTGTTTTTCTTTATATAATTCCTATTTATCCATCATAAACATAATGAAAGTATATATGAAAATTACTATATTTTACTCAGCTCCATGATACTATACATTTA
Organism: Clostridium sp. DL-VIII; assembly: GCF_000230835.1. Classification (NCBI taxonomy): domain Bacteria; kingdom Bacillati; phylum Bacillota; class Clostridia; order Eubacteriales; family Clostridiaceae; genus Clostridium; species Clostridium sp. DL-VIII. Next base: position 6,406,557 of record NZ_CM001240.1, read on the forward strand.
TAATTTGCATGCCCCACATCCATAGGTTGGTATCGTTTCATATTCTCTCAGATATTGAACTAACGATGTTTTTTCAATCTTAGGACATTTTATCTTTTCTTCGATAGTTGCTTGTTCAATATTTTTAATAGTCAATAGATATTTCATGTGTATTTTTTCACACGTCAACCGTCTGCTCATGTTTGTATGACCATCAGTCAATGACAAATACTTATCATTATATTCTTTTTCAAGCATTTTCTTTACTTCATTTACTACTTGCTCTTTTAATTCTTCATGCTTCCTGACATATTCTTGTTTTATTAATTCAATTTTTTTATATTCCTTCTCCAGTTCTTCTTCTAATTTTAAGTGAACTCTATCCGATATTTCTTGGTTACTTTTAGCAACTTCATTACTTAATAAACTATTCTTTTCCTCCAACTTTCCTATTTCTTTTTCTTTTATCTCTAACATCTCTTTTTCATCTGTTAACTGTTCTATGATGCTTTCTAATCTTTGTTCTAATACATCTCTATTTCTTTTTATATTTATATTCTCATTTTTTAATGCATCAATGTCATAGATATATCTTTCATATAAATCATTAAGTGATTTTTGGCAAAATTCTATAGTTTTATTTTTATGCATCACAACTCTATTGTGATACTCTGATATATCACTTATATTAGTAATATCGTTAAAATACAAATAAGCAACCACACAATAATCACCTTTTATAGTAATAGTATCAAGTACACTAGCAATAATTAATTTTCTCTTATGTCTGTTTTTCTCTTCTAACCCTATTAATTTTTCACCTTTTGGATTTGTATATTCTGTTATTGGAATATGCATAAATAATAATTGATTATTGCTATAATTTTTTAATGCAAATAAAAACTCAGTATCAGCATGAAATGCATAGTAGCCACTTAACTTTTCTACAGCAGTAAATTCTAACATATCAATAATTGATCCTCTGATTTCCTTGTTTTTAGTCACCTCATCTTCCAGTGCTGTTCTACCTTCTTCTTTCAATCTCATAACATCTATATAATTGTCTGATATAAAAGTTGCTCTATTTAAATGATCCAACGAGTAAGCATTGATAATATTCTCTTCTAGAAATCCAACTTTTTTATACTCTATTGCTTTTTCTACATGTTTTATAGTTAGTGGATTTTTGCTTGTTTGCCCCTCGAAAATATATTGTTCATTTCTTTGTATTTTTCTTTCTATCTGATTATAAATTGGTTGAACTAATAAGTCTGATCGAAATTTTGTATTCTCAAATCGATTATAAGTTAGTACATCTTCATCTTTCATAACAATATATTTATTCTCTTTGCTCCAAAACTTTGTTACTGCAAATTTTTTCATTTCTTTATGTAATACACTTTCAAAAGTATTGGCTCTAGGCTTATCAAACTTGAAAATTTCTTTATATTCTTCATTTTCTGTACGCAAACTACAATCAGGTATAATTTCATCCTTATCAGTTTTTTTATGTGCAAAGTAAGGCTCTTTCTTCATTCCATCTCCCAGTGCACATATATGTACTTCCTTTTTGCATTCTATACATCTTAATTTAATTTTATTTAAGGGTGTCTCATGCAAGTAATCAGATAAATCACCGCTATTACTCATAATCCAAAATTCTGGATAAACTTCCTTCCATTCATATTCTATAAATGCCTCTGCTTTAAACACTATTGCCACCTCATTTTGTGTAAAATTCATTTATTGACTCACCAAATTATCTCTTTTAAAGCCATACTTTGTAATTTTATAAATATACTTTTCTGCACAATTTCATATAATTTTAATCAAATACTCTTTATTAACTAATTCTATAAAAATTTCTCTTTTTGATAATCTACCAATCACTTTATAAGAATCATTCTCTCTAAGTGGTTCCTTAACTGTAAATTGCCAGTGCACTCCACTATTCTTAGTATCAGAAAATTTATTTTTATCTATCATTTTTTCTATAAAATCTCTCAAGTCTGTAAACAATAATTTTCCTTTAAATCTTATTATTAAATACCCATTAGAATAGTCTGAAGTAAACTTATCTAAATTTACTTTTCTAATATCAAACCAATTTGATTCATTTCCTATAGATGGTGATAATATAAATTTCCCCTCCTTAGTAAATATTGTAGTATTCCTATACTGTTTTAACCCAATTTCATTTTTTAATATCCCAATATTATTATTGCTTGTTTTTGTATGATCTCCTGCCATAATATCCCTCCAAATCACTTTAAAAGTCTTCTGTGCCGTTAAATTAATATCCTATCTCTTTAATATTAAGAATTTCTTTTTTAGAAACAATCATTGCTTTCCCATCATAGCAAGTATTACAATCCAATGCCATTTTATAATTATGAATTTTATTATATAAATAATTAAGAGCTACTCCTACATAATAATCTTTCACATTATCTGAAATAAATTTTACAATAATTGATTTGGAACTCTTTATATAATTTTCAGTAAGATTGATACCATAAATTTTTTCAAAACATGCACTTATATTTTCCACAATCTCTGGAACTTTGAGATAATCATAATTTCCTATTTCTTTGCTGCTAAAAGCAGCATCTCTAACTAACATTGCATAAGGACCCCAATGAAATTCATTTCTCACTTTCATTCTATATAAATTAGCAAAGTGATTATCATAATCTGATTCTATTCTCTTTCTAAATTTTTGCCATTCATATTCATCAATTTTTTCTTTTACTAATGAATATAAAGTTCTCCATAAGTCATTAATATAATTACCTAATGGATAAATTCCATCATTATACGCATTAATATCCATAGTCCTTGCGAGATGAAACCAACACACTTTATCAATCTGAATTTTGATTTTATAATCCCTAACAATCTTATTTAACAACAACTCATATGATCTATAATCACAATACAGATGCTTATTGTAATAATCTTGTATATCTATTTTTCTCAAAAAATGTTCAATTTCATTTTTATCTAATTCAAGTATATTACTGAGGGAAAAATATGTACTTTCTATAGTTTCACAATCTAATATTTTCTCCATCCATTTACTCTCCTTTTAAAATAAACATTTATTTATAATGAATTTAAATATTCTTGAACATTTCTTTCTCCACACCCAACATTAGTCCTGTAAATCTCTAAACTTTCCATATTATGATCAAAATCCTTTATTATAAAAGTCTCTAGTTTAAATAAATCATCTGGAGCATTAAATATTATTCTTGTAGTGCCTGTCTCACTTTTAGTAGCAGGCTCACATACTGCATCTTTCCATACTCTCTTTATTTCATCTTCATTATATCTTGATAATATATATTGCTTTTTACCTTTTAATTTAATCCTAACCAATGTATAAAACGTAACAATGTCATAATAATTACCTACATGAGTAGATTTTAAAAATTCAAGACTTTTGTTGTTTTTTAACAATATCTCTTTTACGATTTTGAAACATTGCTGCTCAATCTTAAAAAACTTATCATCAATCACTGTATTTTCATTTTTCTTTAGCTTGGATGAAGAATTTATCTTCTCCTTGCATTTCTTATAAACTTCAGCACAAACAAAACAATCATCGGCTGAATTATGAGAACCAACATTGATATTTAAGATTGCTTTTAATGTTGGAAGTTTATAATTTTCTAACTTTGCTCCATTTGCACCTTTTATATATTTCCTTGATAGCGACAATGTATCAATCACTTCATTTTGTGGCTTTTTTATTCTTAGATTAAATGCATTATTAATTAAAAACTTCATATCAAAATCTGCATTATGAGCAATAAGAACATCTTCTCCAATAAAATTAATAAATCTAGGAAATATTTGTGATATTATAGGTGCATTCTTAACATCACTATTATCAATTCCAGTTAAACTAGTTATATTACTTGGAATGGCCTTTTGAGGATTTACATATGTAACAAATTCATCAACCCTTTCATTATTTCTATATCTTAATGCACCTATTTGAATTATATTTTCTGTTTTTGCATCTAATCCTGTAGTTTCAAAATCAAATACTACAAAATCATTGGGAAATTCACTGCTATTCTTATAAAACATATATTTATCATAGGGTTCAGTATCTATATAATTTTTTACTTTATCTATTTCCACATTAATATTATTACTTAATTTATTCTCTTTATTATTGCCAAATAAACTTTGAATCATTTTATTTAATATTCCCATTAAAATTTCCTCCAAAAAAATAATAGTAGAGTGATTATTTTCCACTCTACTATTTTATCATATATTTAACACAATTTGGTATTTTATTACATGAATTCATCAAATCATACAACTTTAGTTTAAACTATTTTATTTATTATCAATATTATTTAATCTTTCTTTTCCAATTTCACAATATTCAATACTTTTTTCTATCCCAATATACTTTCTATTTAGCATTTTGCAAACTCGTCCCATCGAAAAAGTTCCTGCAAACAAATCAAGTACGGTATCATTCTCATTTGAACTTGCCAGCACAATCCTTTTTAATAATGATTCAGGTTTTTGAGATGGATGTTTTACGTATTCTTCCATTTTATATCTAACTCTAGGAAAATACCATACATTCCCCGGAACTTTAAGTGAATTATATTGCTGAGGTGGGTCTTTCCTATAATCCATTAGTTTCCTCTTTGAACCAGTTTTTGCTTCAATCGCTATATCCTCATTATTAAAAGTATATATACTTTTATTCTTAACTGCAAATAATATTGGCTCATATAAACAACCATAATGATTTTTGGCTTGTACTCCTGAACTATCATAACTCCATATTATTCTAGATTTAATATGCATCTTCTTTCTCAAATATATATCAATATAAGGCATATTCTGAACAGAATTCATAATATATAAACTTCCATAACGTTTTAATTTTTTTATCGCCATCTCTAGCCAACAACTTAACCATTCTATGTACTTATCTTCTGTATTCCATGAATCTTCAATGTTATTAGCATATTTTTTTCCTAAATTATATGGAGGATCTATAAATATCAGATCTATTGAACTATCTTCTATCTGACTAAGTCCCTCAATTATATCTGCTTCAATAATTTCTATACTCATTCTACACCTCCAAGAAATTATTATAGCATTTTTTACTCGTGATGCATATACTTATCTTTAAAAGTATCTATTATACTTCTATATAGTGTATCTATGTAAAATGCAGTATACCTTAAAAATTCACTTACCTCTATTGCCGTTGAACTTCTATTTTCAAGAAACCTTTCAGTTATATAATCTTTATAATTGCTATGTCTTCCCAAATTCTCGTTTCCGTGTGCTATATTATTTCTTGCTTCAACTATAAATTCAAGCCTCTCTATAAAATTTTCTGGTATAGTTTCTCCTTCTAAAAGTTCATTAATCACCTTTTTTAAAGATATGTTATATTTCCCTAAAAACTTCTCTAATTTATCATAATTAGGATTACTTGTTTGTTCCTTAAAATGACGTTGTGATCTTTCATAATCTGAGCAGTCTAACATTTTTTTATTCAGCAACTCATTTATTTTTTTGTTAATGTTAACAATCTTTCTATAATCCGGTATTTCTCCTATTTTGCAATTTCTATCATTTCTATCAGTGGATAACTCTATAATTACTAAATTTCTTATTCCATATGGCAATTCTTTAATTTGCCTATTTATAAAAAACTCATAAAATAAATCGCCTATTTTCTTATAAATCCCTTCCCAAAATGCATAAATAAGAACTATGTATCCCCTAAAAAGAACATCTATTTCACTTTCTTTAAAGTCTTCATTATTACTTATAATTGTATCCATAGTACTTATTTTACTTCTTTTTTCTAACTTATATTCATCAAATTGAATAAATTTATCCTCCATTTTATTTTATAGCCCCTTTAAAAAATTTCGCACTATATCTATTTAATTCATACATTCTTTTAGTAGGTGAATATCCTCTTGCTGTGATTTTTTTATATTCATCGCTTTCAAAATATTGTCTCGTGATATCTTTTATTAAAGTCTCCTGATTACTTTGATTAACTTTATCTAGTATACAACTTATTCCTATTGCTATTGAAAATGTATTGGCTATATTATTTATTTTAGGATGATGCCATCTAAATGAATTTGCTCCAAAAATTGAATAAATTATATTAAATGTTTTTTTAAATACCTCTATTTCATTATTCAAAAACTCTTGGTTATTCTTTTTCAGAAATTGTTCCGTTTCGTTCGTTATCAAATCCTCAATTCTATCATACTTAGGTGCTTCAGTACTATTACTTATATCTCTCCCTAGGAAGAATTTTAAAACATATTCTACGTTTTCCTGCTTTTTAATTCTATCTAATTTTAAACCTAAAGTTTCTTTAAATTCTTTGGAATTTCCTAAAATCTGAATATTTGCATAAAAAGCATTATTCAATTTATATATTAAAAAATTTCTAATTTCTTGTGCTTCTAACTTTTCACCATTTGCATTAAGCCTATTAAATAAAAGATATTGACTAAAAATATCATCAGTTTCTTCAACCAACTCTATTCTAATTCTTGTATTTTTTACAATTCTTTGTATATTCTCAGGTAACTGACTAAATGTTTTATCATTTAGTTCTGTTATTATCTGACATCCAGTAAATTTTTGTTCTGAACCTTCTTTTAAAAAATTTATCAATGATGTTGTTCTTTGTAAACCATCAATTATTTCCCACTTAGCCTCTCCATTTTGAAATACAAATATTGGTGGTATAGGTATTCCTATTAAAATAGACTCAATTAATTCTGATTGGCTTTCGATCCCCCATCTAAATAACCTTTGATATGGTGGATTTAATATTAATTCTTTATTTTCTTTTCTTTGTATATATTCCGAAACAACCATATCAAAATGGTCTACTCTAAATTTTTTTCTATTTTCTTTAACTTGTTCATCTATCTTAGTCATTAATATCCCTCTCTCTTAAAATTTAATAAAAATTTTTTATTAAACTATTACAATTAACTTTAAAGTAAAATTTTATTTCAACTAAATAACAACTTATACTTATTTTAATTGTTTTTATAATTATTGTCTACGCTTTAATGTACATCTGAATTTATAAAATCCTAAAATATCCTTTATTTAAAATAAAAACTAATATATTTGAATTTACAAATAGTAATATAGTATTTTTCACTTATTTAATGTTATTGTTCACTAAAATAATACTTTTTTACAGTCTTCTGACCCAAACCAAGTTCTCTAGATATATACCTTATGCTTACACCTTTCCTTGTAAGGCTTTCTATCTCTTCTTTATACCTCTCCCCAATAGTAATAACCCTCCCAATCTTATACTTATCTTCTTCACATATATCTGGTCCACATCTAGCATACGTGAATCCACAACATTCACATTTAAACTTACCAACAGGCTTCTTCTTACTGCAATTATAATTTATTTCAACGCTATCTATTACTGGCTTACAATAGTTATCACAGATTTTATTTAAGCAAATCCAAGGACCATCTCCAAAAGGCTTGTACTCTTTCTTCTTATTAAAAAATTCTTCTAAATCTATTCCTAAAAATCTTATTAGCAGCAAATGCTTTATTGGATTTACATTTGATCTGCTTATTCTGAGCATGTATTTAATCCAGTTTGTAATATTGTTACTATAGATATTTAAATCAAATAATTTTAAAAATTCCTCTCCATAGAACTTAATAAATCTATTTTCTACTTCATCTATATTTACTCTTCCAGATGGTGTACACAAGCCTAATTCTCTTAACCTATTTTTATATTGATCCGTAATCCATAGATAGTCTTTATTATTAACTTCATTACATAATAAAGATTGAATATATTTATTAATTGCTAGGAAATGCTCTAAATTATTAATAAACAAATCATTTATAATGTTTTCTTTAAACTCTATTTCTAACAATGGTACATACGAATTTTTTCCATAATAATGAATTGGTTGCTTACTTATCTTTAAAGGAACTTGATGCTTATTGCATATAAATACTTCTGGAATTTGGTGTATTCTATGTAAATATGCTTCTCCATAATCCTCTATTTCTTCTTTATAGCATATAGGACATATTTTAAAATATCCCTGTTGCTTTACACTAACTTGTGCTGCTCCAACTATAGAATGCACACCTCTACCATCGTTTCCTTTTAGCATTTCCGATACAACTTGTTTTTCATGAGCATCAATGAATGCTGTATAGTAATTAAATAAAGTATAATTTTTTATAATTTCTTCCGAAGTATATCCAAATGACTTAGGCATATTCTCAACCAATCTATCATTATTTGATGGCAAATCAAGGCTGGAAGTAATAATTCCTTCATTGTATAAATCTTGATTAGTTGTTACATAACTAGTGTTTCCACTTCTTAAATGGTATCTTGCTAAAATAGAATAAAGTATTTCATCCTCATAAGGAGCAGGAAAAAAGGAGATCATACAATCTCCCTGCTTTCAAAGTCTGCACTTGTTATATACCCCTTTTCTTTTAAAGCCAGATAAGGTGATTTATCTTCTTCCTTTGCAGACTTTATTATAAATCTAATATCATCTTCTTTTAAATTTGAACTTTTATTTCTTGTTGCTTTTATTGTATCAACTACCTTTATTGCTTCAACTACCAATTTATTAATTCCAATTTCCTCATCTTCTGATAGTACCTTTTCTATAGCAGAAACAGCCTTCTTCCTATCTATATCCAACTCCATTAATCTTATAAGCGCCTCTTCTTTTTTACTTAACTGCTTTTTTCTTTTAGCAATCTTATAATCTTGTATTCTAGAATTTAAATTAACATCTGTATTAGTTTTGGATAGAAAATCTTCATAATCAATCGTAGAAATATCTTCATACTTAGCAATTCTTCGTATATCATTACTTTTCATTGCATCTATCATTGGCTTTACTGCATTTAAATTTTTATCCACAACTTCCTTTATTATATCCACAGTGATTTCTTCTTTTCCTGTGGATATTGCTTTTATTTGTGCCATCGCATATATCTTTACTGCTATATCTATTATTCCTTGAGATTCTTCATATAATAGATTAATCAATTCTTCTGTTAATGGTGTTTTCTTTTTAGTAAATTGGTATTCCCAGATTGTGTCCATTAGCAAACTGAAACTTTCATCATTTTTTAATCTTTCCCATATTATGTTTCCACCTGTTCCTAATGTTCTTCTTGCCATCCTAAAATCATTTTGAAGCAGATTCTTCGCCTTCATCGTTCCCACTAAAACTACTGGAATTCCAACTGTATTTACTAGTGTAGTAAAGAAATTTAGCATTTTATCTACTCCACCAGATTTTGCTTGACTTAAATGTTGTATTTCATCTATTATAAGCAACCCCAGCCCACTATTTCTCGCTACTTGTCCTAAGACGCTTAACAATGTATCAACTGTTCTTTTTGATGTTGCATATTTCTCAAAATAATTTGTTCCTAAAACTTGATCTATCCTACTAAAAAAATCTATGCAAAGACCTTTAACACTTCCATCGAATGGACAATCGATTTTTAACCAAACAACTTGATAAATAGAAACTTTTTTATCTTTATATTGATAATGCGCTATAACCTGTGGAAAATTACTAAGAACTCTATTTAAACTACTACTCTTCCCTAATCCTGATGCACCAATAATAGATAACGAATTTGCAGTATTACAAAAACCATTTATATTATCTATCTCTTCATAATGTAACTTTATAAAACCACTAATAAAAGATTCTGTATATTCTTTGCTTAATGGATTCCTTGAAATATAGCCTGTTCTAATCATTGTTGATATTCTACTTTCTAAATCTATATGCCTTGGAAGCGGTTGAAAAACTTTAAATAACCTTTCTGATATTATGTGAATTCTTATGTGATCTGGTAGTTTTCGTTCGTCATCATTATAATAGGGATACATTCCTAAAGAATCTATTACTTTTTCTTTATTACTTATATCAGGTAATGCTTCTAAAAAAGGATTTCCTTTATATTCTTCTATTACTTGCTCCTTATATTCCGCTCTATATGCTATTGCACCATTACACAAAACAATCTTTTTATCCATTTAAATTTTCTCTCCTTTCCCTTTGTCTTTGCTTTAACAACGATAATTCATTCATTACATTACTGTTGAAATCATACTCTTCTATATTATCTTTTCTAGCAATTTCACCCTCTTCCCCTATCTCAAAATACTCGTTTCCTCTATTTATTTGTTTTTCTATTTTTCTATTTTCATCTATACCTTTTAATCTTTCAGTATTACTTTCATTGGTATACTGATAATCTTGCTTTGCAGAATCTACAATTCTTTCTATATCATCCATTAGATTTACTTTTGCTTGTAGTTCTGATTCCTTCATTAAATTAACATCTAGTTTTTCTCTGCTTATTAAATATTGAACATCATCAAAACATTTATTTTTATACTTATTTTGATGTTCTAACAAAAAGCATTTTTCATAATCTCTACCATTATCTTTTTTTATATAGATATAATCCATCTTTCTTAAATCATACGAAATATTTATTTTCCAGCTACCACTATTTCTAGACTTTTCAAACCAGTGTTCCTCTAGCGATTCTTTTGAAGCATAATATGCACCATTGAATCTTATTCCCTTGCTTGTTACTGTTGCACTTCCTGTCGGCATAAGGTTTAATAGAACAATATCTTTAGGCAAACTTTTTAATCTTCCAGAAATATTCTCTATACCCCAATTCCATAATTCAATAGGAACTGCTTTTACATCATCTTCTATCTGGAATTGACTTCTATCATATTCCCTCAAAACATGGCTGTTATTATGATAAAGTATTGTTTTTATTATAATTTTAGTGAATTCCTTTATTGTTAGTTTAGCATCTAGCCTATAATCTTTATCTCCACGTTCTTTGAAATTGCCATCCACTTTTCCTACTAAAAAAGGCTTAGTATAAGTATTTAAAACTCTAAAGTTTTGCTCTACACAACCTTTCCAATCTGCTCTAAATGGGGGTGTAACCTTTATTCCAATGCCTAATGCCTGCACTAAACTTTCAATATTTTTGCCTTCCATTTCACCTCTATCCGCAATTATGTGATCTGGTAAATTATTGACCGGCCATTCTTCTGGTGCTATTTCAATATCATATTCTTTGCATAACTTAACTTTATCTTCTACAACACTAGCCAATGCCATTGCTGCTCCAATAAAACTTGGTCCTTCTAATCCAACATAAAAACCTACAATCATTCTGCTGAAAGAATCTAATACCATATATAATACTGGTCTTCCAATAATCCAATTTCTATTGAATTCACTCACCACATACACATCTGCAACCGTTGCATCTATTTGATATAAACTTCCCGGCCCTAATACATCATTATTAGTATTCCCCAAAATGGCTCTATGCTTCTGCTCATATTTTTTAGAACCGAATCTACTTACTACTTCTTTCTTATAATTTCTATTTTTGTAAAACCAATACTTAAATTGTTCGTAGGTTGGTAATTGATCATTTGATAAAACATCTTGTTGATTGTCTTTATTTCTAAAATACTCTTTTATCATCAACTGATATGTTGTAGTTAACGGATTCTTGCTGCTGGTATTGTAATATTTATTAATGGATAGTTTAAAAATTCTCTTAATATTATCATCCACATTTATACCTTTTCCTAAAAGTTGACTGTTATTTCTTGGTCTTCCTCTCTTTGTGTCTTCTGAAATACTCTTTTCTTTACCCCTTCCACCTGAATTTTTAAATTCTGGAACTAGAGCATTCTTATTCTTACCTCTGCACCAATATCTTTTAAGGTATCTGTTTATGGTACTTTCGCTAATATTCAGATTTTCTGATATATATAAAATTAGTTTTCTTCTTTCTTTAGAAATATAAACATAAGGTTCTTTGTCAACTATCGATTTTATAACATCCCATGCTTTATCTCTATACTGTATATATAATGTAGGAATTTCTTCTTCCTTTAATATATTTATATATTTGTCACTTGGTTCAAACGCTATATTTTCTAACTTGAGCATATCTTCTATATAAGACATTCTGTATTTTATAGGCATCTTATTTTCCTTTACATCTATCAGAAAAATAATATCTTCTTCTTTATCAAACCATAGAATCCTGTCAACTCGCTCGTCTCCATTTAACCATTTTAGTAAATTGTTAACTTGTATCACTAAGATCCACCCCTTGCTTATTTAGTGATTTCTGAAAAAGTAAGATTCAAATCAATACTCTTATCCATATGAATCTCTACAACTCTTGCTGCTAAAAGATATTTGAATATAAATATTCCGGTTCCTTCCTTTAAAGAATTTTTAACTTCAAAATCCTTGGCTAATTTTCTGATTGATAAATCACTTGAGTTAGCATAATCCAAGAATTCTCCACATAATCTAACCATAGATTTTTCATCAATATCATAATTTTTATATTCATTGAGTACTGCATGAAACCATTGAATATTTTTAACCTTTTCTTTAGGAATATCATCTTCTGTCACTATAGCCCAATCTATATCTTGTGCTTTCCAATACCTACGTTCCAGTTCTAACTTCTCCATAGTTGTTGATTTTTCTAACACTGATTTATATTTAACACTTCTTGCAAAACAATCAATTCCTCCTTCTGCAGTTCTCACCAGTATTAAAAAAGTTGTTGTTATAACATATTGTTCATTTGTATATTTATCTTTGAAAGCATTAACATTTATATCCTCAACATCTACAACATCATACAGATTCAATAATGGATAATGTTCTTTAATATCTATAACCTTTTGATCCCAATCCCATAAATAAAAACATTGTGTTTCCAAATCACTGAAAAAATGATGTACTCTCTTTGTCTTGTTTCCTAGAATTCTACTTGCTCTACCTGTGGAAGGAAAATCTTGAACTGTTAACCAAGGCTTATATGAAGCCAAATTTCCTTTACCTCTTCCTTCTCTTAAATATCTTTCTAATTTTTGCTTACTCCAAGTGTTATTTCTTTTAGACATTATCCATTCGCTCCCTTATTGTATCATTTTCAAACTCTGAAACCCTCCTATAAAAGGTATTTGGTTTGATATCAAGCATTTTCATGGCTTTTTTTGCAGTGAAATTTCCATTCTTCCACTGCATATAAATAGTTTTGAAATTATCACTTACTTGTATTTTAGGTCTACCAAATTTAACATTTCTTAGTTTCGCAGATTCTATGCCTTCCATTTGTCGCTGCTTTATATTTATACGTTCTTCTTCTGCCAGCCACGCTAATATTTGAAGAACTAGATCCGTAATTAATTGCCCTACCCCTTTTAAATCTTTATACTTACGTGTATCTAAGATTTCCATATCTAAAACTACAATATCGATATCATTATCACTAAGCCACTTCCATTGCTCTAAAATGCTTGTTTTATTTCTTCCGAGCCTATCAATAGATTTTATAAACAAAACATCTCCACTTCTGATTGATCTTTTTAATGCATTCCATTCTGGTCTATCAAAATCTTTACCGCTGGCTTTATCCATATACACATCCCGGGAGTCAATGTCCAACTTTTTAATTGCATCCAATTGTCTATTTTCATTTTGATCTTTAGAAGATACCCTTCCATAAAAGTAATTTCTTATCCCCATAAAAAAACTTACCTCCTTCAAAATTTTATAGCATTGCAAAAAGTGTACATTATGAATTATATAATAATTGCACTTTTATACGCATGCATTTGTTCCAAAAGTCCATATTTTAGCTTATGAAATATTGCAAAATTACTTACTACATTTTGCAATTATCTGTTAGTCCAAATTTCATAGAATTTATAATTTAGATATTAATATCTTATATACACATTATACTAAAAAACTTTATTCTCTAGAGCATTCTTGAGTAATTTTCTTAATACATAAAGGTTATGATTCTACAGAAATTTTGCGCTTTCAAAATATATGAAAATTATTCAATATAATTAACACAATATCTAAAAAATCTGCAATACCCTTTATAAACTATCTTTGCATATTTTTTAGGCTTGAATAAGACATTATTTGAAGAATCATTATTGTTTAGTAACTTTATAATCTTAAAAATTTCTTCTCTCAACAATATTTCTTACTGCTTTAGAAATAGAAACTTGTTTTCTTTTTCTTATGAAGTAGGTTTAATATTTAGACCGTATTTAAAATATTCACTATTCTCTTAAAAGTTTAGTTCTCAGAAGCAGTGCAACTGACCGTAGGGAAGATGCTAATCCAATTAAGAATTAAAATCACATCTAAAAAATCTGCAAACCCCTTTATATAATATATTGCAATTTTTTTAGAATAAATAGTTCCTCCTTGGAAATCCATTATTTTAGTAATCTTCTGCTTTCAGCAACAGTTTATACTTCTTTAGAATAAAAAATGTTTTATTATGAAGTACTTTAAATATTAAGAAAACACTTCAAATGCTTACTATTTCTCTAAATTTTTAGTTTTCATAAGCAGTACAACTGACCGCAGGGAAGGTGCTAATTCAATTAAGAATTAAAATTACATCTAAAAAATCTGCAACCCCCTTTATAAACATATATTGCATATTTTTTATGTTTACTAACTGCTTTCTAAGGCAAAAAATATTTCTTAACTTTAAAGTATCAATCTAATAACTTTATTAGTGCTTATTTATTGCATTAGAAGAATAAAAATTTCAAAAAACTTCTAACATCAAATATGGTGATTATACTCCAAAATGTCGAGCAACATATTCAAACCACAATATATATACAATCACATACTGAAAATTGATTTATAGCTTTTGTGTTTTAATCATATAGTTATTTAAATATTTTTCACAAGCTTTCTTTCAAAATGATTTATATATTCAACTTAAAACTATGCATATATATGAATTCAATATACATGCATAGCTTATTTCACTTAAATTATAAATACCGCTTATCTTTTAACTATGATCCAATAAGTTTTGTTCTTTATAATTTTAGCCTTAATCTCATAGCCAAAATTATTTTCCAATAAATATTTATTTAATTTTCCAATTGATGCATATTTTCTTCCAAAAGAATCTTTTTTGTTGCAAACCTCAATTAAATTTTTTCGTTCCTCTTTATCTATTGGTTCTCCTTCCATTTTATGAAAATACTCTTGAATTTTTGCTTCTTTCTTTTCGTCTTCGAATAATACATAATTATTTATCTTAAATTTATCTGATAAATATTTGATATATGCAAATTTCCCATATCCAAGTTCTCTATAGGACTTAATTATGCCTACCTCTTTTAGAATTAGTTTATACTTAAATTCAATTAATGGATTTATTTCTTTACCAATACTATTTTTATTTTTTCGATAATTATCATATATAGCCCTATCAAATCCACTAGATCTAGGATATTTATCTATATATTCTTCATCGGTGTGCTTTTTTAAATATTCTAAGCGCTCTAGTTTATTGATTGTTTCTATTTGAATCCCACCTAACGTACAATTATCTAAACATCTAACATATAAATTTATTATATCTAAATAGTCAACTGATCTTTTTCTACCAATACACTGTATTAGTGTGTCTAAATCATATATAGATACTACTATATTTTTTAAATTTATATCTTTAATATTTACACCAGAATCCATACATGGAGTTGTTATTAAAATTAATTCTTCAAACTTTTCTTCTTCTAACATTTTTTTAATTTTCTTTTCATTCACATGCCTATAATATTTTTTTTCCTTTTTACTGCAATTAAATAGACAAAAAGCTTTATATTTTTTATATAAATCACATGCTTTTTCTAAATTTTGCATAAAAAATATCGCCTTAGTTCCGTCCTTAATAAATTGTTCAATCAACTCTTCATAAGTCTCATCTTTATAGAAGAATGATAGCTTTTTTATAAAATCATAATTTATTGGTAAATTATAATTTTTTATTGTTATGCCTTCAGTATTTACATATAGTTTAATATTTTCTTTTATATATCGCTCCATATTTTCCCCAGTTGCACTCATAAATATTTTAACAGCATTTCTCTGTTTCATTATTTGCTCAAATGCTATATCTGTTCTGTCATTAAATGTTGCATCATTTAAGAAGTAATGAAATTCATCACATACAATGTAATCATATTTTGTCATATCATAATCTATTTTTTGAAATAAACTCATATATTCCAATTTTTGATACGTGGCTATATCTATAATATCCTTCTTGCATTGTGTCATAATTTCATACAAAAATTGTTCATACGAACTTGATCTATTAATTAGAAATAATATTTTTTTGTTATTGCTTTTAGCAAACTCATATAATGTATTTATAACAAAATAGCTTTTTCCTTGTCCTGTTCCTGCTTCTATAAATGATATATCCATCTTTCTCCATTTCGAAATTTCATATATTGATATAATATCACTTACTGTAATTTTTTTTCTCATAAAAGAATCACTCTTTCTTTATAATCTTATTAGAAATTCAAATAAGTGAATTTAACAAATACTTATTTTATTTCTTAATTAAAGAGTATCTTGATTTTTTATTTCTTCCGAGAAATTATTTAAATATTTTTTCCGAATATTTTTTATCAAATTATTAATATACATCAATTATTATTGATAATTTGCAAACAAAGTCATATTTACTTAACTTTTAGCAACTTATCAAAAAATACTGGTGTAAGTAATTATCTTCAATCACTTACACCAGTATTAACAAAGTTTTTTATTAAAATAAATTTTAAAAATAATATTTTTCACTATATCTATAAAGTTAAATATCTCCTAAGTTATGAGCGTAAATTTCAATTAACAAAAACACCATTTTTATTTACATAATATCCATCAGGTGTTGTTGTATCATAGGCCATTAGACCATCAGAATAAATGTAATACCACTTACCCCCACTTTGAATCCAACCTTCTGTTATTGAACCATCTTCTCCAAAATAGTACCAATGCTTATCATTTGCATTAGCTTTGATATTTTCGTCTGCAGTTCTTTTTTTCCATCCAGTACTTAAATACCCATTTTTATCAAAGTAGTATTTTTTACCATCAATTGTTTTATATTGATATTTTACTTCTTGATAATCAGATCCATAGTAATGCCACTTATAAACGTATCCGTTATAAAGCGATTCCCATGTGTTCTTAACTAAGCTTCCGTCAGAAGAAGCATAGTAGTTATCTCCATCTACTGTTTCATTTGACACTTTTACATCATCTGAACCAGACACAGTACATCTTCCGAAATACTTTCCATCTGACTTTCTTATGTAGACACCTAAATTATCGGTTTTGGTGCATTCTGTGTCTAAAAAATTTTTATACTGGTCGTTTTCTGATTGTGAAAACTTTGTTTCAGCAAAAGCATTTATTGTTGGAAATAATGAAACTATAGATAAAGTTATTAGTAAACTTGCAATTAACTTATTTGTTTTTTTTATCATTTTTATTCCTCCTCAAAAATTAGATTTTCATATTTTTTTTTATACTCATACTAAATCTGCCTTCAATTCGCCATAATAGCCATTTACAATTTTGCAATTGTACCTTAATTAAATAGAATATATTGCACATTATCCTACCCACTCACCATTGGCATCTACATAGTACTCACCTATATAAGTGTTTGTTGCCATTGTGCCATCTGATTTTATATAGTACCATTTATTATTCCATCTAACCCCATAATCTGTTTTCATCGCTGCTGTTTCAATATTATTGTGGATTTGCTCTCCCAATTCATTTACTGGATGTATTGTTATCTTCTTTTTCTCATAAGCATACGACTGTATGGCAGTAGACAACAGCCCTGCAACTATTAATGTTGATAATCCTAGAAATATTTTATTTGTTTTCATCATAAGCATTTCTCCTCATATAACTCAATTTAATTTTTATTAATATGGTGCTTAATTACATAAGTAGCATGTAACATCACATCATGTTCGTTCATGTAATATAATTTTTTATCTACACTTTTAATTTTCTTTTTCTTACTAATCAAAATATACCTTGAATATAATGATATCTAACTTATTCCAAATTTCTCCTTTGCCTTGTTTATATCATATTTAAAAAAAGTATCGAACTGATCTGCTGGAACTGTTCCAGTTGACACTGCCATTATCTCGAAATCTTTATCACTTAATTCATCATCTAATTTCACACAAGTTCTAATATCTTTGCTTGGAGCAAAATAAAAATCTAAAGCCAAAGTTTTTTCAAACTCCTTTTTATTTTGCGTTCCTTTTATATTAACTTTTACTGTGGCAACATCTGCTCCCACAACATAATTAAACCCTGTAACAAATGTAGGATAAGTTATATCTTTTATCTCTATATCATTTTCTTTTAAATACTTTTGAAAAGCTTCATTTGAATTTTTTTCTTGAAATTCTTCTGCTAAAACATAATCATCATTTTTTTGGCTATTCCAAATATCAGATAAATAACCGACTATTTGTTTGAGCAATTTATTATTAACAAACTTATCTCCTGTTTCATTCTTAATGTGTAGCTGTGTATACAAAGTAGTCATTCCAGCATCATATAAGTCAGCATATTTAAAATGTAGATCTTTAGCCTTATATATTGTTTGTGTATTATATTCTAAGCCATACCTAGAAATTAAAGTAGAATCTGTAGGCTGCTTATCAAAAAAATATAGATTGATAAACTGATTCCCATCTTCTATAAAAGATACATCATGTGCTAATTGTTTTTTCATATAATCTGTAACTAATTTTTCTTCTGGTATAGTAGTAAAGGCTTCTTCTTTTATTGCATCTGCTTCTATTCGTTGACTTACACTTTCTTCCCCCTTATTTATTACATTCCCACATCCTACAACAGATAATGCTAATGTAATACTTAATAAATTACTTATTATTTGCTTCCTTTTCATTATTACTTTCTCCCTTTAAATTATCTTTTTGCTTTACTAATCTAAATATCTTTCGTAAAAAGCAACTCGTTTTCTTTACCAATTGAATAATTATCCTTATAGAATTCAACTGTAACCCCTCTGTATCTTGGCTTCCATTTAACAGCAATCACATATTCATGCCCTTTTAGTGCCATTGCTGTAGTCGTATATGAATAATTGGTATAATCTATAGAGCTGGCTACTCCATTTAAAAGATCATCACTTTTACCTTCTTCTTTTTTAGGTACAGTGCTTAAACTTGTATCTAAAGTCCAAGGTCCTCCCGGAATCCACATCCATACCTCTGTCGTTGCTTCATCTCTAAAGACTTGTACATTGTCATAATTTATTGCTAGCGTTCCATGTCCGGGAGCAGTTCCAACAGGATCTATCTTTTTGCTGTCTTCAACTACATTGCCACTATCATTTGCCCACTGCCCACTAGCATTTAATCTATATCCATCGATTATTGTATTACTGGCCATAGAACCATCTGAATAAAAATAATACCACTCACCATTGTTTTTAAACCACCCAGTTGTCATTTTCCCACTTCCATCAAAGTAATACCATTTCTGTCCATTTAAATGCAGCCATGTGTATTTATAAAGACTTCCATTATTGTTATAACTCCAAGTTCCGTCAGAGTTTTGTATCCAACCTTCTTGATTTGCTGCAAATACTGTCACTGATGCAGATGCTATTGTAAGAATCATAATTGCTAAGCCTCTTGATATTCTTCTTAAAGTTTTACTCATTATTATTTCCTCCTTCAAATCCACTTTCATGTATTAGATACCTTCAATTTTTTTGGTTTTATATTTATATACTTTTTTAATTTATAATCTATCTTTTATAAAGATTTCATTAAATTTCTGTTATCACTAATATAAATGAAATTAAAATTGTATTTTATATAAAAAAATACATTGTTTTACGTATTTTCTTTACATAAAACAATGTATAATATTTTCCATAAAATTTAGTCGAATTGTAACAATTAGTCTATTTATTGTAACAATTAATTTAAACGTTCCACATCATAATATTTACTTCATAATAAGTGTTTTTATCTTCATTTGTAATAATCCCATTATACTTGCTAACAATTTTTCTAACACTTTTTAACCCTAATCCATGATTATCTTTATCCTTCTTCCATGTATTAATTGCTGTTCCAGTTACATTCTTTGGATTTTTAATATAGATAGTCATATTACTGTTTTTGCAATATATATTAACATTAATTAATTTATCATCATTTTCAAGCATACTACAAGCCTCAATGGCATTGTCTAGCGTGTTACCTAACACTGTACCAATATCTCTCATATCAATATTTAAATCCTTCGGAACTTTTACATCTAATTCCCACTGTACTCCATATAATTCTCCCTGATTAATTTTAGCATTTAATATAGCATTTATCGGAACATTCTCTGTGTATATCCCCCATCCATTTTGTTGAGTTTCAAAAATAATGTCATCCATTATTTTATTTGCTTCACTTACATTACCTTCATTGACCTGACTCTTTAATACGATGATTTGATTTATAAGATTATGTCTAATTTCCCTTATGTTTTTTTGATTCTCTTCAACTTTCTCATAATAATCTTCTTTATATTTTGCCTCTTCCATTTTCACATTTAGTAGAATATTACCTGCAAAATGTACTAAATACATTATTCCAACTGTAGTTAAACCAATTATGGAAATACGCATAAGCATTTCTTGTAATAAGATTTCTTGGCTAGGCACATTAAGTGGGTTAATAATACAAACTAAAAACATAGATATAATTAAACCTACAGTAATTCTTACAGCCATTTTTATATCAAGAAAAAACGCTGCCAAAATAATAAAATAAAATGATACATACCAAAACTCTCCTGTTGGAAGCAATAACGTAAATCCATAATAATTTATAAAAATAACAATAGATAAAACTTGTTTCACCCTTATAAATATTTTAGATACTAACCTGCCATCAACCACTACATTTCTATATAACCATCTAAATATAAATATTTCCGGGAATGCTATCACTAAATTAAAGATTATAACACTACTCCATTTCATTGTGTTAAAGCATCCTAAAACTTTAAAAGAAGGAAATAATATAGAGCCAATACAAATACTTATTATAATAATATTTATTACTAACCTAGTTACTTTAACATAATATTCTTCTAGTATTCCTATTTTATTAATTTCCATATTGTTAATCTCCCATAATAAAAGATTTAAACTCTTTTCTTCAAATACTTCATAAAGTTCTTATTAAATTCTTCTACATATTTCTTGCTAACAGGAATACTAACCCCATTTTCTAAAGTCACATCTTTACCATCAAACTTTCGTACATAGTCCATATTTACAAAATAAGCTACATGTGTACGAGTAAACAATTCTTCCCCTACAATCTTTTGTACATTAGAAATAGTATCATAATAATAGTATGCATCATTATCAGTAACAATCTTTATTTTCCGTTTGTCGCTCTCAAAATAATAAATATTTTTATATGGAATACTATGTAACTTTTTTCCTTGCTTAAAATAATACAATACTTTTCTATCAGTAAAATAATTCACAATCTTTTTGAAAACAGCTTCTAACTTTACTTCATTAATTGGCTTTAACAAATAATGAAATGCTTGTACATCAAATGCTTCTGGCATCCATTCTTGATGGCTTGTTAGAAATATTATAATTGCATTTTTATCAAAATCTCTGATTCTCCTTGCTACTTCTATTCCATTAATATGCTTCATGCTAATATCTAAAATATAAATATCAAAAGATACTAAATTATTCTCTAAATTTTTTAATAGTTCTTCCCCATTATTAAAACTATAAAATTCTCCAATATAGCCATACTCATCAATGATTTCCTCAACCTTAAGCATTATGTCATTTAATATGATTGGTTCATCGTCACAAATTGCTATTACCATTGTATACCCCCATAAAATGCTTTCATTTGTAACAGTAATAATACATATTATCCAATTATTACTACAAGTATTATATCACAAAACAGATTTATCATAAGAGTATTAAATTTATGTTTTTGTTCATATTTACTTATAAGAACAATTCGAACTATACATTTGCCTTATTATTAGTTTCCTTATTACTCAATACATTCTCACCATTCTTTCACCAACTAAAATAATTTTAATTTATTTTTACAGACTAATAGCTTTCTTTAATCTGTTCCCTTCTTCCTCATCAAATTTGCAATTATTTAAATATTCAACTGCAGTTCCTGAAACTTCTGTCTGACCATACGAACTCTTTACTATTTGCCCACATTCACATGAATATTCTTTATTTATATACCTTGTTATTAGTTCCCCTTCCACCATTATTTGAGAACCCACTTGTATTCTTTTTTTATCTTCTTCTGCTTGCTTGGCAAAGGTAGAAATCCAAGGATAATTAGAATCAGTTGCTTCTTTTCCGTTTACTGCAATTTGATATTTCATGTTTGCAACTTTCGAATAAGTACTTTCCATATATTTAAAATCCACTTCTTTACACACAGCTCCAAGTATCATTACTTTATTAATATAAGATTCTTCAGTTTTTGCATCTACAATAAACATTTTTTGAGCAACAATAGTCGTAATTACTTGTCTGTCTTTATATCTTCTTGCACATTTAGGACAATCCACTATAACTTCTTTACTATCAGTTTTAATTGACCCTTCTATAATAACCATCTTCTCTTTGGCTAATTCAATCCAATTTGGAAATTTTTTTGTATATATTTCTACAGTTGGGTATACAAACTTATTCTTATTCTTTCTTATTTTCACTGTAAAGTATAATTTTCCTTCATTTTCTTGAACGAGCCTGTCCACATATCCCATAATATGAACACAGTTTTTCTTAGCCATAATTAACACATCCTTCTTTTATATCTTTAAGTTTTTTATATTCTTCTTTGATAATAAGATACTTATAATACTAATTCAGTTTTACACTTTTTAAACTTATTACTGAATCTTTCTTATAAATCGATATTCAATACTTCTATTATTTTTGCTTTATATTTCTTCCCTGAACGTCTTCCATTCAATATATCTGTAAGATAGTGTTCATTCATCTTAAGTTCTGCTGCCAACTGTCTTTGAGTCATATTTAACTCTAAAAGCCTTTTTCTAACTTCAAGCCCAAATTTAGATACAGATTTATTTTCACATCTCATTGTATAAAAATTCCTCCATTACTTATTTCCTAATCAATATTACCAAAACTATTTGTTCAATATTTGTTACTATCAACATTTTTTGTGTTAAAATAATGCTGTAACTTCGTATCTTTATTAAATATATTATACGCTTGTTTTCAAACATTGTCACGTGTATTTTGCTTTATATCAAGCAAAATATTTTCTAACTAATACTTTTTTTAATAACTATAATGAAGGAGAACCTTTTATGCATAAATTAGAGAATGTTACTACTATTGGCGAAAGAATTAGATTTCTAAGACAAGTAATTCATAAAGTTACCCAACAGGAATTAGCAGATGCTACTGGAATTAGTAGAGGAAATTTGAGCAATTATGAAAAGGATAGGTTTAAGCCTGCATCGGATGCTATTCTTGCTATTGCAAACTATTTTAATGTATCTACTGATTGGCTTCTTACTGGGAAAGAATCTCTCAATTCTAAAACTAATATTTACAATCCACATAACAACAGCATGGTGCTATCTAATAGAGAGATAGAATTAATTAATTTATTTAGAAAATTAAAAAATGACGACAAACTAAAAATAGAAGGCATGTTAGAACTTAAATTATCCGAATATGATACTTTAAAAAAATAACTTCTTTTTATTTTTTGGCTTATTTTGATACGATTTTCCGTCACTTTATTGTGCATATTTCATTTTTTTAAAACTTTTAATAAACTTTAGAATATTTTTTAATACTTCTTAACAAATAAAAATTTTTTCTAATATTTTTTAAATAATTAGAACTTTTAAAGAAATTATTTATATTTTTGAATCTTTTCTCAAGATATTATATAATTTTAAAATCAATTTAATTTTATATAAATTTCTAGAATTATTCTAAAAAATTTATAATTATTTAGTTTTTTTATAAATTTAAACTTATAATAGATAATTCTTCTAAAAACTTTCTTAAGTCAATACGGATTAGTTCTTATTTAGCAAACCAATAATATATAAGAACATTTAACCTTGCTATCACGATAACTTCATATTATTTTCTCATATATAAATTCTTTTTTTCGAAAAAACCCACTTTATTTGCGAAAAAGTCCAATTATTTTCGATTTTTTGAAGTTAAATAGCCATTTTGTAGTGATTTGAAGGGAGCAACCTTGCAATTCGGTAGAGCATGCCTTATTTGCTTCCCTATAAGGAAAGCATTTTTTGGTTTGCTTTTTAGGTTGTTTATTTCTTGTTTAACAAACTAGGAATATATAAGAGATAGTAATAATTATCTATTTTTTTAGGATAGATTTCTCTATTATCTCATATATTGTATATTACTATATAATGACTTTACTTCTACGTCACAACTCTTATTTGCAGATTAGAAATATATAAGAAAGCAAAAACTGGTTACCTTTTTATGGATACTATTATTTCTGCGCTCTTCAATAAAGCTTAAACCTTATAAAACTTTTCTTTATTAATATTTCTTAGATTCTACTTTTTCTTATTTAGCAAACCAATAGTATATAAGAAAGCAATAATCGGTTACCTTTTTATGGATATTATTATTTCTTCTTCTCTTCCTCAATATTAACTCATATAAAACTTTTTCTTATTAACATTTCATATATTCTACTTTTCTTATTTAGCAAACCAGTAGTATATAAGAAAGCAATAACTGGCTGCCTTTTTATGGATATTATTGTTTCTTCTTCTCTTCCCTCAACATTAAATCATATAAAACTTTTCCTTGTTAACATTTCAGGTATCCTACTTTTCTTATTTAGCAAACCAATAATAAATAAGAAAGCAAACAGTAATTGGCTTTTTCTGGATGTTAAACCCTGATGTACATATTTCAAGCATTTTTTTATTTAATCATTTTATTATACAATTTCATAAACTATATAAAATCAATTTCCTATCAATTCATATTGACAAATAATTATGCATAATTCATAATAATATTGTAATTTAAAGTAAATTTTAGTTAAAAGAGGTGATAATATGCGTTATTTTTCTACGCTTAGAATCAAGCGAAAGATATTATTAAGAAAAATTTTATTAAATACGCTGCTCTTATTTTTACCTATAAGAAATAGACTTATAATAAAAGTATCGCAAAACTTAGACAATCATATTGTTACTTATCAAAAAAGTTTACTCACTCCTAATGACCAAATTTTTATATAATCTAAAAATGCAAATAAGAACATATTGCTATGTTCTTATCCACAAAAAATTATTATTATTAAACTTTTTAAAGATGGCATCATAGATAATACTACTTCGAAGCAATCTTCAAATTTATCCTACACATTAATTCCTGCTTGTAATAATATTAACTACTCTATTTATATTATTTATAAGTCACCTATTATTTTCCAAGTTTTTTTATAATTTATTAAATAATCTAACTTTTATGTCTTATGATTTTAACTATTTATAGATAAAATTTAGCTATTTTTTAATTCTTCTACTTCTGACTTAAGTCTTTCATTTTCTTTATATAATTTTTTATTCTCTTCTCCCAAGTTATACATTATTTTTTCTTGAGCAATTAATTTGTTTCTAATATCAGTATACTTATCTTTCTCTATTCGAAGTTCATTTAATAAATCTTCATTATCATTTTCATCAATAATTTTTTTTGCTTCATTATATGCTTTTGCTAGATATACCATTTCTCCTGCTGAAATTAACCATAAACTTAATTTTTCATCATCATAAAAATCTTCCTCATTTATACAATAACATATGTGCATCAATTCCATAATCTCTTTTTTAGTTAAAAACTTATCTACAACATTATCTAAATCTAATTGTTGTCTAAAAAACGCCTCATTTAATCCTATTACATATCTAATTATCCAATCTTTATTAATTTTTTGCTTATCATATATATTATATAATTTCATACTTGCACTTATATTGAAATCTAGTTTTTTATCCATTTCCTTATATCTATTATTAAGAATTTTCAAATCCTCTTTATTAATCTTAACATAACTTTTTTCACCATACATTTCTATTATATCATTGCAATTTTTAACAAAAAGCTGAAAAAATAGGTCTGTTTCATCATATTTATTCTCCAAATATATTGAAAATATAAAGAACATTAACATATTATCGTGAGTATCATTATTTGATCCATTTCTATATCCAGATTTTTTGTAGAGTGCCAAGCGATATTCACCAAGTTTTTTTATTTTTCTCACTGCTACAGCATCATATGCGTAAGGAAATTCTTTCTTTAACTCATCTATTAGAATACACATATTTTCTTTACCTTTGTTAGGGTCACTTGTTATTGCTATAACTCTATTATAGTATTTTTTTTGATTAATATTACCTCTATTTCCAAATGGATGATCATAGAATTTACTTTCTTTCCCATATCTATTATATTCTATTTCATTTCCTTTAAAGATTAAATCAACTATTTTATAAAGTCTTTCTTTTCTTGATACTAACTCTGCAAGATGAGGCACTGTATCAAAGTAATGTAAATTATTCTGATTTTCCATAATTTAATTCCTCCATTAACTTATTTATTTTTCATTTATATTTCTACTGTCATCTTCTTCTACTAAAATATTTAATAATCACTCATTTTATTTTTATTGAAAAACTTTTACCTATAACTAGTTAGTGTAGCAAATTATTGATATTTGATATAATTATATTTATCATTCCTTATCCTCAAATCCTGAATTAATAACATTAACCTCATCACAAATTCTCAATATTAATCACTAAGCATACTAAAGCTCACTCCATATTTTCTTCAAAAATATCTATTTATGATTGCTGTTAGCAATTTTTCAAATGTCATTAAATATTAATTACATTCATCTTCAAATTATAAATTTCATTATTTTCCATCTCTTTATCTATATTTACAGATACCTTTGAATATAAATTTATAGTCATTTTAATGTCATCTTCCTCTTTTAAAATTTCTTTTACCCGTGTAGAATCTATTTTTATGTTTACAAAATCATCTACGGAACTAATTTCATATGGTTCATTTATTTTTATTACATCTTCTTCGAAGTAATTTAGCAAACTCTTATTCATAAATTCATTATTCACTTCGAATTCGATATAATTATTAATTCTATAATACGAATCTTGTCCATTTTTGATATTAAATATTTCTGTGAGAAACTTTTTATTAATTTCTGAATAGTCTTGATTTACTACACCTCTATGAAGAATATATTTCTTTATTACTTTATTTTTTTCATCAAACACTAATTTTAATAATTTCCCACTAAAATATCTAAATAGATCTGGAAGTTCTTTGACTTCATTGTTAATTTCTACTATAACGCCTTTATTAACTCTACCATCAAGTTGCTCAATATCAACTTCTTTAAATGATTCATTATTTTTGGCAAGATAGTTTTTTAATTCTCTCCAGATTGGCCTTTTATCATATATGAAATGTTCCTTCCTCTTTATTAAAAGGTAATCTCTATCATTTTCTAATTTATCACAATTTTCTTTAATTTCTGTTATTATCATAAAACTCCTAAGTTTATTCATAATAAGTTCTCCTCTATAATTTATTCTTTAAATATTATCTTCTTTATCCTGAAAATAATTTGACATATAGGAGTACTAATGATACCCTTAAAATTGGGATTTAGAGAGTTACATTAGTTAACTCCTATGGTGAATATAATTGCATATATTCACCATTTTTTAAATAAGCCTAAATACACTTTCATCATCTACAGATCCAAATAACTCTTCAATGTTGAATTCTCCTCTAATTTCTTTACATATACATGTCAGTGCATGAACTTGCATCTCTGTTAGTTCATTTAATTTTTTTAAAAATACTTTTCCTTTTTCCATTGAATTAAATGTACTGTAATAGTTAAACCAACTTTCTATAAAATACTTCTTCTTATCCTCTAAGCTGCATAAATGACTGTTATTCTCACCAATAATCGCTCGTATTTCATCTCTTGTAAAAATTCCTCTTATTTCCTTCTTTGCTTTTTCAAGTTGATCAAAATAATATTCTAGTGAATGCATTGATTTGTAATCATAGACTTCTTGTAACTCCTCTTTATTACAATTGTTGTAATAATCATCTGTTAAATACATATCATCTAAATTCCATGTCCTTAATCTATTGGATATATTTTCTTTGATTTTTTCTCTTTTAAATATTATATTCATTTATTACATCTCCTTACTTTTTATTTATTTGTATAATAGTTTTTCTATATTAGCAGTTACTTCTAATATAGAAAGTTCATTTATTCTAATTTTATCTATCACCTCCAATTAATAAAATCTTATAAAAAAGGCTTAACTTAAAACTAACCTTATTTAAACCTTTTTAGTTTATGTTGACATTTTATCAGTTGACATTTTCTTTGTCAACACTTTTGTAATGACAACAAAATACTTTTATTCACCATTTAAAAAGCAAATAGTTGTCACTACACTTTATATTTGACAACTTTGAAATGATGTATTAAAATACTACTATGGAGGTGATTTTTTGATAAAAGATAATTTAAAAATTCTTAGGGAATCATTTAAAATAAGCCAACGTGAATTAGGCAGAAGAATACACATGAGCGGGCAATATATTGCACAAATAGAAAAAGGTGAACGAAATCCAACTCATAAAACTTTAGAAAAAATAGCATTGGCATTACACGCTGAATTATCTGAATTATTAGAAAGACCTAATCTTATTGGTGAAATTTTTCTTAATATAGTTCATGAAAAAGGGATTTCTCATGCTGAACTCGTTAAGCAATGTAAATTAAGCGATTCTGATTTAAAATCTATATTTGTAAATTTCGATATCACTAAACCGGATTTATTAGATAGTTATTATTCTGTTGGCAAATATTTGGGGCTTGATAGCACTTTCTTGGAAAGACGAAAAAAAATGGAACCAGAAATAATTAATTCTATAACTGATTCAATTGATCCATATAAACTTTATTATGACATTAGTGCTTCATATGATTCATGGCTTAGAGAAAATTCAGTATATAATTTTGATTTTCATAAGTATTTTAATCGCACAAGCAACATGCAATCACAAGATAACTTTTCTTTAGGTGATATAAATAATCTTTTGCGTTCAACATTGGTTGATATACTACGATCTGCAAATTCAAGCACTGTGCTTAATTATGGATTAGATGATTTTAGCCCTGATGAAATAGATGAATTAATTAATTTTGTCTTTAATTCTTTTAAATTGAAAATAAACGAACTATTAGAAAAACATGAAATTTCTAGTTTGCAGAAAAAATAAGAGCATATAACTTTCTATGCTCTTATTTTCTATATTTGATATTATTTTACTAAAGGAAGCATTATCGATAATTCAATATCTCTTATAAGCTTAACAACACACATTAATTCCTGCCCATTAAATCTATTAACTATCACTATCTATATTATTAATAAACACTATGGATTTTTTCAAGTTTATTTATTCATTTCTTAAAATTATTTTTTAAGCCATTACCTAATATCATCTACTCTCTCAAGGAATCACTTCATCCAAAGTTAAAGATATATATCTTTCTATTTCATCACTACTATCTTTTAGTCTATATTCACATTCTTCAAAGAAATCCTGCATTGTATTATAATATCCACTATTTCTAAATTTTTTGAACCATAATCTTAATAATACCTTAGTTATTTTTCTTGGAGCATCTGACCAAAAATAAATTGTACACTCTCCATTATTAACAGTCACCTTGTAATGATTCATCCCTTCACACTTCACAAAACGCTTTGGACCTTTTAACATACTTATCTCTCCTTAAAATATCTTATAAATTTGTTAGTCTTCTAACTACACTTAAAGTTTATCTCGAAATTTATATTATTTAAGAAAATTTATAAAAAATAAATTTCATTCAAACTATTTTAATTTTTAACCAAACTTTATTTTCACTTATGCAATCTTTATTATTTTTAGTTAATCATTTTTTTACTGCATCCAATCTTTTTTATCTAATAGTCAATCTATTTTTTACAATATTTAAGCTTTCTTTTGCGATATTTAATGTATATTTTGCTATAATCAATCTTTTTTATTTTACGCTTCTCACTTCCAAATAATAGCACTATCTATTTGACTACATAAAATCTCCTACATCCTTTATATCAACAGCTCTCAGCACTATTTATAAAAATAAATATTTTTCTCTTATTCAATCTTTATTATCTCGAATCATTTTTTAATTCATAATTTAATTTCTAACTATGTTCCTGTAAAAAAAAGATTGCATAAAGCAAGAAACTGGTAATAAAACTCTAAAGGCTCACCATTACTATTACAAGGGCAGTAGCCAGGAAGGAGCCGTTAAAAAAAGTATGACTATATATAATGAAGGAAAATTGAATAAAAACTAAAAAGAGCCTATAAAATGAACGAAAAAAAGAGCATAAATTCGAATTAAGAAAACCGACCCGAAGGCTGTGTTCTACTCGCTTTTATGCTCTCTATTCTATTCTCTTTTCTGTACTGCTCCGCCACGTAGTCAATCTTTTTTATTTCTTGGGCGATCTTTTTTTGACGGGGACATTTATTTTAATTCATGAATAAATAGTCCACTGCGCAACTTAGGCTCAAACCAAGTTGATTTTGGAGGCATTACTTCTCCAATATCTGCAACACTCATTATGTCACCAACCTCAGTTGGATACATTGAGAATGCTATCTTCATATCAGTATGAACTCTTTTTTCAAGTTCTTTAAGTCCCCTTATTCCACCAATAAAATCTATTCTATCTGATGTTCTTACATCTTCAATACCTAAGATAGGCGTTAAGACGTTATTTTGCAGGATTGCAACATCAAGACTCTCTATTGGATCTTCTGAATTATAGGTTCCATCCTTTGCTTCAAGCAAATACCATTTATCTTCTACATACATTCCAAAGGTATGCTTTTTAGATGGTTTAACTGGTTCTTTACTCATTGAGTCTATTATATTAAACTTATCTTTAAGCTTTTCTAATAATTCATCTTTAGTTAAGCCATTTAGGTCTTTAACAACTCTATTATAGTCCATAACCATTAAATCATTATCTGGAAATGCAACTGCTAAGAAGTAGTTAAATTCTTCATCTCCTGTATAATTAGGATTTTGCTGTCTTCTCTTAAGTCCGACTTTTACAGCCGATGCTGATCTATGATGCCCATCTGCAATATATAGATAATCTATTTCTTTGAACAAATCAATTAATTCGTTTATTATAATATCATTATCTACCACCCATACAACATGAGTTATTCCATCCTCAGCTACAAAATTATATACAGGTTTTCTTTTGCTCTCATTTTGAATCCATGCATCTATTATTTCTGATGCGATTTGGTCTTCTTTATAAGTTAAGAAGATTGGACCAGTATTGGCATCACAATAATCAACATGATTAATTCTGTCCTTCTCTTTATCTGCTCTAGTAAATTCATGTTTTTTTATGACATTATTCATATAATCATCAATTGATGCACAAAATACTATTCCAGTTTGAGATCTTCCATTCATAATCTGTCTGTATATATAAAGACAAGGCTTTTCATCTTTAATAAACTCTCCATCTGAAATCATTCCATAAAGATTATCCCTAGCCTTTTCATACACCTTTGGGTCATGAATATCTATTGATGGGTCTAAATCTATTTCAGCTCTATCAACATGGAGAAATGAGTGGGGATTTCCCACTACCATTTCTCTTGCTTCTTCGCTGCTCATTACATCATAAGGTAAAGCTGCTATTTTTGAGGCTAATTCTTTAACCGGCCTTATTCCCTTAAAAGCTTTAATTACTGCCATTCAAAATTCCTCCCAAATACTATAGATTAAAGAATTCCTTAATTACTGAAACTACTTCTTCACCAATTCTTGTTTGAGCTTCTTCAGTTGCAGCCCCAATGTGTGGTGTAACACTTACTTTTGCATGGTTTATTAATTTTTCGTTTTTAGTTGGTTCTTCTTCAAATACATCAATACCAGCTCCGGCAATTTCTCCGTTATCAAGGGCTTCAAGTAATGCTGCTTCATCAACAACTTTACCTCTAGCACAATTGATAAGGTATGCTGTATTCTTCATTAATTGCAATTCTTTCTTTCCTATTAACGAACCTGCCTTCTTATCATATGGTACATGAAGTGAAATAAAGTCTGAAGTTTTTAATACTTCTTCTAATGATACAAAATCATAAGTTAACTCATCATGCTTTCCTTCAATTGTGTAATATACAACCTTCATGCCTAAAGCTGTAGCTTTTTTAGCTAAAGATTGACCTATTCTTCCCATTCCAATAATTCCAAGTGTTTTTCCTGCAATTTCAGTTCCTTGATACTTCTTTTTATTCCATTCACCATTTCTCATTGTATAATTAGCTATAGCAATAAATCTTGCAAGCGCAAACATATGTCCAATTGCAAGTTCTGCAACTGAATCTGAACTTGCAGCTGGAGTATTTCTAACTGTTACTCCTTTTCCTTGAGCCGCTGGAATGTCTATATTATCAATTCCAACTCCTGCTCTGATTGCTAATTTTAAATTTCCACCAGCTTCTACTTCAAATACATCTGAAGTAAGCTTAGTAGCTGATCTTATAACTACTGCATCAAATTCCTTTAATTTTTCTCCTAGTACATCCTGCCCAAAATGCTCATTGACTACTTCTGCCCCAAGTGTCTCTAGAGCCGCAATTGCTGTACTTTCTAATCCGTCGTTTGTTAATACTTTGATCATTTTAAGAATCCCCCTTGATTATTAAATTGCTTATTGCTTTATATTCTTTTTTATTCAACAAGAATTTAAGACATATAAAAATAAAGTATTATAAAATCATATATCCTATTAAAACCATCTGAATTGTAGGGCTAAAAAAATAGCATAAATCTAAATTTTACTATATTTCCTAATAACTTTTAAATTCCTGCAATTGTATAAGTCCTTATATGATGGTTGTAATTTGTTAGTTTCTAAATTTATAATATTTATCTTATATACTTAAAACTCATTTGTTTTATTCTACTACTTATTTGCTTTCAATTCAATACTTTACAGACCAAATTATGATTTTGATTATGCTTTTATATCCTATTCTCTGTAAACGGACACAATTCTCCAAAAAGCATTATAATTTTTTCTTAGTTTATAATATCTTAATATTTTTGATGAATAAATATTTATTATGGTTTACTGTAATTTTGCATGTTA
This sequence comes from Clostridium sp. DL-VIII, assembly GCF_000230835.1. Classification (NCBI taxonomy): domain Bacteria; kingdom Bacillati; phylum Bacillota; class Clostridia; order Eubacteriales; family Clostridiaceae; genus Clostridium; species Clostridium sp. DL-VIII. The sequence goes on from NZ_CM001240.1 coordinate 6,439,952, forward strand.
ATCCATACTATATAAATTGCATTAAAAATTTTAGAATGCCTATTTAACATTTACGCTAATTGGAATCACTAGTATAAATTCATCATCACGGCCTATACAGCTTCACATATCCATGAATATTAAAAAAGCTGCCTTTCGCATAAGATGTGCTCTCTTTTATGATAGACAATTTCATTATTTTAACTATTCATCATAGAGAGAACATATCTGTAACAAGACAACTCTTTAATTTACTAAAATAAGTAATACTTAATATATACTTTTATATTTACACTCTAAATATTTCAAGAAATATTTTGTTGATATATCTTTTCCCGTTACTTTCTTAATTAATTCCTCTGGCGTATATATAGCTCCATATTTATGAATATTATCCTTTAACCAATTATTGATGTATGTTAAATCACCAAATTTTAAATCTTTTATAGCATTTTCATTGTCCTTTAGCAATTGATTGAGGAATTGTCCTCCATAAATATTGCCTAGTGCATAAGTTGGAAAATATCCAAACTGACCTGAAGCCCAATGTATATCCTGCAAAATTCCCTCACTATAATTTTTAGGTTCTACTCCTAAATATTCTTTATATTTCTCATTCCAAATTCTTGGTAAATCTTTAACTTCAATTTCCTCATTTATTAGCTGCTTCTCAATCTCATATCTAATTATTATGTGCAGATTATACGTTACTTCATCTGCTCCTGTCCTTATCAAAGAAGGAATAACATAATTAACTGAATCATAAAATTCCTCTACAGTTATATCTTTTAAATCTTCAAACTGCATTTTAATAAAAGGTAAGATAACACTTAAAAACTCTCTGCTTTTTCCAATAATATTTTCATAAAATCTAGATTGAGATTCATGCATACCTACAGAAGCTCCATGTTCTAGTCCTGTCCCTTGAAGTTCATCTGGTATGTGTTGTTCATATAATCCATGCCCACCTTCATGAAGAATACTAAAAATATTTCCTAACAGATCATTTTCATAATAGTGAGTTGTTATTCTAACATCTCTATTTCCAATTTCAATTGTAAATGGATGAGTAGTTTCATCCAATCGTCCTGCTTCCATATCAAACTTGATCATATTTAATAAAAATAAACTGAGCCTTTTTTGTTTCTCTATTTCATATTTTCCACTTATGTTTTTTCTATCTATCTCCTTTTTGCTATTTTTAACGTAATCCAATAATTCTAGTACTCCAATCTTTAATTCATCAAGCAGTTTATCTAATTTTCTTACAGTCATACCTTCTTCATATTGATTAAGCAGTGCATCATATCTATTTTCTTTATAACCGTAGTATTCAGCAAGTTGTCTTTTAAAGTCCACCATTTTCTCTAAATGAGGTTCAAATATTTTAAAATCATCCTTTTTCCTTGCTTCTTCCCAAGCAGCTTCTGATAAAGCTACAGCAATAGTAAATTCCATATGCATATTTGCTGGAATTTTACTTGCTTCGTCATATACTTTCTTCATTTCACGAATCATTGCTTTGTCTATTTCAGACAGTTCATTATTAATAGGTTCAAAATATTTAATAAACTCTTCTACTGCAATTCCTGTTGATAATTTAAAAATTTCTTCTGCTACAATTCCCATTGTAACTGATCTCTGCTCTAATGCTTTCGAAGGCATAGTTATTTTCATATCCCAATAAGCAAGATTTAACATTTTAATAAGGCTTTCAATTTTAGTAATATGCTCCCGTACTTTATTTAATTTTCTATTTACTTCTTCCTTCAACTATATCTACCTCCTCTTCTATTAAATATATATACCTTATCTATAAAGTTGACTCATTATATTGATATATTTATTAAGTTTTAAGTAGATATCTTCACCAAAAATTATAAATATTTTATACAGAGAACCTTTAAAGATGAATTGTTAAAGGCTTTATCTATTTCAAATTAACTAATTCATCCAAAACTTAGTTATGAATAAAATTATAAGAAACTAATTCTTCTTTATGTGTTAATTCTAGCCTTGATCCAAAATACATAACACCTACTCTATCACAAAAATTATGCATTTCATAAAGCAAAAAGAGGCTATTTTCAAATATATAATCTATATTTGAAATAACCTCTTTTTATTAACTATATTTAATTCTATTTTAAGTTAGAATTATTTTTTACCTTCTATATATGCTTTAGTGAAGTATACTTGACCAAGTGGAGATACTTTTACACCTTTAACATAATCTTTTACTCCCTTTACTTGTACTTGATAGTATAATGGGATAACTGATTGGTCTGCCATTAACATATCTTCAGCTTGGTGCATTAAATCTATTCTCTTATTAGCATCTTTTTCTTGCTTTGCAGCTTGAATTGTTTTATCGTATTCTGGGTTATTATATCCTGGATTGTTATTATCTGAATTTGATAAGAACATATCTAAGAATGTCATTGGGTCAGTGTAGTCAGCTGTCCATGCATCTCTTGCTATTTCATATTGTTTTGCAATTCTTGTGTTTTGGAATACTTTCCATTCTTGAGATTGAAGTTCTACATTTACACCAATTTTTTTCCACATATCTTGAATAGCTTGATATACAGGACCATTTACTCCACCTTCTGGATTATACATTACTACAAGTGGTGGTAATCCTTGACCATCTGGATATCCAGCTTCTGCTAATAATTTCTTAGCTTCATCTATATTACCCTTTGGATCAAAATAGTTTTTACTTGCAAAATCTTTTCCGTCTGGACCAGTCATTCCTTCTGGAACATAACTGTGAGCTGGTGTATTACCAGTTTTAACTACATTGTCAACAAGTGATTGTCTGTCTATAGCAAGATTTAATGCCTGCCTGAATTTTAAATTACTTAAAACTTTAGCAGCATTTGGATCTACAGCTGCAGCTTTATCAGAAACATTTAGTGAAATATAAGCTAAACCTAACATTTTAAAATTAGTAGCAGTTTTATCTTGTATTGCACCTTGAACTTCTGATGTTGGAACTGCATCTACCATATCAAATTGGCCAGCTTTATAACTTGCCCAAGCTGATGTTGGTTCAGAAACCATCTTCATAGTTACTTTTGAAAGCTTAACGTCGTCTTTAGCTTCATAGTTATCATTCTTTTCTAGTACTAATTGATCCTTAATCTTATAATCTGTTAATTTGAAAGGTCCATTTGATACATAAGATTTTGCATCAGTAGCCCAATCTTTATTACTTGATACAGCTTTTTCATCTAGTGGATAATAGCATGGGAATGCTGTTAATTCTGGGAAGTATGCACATGGTCCTGCTAATGTAACTACTAATGTATTATCATCAGGTGCCTTTATTCCTACATCATCCATAGATCCTTTTCCAGTATTAGCTGCTTCTGCACCTTTAATGTAGTACATTTGATATGAATATTCAGCAGCTGTTGCTGGATCTATTACTCTCTTCCATGCATATACGAAATCACTTGCCTTAACTGGATCTCCATTTGACCATTTAAGGTCTTTCTTTAAGTGGAAAGTATAAGTTAATTGATCGTCAGATACATCATATGTTTCAGCTTGACCTGGAATTGCTTTATCATTGTCATCTAATTTTTCAAGCCCTTCAAAAAGGTTTGATACTACAATTGATCCGTCAACCGCTGCATTTAATCCTGGATCTATAGTCTTTGGATCAGAACCTAAATTATAAATTACTTCTTGTTTGTCTGCAGTTGAGCCTGATTTATCAGAAGATTTAGAGCCACCACAACCAGCTAAAACTGAAAGCGATAATGTAGCTGCTAAAGACACTGCAAATAATTTTTTTATTTTGCTTGTTTTCATTGATATTTCCCCCTTAATTTAAATATTGATTATATAATAACTGTTTAAGTTGTTATTTCTAAAACTTATTAACAGCATAATAGCAAATTACTTATTTTTATTTTTTAGTCATATAAATGACATGCCACAAAATGCCCCGGTTTAACTTCCTTTAATTCAGGATCAATCTCTGAACAGATTGGTTTAGCACATCTGCATCTACCTTTAAATCTACATCCTGGTGGAGGATCTATAGGTGATGGTATATCACCTTCTAATACTATTCTTTTGTTATTCTTTGCTATATCTGGATCTGGTATAGGTACAGCTGAAAGTAATGCTTGAGTGTATGGATGTAAAGCTTCTGAATACACCTTATTACTTTCTCCTCTTTCAACCATTCTTCCAAGATACATAACTCCAATATGAGTTGATATATGTTTAACCATTGAAAGGTCATGGGCTATAAACAAATAAGTTAATCCTAATTCTTCTTGAAGTTCTTCAAGCATGTTTATAACCTGTGCCTGTATAGAAACATCAAGAGCCGAAATTGGTTCATCACAGACTATTAATGATGGTTCTACGGCAAGAGCTCTTGCTATACCAATTCTTTGTCTTTGTCCTCCTGAAAATTCATGAGGATATCTATTTATATGATCTCCTGCAAGACCAACTTTCGACAATAGACTTCTTATTCTTTCAGTTCTCTCTTCACCTGTTAGCAATTTATGAATATCAATTGCTTCTCCAATTATATCTCCGACAGTCATTCTTGGGTCTAATGATGCATATGGATCTTGGAAAATCATTTGCATTTCTTTTCTTAATGGAACCATTTCTTTTACAGAACTTTTTGTAATATCTTTTCCATTAAATATTATTTGTCCTGACGTTGGCTCATAAAGTTTCAATATTGTTCTTCCTGTAGTAGTCTTACCGCATCCAGATTCTCCAACAAGTCCTAAAGTTTCTCCCTTATTAAGTGTAAAAGAAACTCTATCTACTGCCTTAACATAACTATTCCCACCAAATATGCCCTTCTTTGCATGGAAGTATTTGCATAAGTCTTTAACTTCTAAGATTACTTCTTTTTTAGCTTCCACTACTTCATCCTCCTTATAGGTGATTCAACTTTTGGTGCATCTTGATGACATAACCAGCATGCTGCCTGATGCTTTTCTCCCAATTCAAATAACGGTGGCTGCTTTTGAATGCAAATTTTCATAGCATAATCGCATCTAGCAGCAAATGGACATCCAACTGGTGGATTTAATAAATCTGGTGGCTGCCCTTCAATTGGAATAAGTCTTTCTTTAACATCTTCCTTAGGGTTTGGAACACTTCTTAAAAGTCCCCAAGTATATGGATGCTTTCCTCTATAGAATATATCCTCAGTAGTTCCTGTCTCTACTATTATTCCACCATACATTACATTTATTCTCGAACATACGTCCGCAACTACTCCCAAATCATGAGTTATTAATATTATTGCCGTATCAAGCTTTTCCTTTAAGTCTTTCATCAAATCAAGGATTTGAGCTTGAATTGTAACATCTAACGCTGTTGTAGGTTCATCGGCTATGATAAGCTTAGGCTGACAAATTAAGCTCATAGCAATCATTGCTCTTTGTCTCATACCACCTGAAAATTCATGAGGATATTGCTTCATTCTCTTTTCCGGACTTGGTATTCCGACCATTCCAAGCATTTTTATAGCTTCTTTTCTCGCTTCTGCCTTACTTACTTTTTTATGTTTTAATAGAGGTTCCATCAATTGATCTCCAATTGTATATACCGGATTCAAAGATGTCATAGGATCTTGGAATATCATTCCTATGTCATTACCTCTTATATTTTCCATCATTGATTCCTTAACATCAGAAAGATTCTTACCATTAAAGTATATTTCCCCTCCTGCAAGTCTTCCGTTATCAGCCAGCAATCTCATTATTGACATCATAGTAACACTTTTACCACAACCTGATTCTCCAACTATACCTAATGCTTCTCCTTTTTCTAGGTCAAATGTTACACCTCTTACTGCATGCACTTCACCTGCACTGGTTTTGAAGGAGGTTTCTAAGTTTTTTACTTCTAATAATTTTTCCATCGCTATACTACCTCCTATCTCTTATTCTTTGGATCTAATGCCTGACTTAATCCATCACCAAAAAGGTTAAAACATAATATTATTAAACAGATCATGGCTGCTGGAAATAATAATTGATAAGGATAAGTGTAAATTCCCTGCATTGCTTCATTAGCTAAAGTTCCAAGAGATGCTCTTGGTGCTGCAATTCCAAGACCTATAAAGCTTAAGAATGCTTCTGCAAATACAGCTTGTGGAATTAATAGAGTTAATGTAACCATTATTGATCCTATACAGTTTGGAATTAAGTGTCTTGCTAATATTCGAATATTTGATGCTCCTAAAGATTTTGCCGCAAGAACAAATTCCTGTTGCTTTAATTGAAGTACATCACCTCTTATTATTCTGGCCATACTAATCCAATATGTTATGGAGAGTCCCAAAACAATTGTAAGAAGTCCACTTCCAGAAGATCCTGGTTTATTTAAAATAGCCATAAATATTATTACGTATATAGTTAATGGGATTGAATATATTACATCCACTATTCTCATTAATACAGCATCTACTTTTCCTCCGAAGTAACCTGCTATTCCGCCATATAATACACCAATAAATAAGTTTATAATAGCTGAAAAAACAGCAATCAATAATGAATATCTTGCACCATAAAAATTTCTTACAAATAAATCTCTTCCAAGATTATCTGTTCCAAACCAATGTTCTGCAGAAGGTGGTAAATATGTTTGCGATAAATCATTTGCTGCATAATCATACTTCGATAACATAGGAACAATAATTGCAGCTAAAACTATTGCTATTACTACCATTAAAGACATAAGTGCCATTTTATCTCTTTTTAATCTCATCCAAGCATCTTTCCAATATCCTACACTAGGTCTGACAATTACATTTACTTTTTTTTCTTCTGCACTTAGAGGAGTAAATAATTCCTTTTCTATTTTAATTTGATTTTCCATTTTTTCTTTTCTCCTCCTAAACTTCTGCATTTTGTAATTTTATTCTAGGATCAATTAATACATATAGTATATCTACTATGAATGTAAAAAATATTAACATTGAACAATAGAACACAGTTACTCCAAGGAGCATACTATAATCTCTATTTGAGACTGACTGAACAAATTCATTGCCAAGTCCCGGTATTGCAAAAATTTTTTCAGTTACAAATGCCCCTGTTAATATATCGGCTATTAATGGTCCAACATATGTTACTATTGGAATTAATGAATTCCTTAAGCCATGCTTAAATATAATAGTTGTCCTACTTAGACCTTTAGCTTTTGCAGTTCTTATATAATCTGCCTTTAAAACATCTATTAATTTACTTCTCGTAAGTCTTGTGATAAATGATAATGATGCTGCCCCCAATGCTATAGCTGGCATAATATCATTTTTCCATTCACCGAACCCTGTTGGTGGTAATAATTCAAACTTAACACCCACCACATAGATTAATACTGCACCTATTACAAAGCTTGGTATTGTAATACAAAGAGTTGCCAAGAACACCACCAGCCTATCCGGCCATCTTCCATTTTTAAGCGCCGCAAGTGTTCCAAGCAGTATCCCTCCTACTATCGACATAATTATTGCTACTGCACCTATTTCAGCCGATGCTGGGAATGACTTAGTTATTGTATCTGATACTTCTCTTCCTGGGAAAACCATTGATTCACCAAAGTCTCCATGAGTCAAATTTTTCAAATACATAGCATATTGCTCTGGTAAAGACTTATCAAGTCCATATTTTGCTTCCATATTCGCCTTAACTTGAGCCAACATCTTATCTCCATCAAATGGACCCCCAGGCATAAGCCTCATTAGAAAAAATGTTGCTGTTATTACAACCCATATTGTTAACAGGCTTATAAGAAATCTCTTTCCAATATATTTTAACATATATTTCTCTCCTTCTTTTTTCTTTATGTATGAATTAATAGTGTTTAATTTATTACAATGTTTCTAATTTAAATTTAGAAAACATTTTATTAATATGTCGTTATGCTTGGAAGCGCTTCCATGTTTATCAAAACATATAACATATAAGGAGTCATTAAACACATCTCTTAATTTGTTCAATAACTCCGTTGTTATTCTAATTAATCATTAATCAATTTTTTAATTTTTATATAATAAAATTTAACTATGTATTAACATAATACAATTATAATAATATTTTTATTTATTTGTGTCAATATTTTATTTAAATTTAATAAATTCATAATTTTATATATAATTCTGTTATACGCACTATTCCTATTATTCATATTAATTTAATCTTGTTTTTTTATATGCTTTATTCAAAATATTTATTCGTTTATTTTATCATTTATTAGATATTCTACCATTTTTTTATAATTTATCAATTGTTTTTTTGTATTGCAGGACAAAATAGTCTGCAGATTTATCAGCTTTTATATGCTTATTGATTTTCACCAATGCCATATTCTTATACGGATATTTACAATATATCAAGTAACATGCTTGCACGGCCTATTTTCCCATACATAAAAAATCTCACCACAAATAGCGCATGAGAATTAATTTATTTTCCTCAAAACTTATATCCGGATTTACTAGGATACTCTACTCCAACAACTTATTTATCCCTTTCCTAATTCTTTACTTTACTAATTATAAATTATAATTTCACAATGAACACTACTGTTCATTGTCAATTTGCTTATCTTTAATCACTGTAGATTTAATCAGCATTTCATGATTTGTTTTTCTTACAATTTCATTGTTCAAAAAGAGGCATATACGAATTTATCATATATACCTCTTTTGACATTTATATTATCTATATTTTGTTAATTATCTTCATCAAAATATAATACCGATTCTGTTTCTCTACAATATTTAACGCACATACATTGTCCTAATTTTCTTGGACACTTATAGCATAAACAAGTTAAATCTTTTCCATCACACTTTCCAGATTTTAATTCTGGACAATCTCCACAATTTACTCCATTTCCTGCTGGCATAATAACATCACTGCTCCTTTTTCATATACTAATTTAATATTTTAACCTAAAGTCCCAGAATGTCAAACTATGCAAGTAACAAGTATATTTAATTCTTCTACTACTTAAAGTTTATTTACCAAATTCCGACCCTATCTTCTGGCTTTATATACATGCCATCTTTCTCTGTAATTCCATAGGTATCATAGAATTTTTGGAATTGGGCTAATACCGCATTTACTCTGACCTTATTAGGGGAATGAACATCCACCTTTAATGCATATTCTGCATATTCCTTGGTTGTTATTTGACGCCAAGTAACAGCATAACTTTGAAAAAATGTTTTATAATCAGGCTTGTCCATTCCAGCTAATATATCTAATAAACAAGATGCTCCTCCAATATCTGCAATATTTTCCCCAGCAGTAATGTTCCCATCAAGCATCTCACCTGGTAGTGCTTCAATTTGACTATAAAAATTCACTACCTTTTGAGTTCTTTTAGTGAATTCCTTATAATCTTCATCAGTCCACCAATTCTTCAGATTTCCATCTGCATCATATTGAGCTCCAGTATTATCAAAAGCATGACTTATCTCATGTCCTATAATTACACCAATTCCACCTAGGTTTGTTTCTTTAGATGCATTCGGATCATAAAAATGACCTTGAATTATTCCACCTGGTATAATAATTGCATTTTCTGTCGGTCCATAAAACGCATTAACTGTTTGAGGCTTGAAATCATCATTCTTATCCACTGGTTGATTTATCTTATTAAATTTCTCATCCTGTGCAGAAATCCTTAGTGATATTGCATTATCAAAAAGCGAACCGCCTTCTTCATAAGATTTAATATCTACCTTTGAATAATCAACCCACTTATCTGGGTATCCTATTCTTATATTTAATTTGTCCAGTTTATCAATTGCATTCTTTTTGGTTGCTTCACTCATCCAATCAAGATTATTTATTCGCTTCTTATAAACATCTACTACTTCTTTAACCATGCTTTCTACATCTTCTTTGGTCTTTTGTGAAACATATCTTTCTGCATAAATCTTTCCTATAGCCATGCCCATCATAGAGTTTACATTGCTGACAGCGTCATCTTCTTTTGGCGTAGCTCCACTTATTCCAAGCAGCTCATTGGCATACTCTTTATTTGCATTCTCAAAATCTTCACTTAAATAATCTGAAGCATTAACCAAATTTACAATTTCCATATAATTTTTTATAAGAGGTAGATTTTCCTGAGTATACATATCATTAAATGCCTTTAACCATTTTGGATCCTCTAAAATTATTTTATTGGCTTTATCTACTCCTAAATCTTTCATAACAACAGGTAAATTTAAATTTGGTGCCAAATTATTCAATTCACTTAATGTATATTCATTATAAATAGTGTCAATTAAGTTTGTACTTGCAGCCTTTTCTTGTCTTCCCATAATATTTTCAGCTATCATTCCTTCAAACTTAAACATGTTATCAACTTTTGTTTTTGCTTCTTCCTGCGAATATCCACTGAGCACTAAAAGTTTATTATAATAGTCTTCTGTGAGTTTCTTGGTTTTAGCTATAATCTCAGTAGGCTTAGTGTATTCATCAGAATCTCCTAAACTAAGCACTGTAGAATCTATATATAATATATTAGTTGAAACATTCTTGATGTCTCTCTCTACGGAAAACTGTATTGTTGAATTCATTATTTTCTTATCACTCCACATTTTTGTGATATCATCAATTGTTTGTGCTGCTTTAATCTCATCTAAGATATCTTTAACAGGCTTTATACCTTCTGTATTTCTTGCTCCCACATTCAGAGTATTATTATATAAATTTATTATTTTCTTTTCATCGCTATTTTCACCATACTGGCTTTTATTAGCAATCAGCCCATTTATTATGTCCTTTATTTGATTTTCCACCTTATCATTAACATCCTCAAAAGTAGATTCAGTTGATTTACCTTGTTCAATCTTTGCAGAATTAAGCCAATTGTTGTTTATTGCATCATAAAAATCATCTTGCAGCCTAATCTCCTGATTTTTGCTCCCAGTACTTGTTTCATCTGCAAATGCAACAGTATATGAAGATAAGGACATGATTAGCGTGAATATTGCCATACTTGCTGCTACTCTTAATTTCTTTATTTTTTTCATGGTTAAACTCCTTCCAGCATAGACCTTAATAGTTAGGCACACGAAAGAATATTATTTTTTATTGTACCTGATCTATCTATGTATCCACCAAGTGAAGAACTTCACTTAATACTTATATCTCCACCTTATAGTTATGCGGCTTTGCTTAAAGCTTTTCTGCTTATTAACCTAACTATTAAAATTCTTCACACTATTTTAATAATTTGGCTTGTCCAAATAGATATAACCATATAAATAATCAGTTTCATATAAATCCCTGTATCTAAAAGTTACTCCATTCCATGTAGATTCTGATATATAAACTTTTCCATTATCAATTTTTTCTACTACAGCTACATGTCCACTTCCCCCAGAGTTTGGCAGACCAGACTTCCATACTGCAATAGCTCCAACTCTAGGCTCTGAGCCGTATTGATATTTTCCACTATTTTTATTTGCATTCCACCATTCGTAAGCATTTCCTATAAGTCCGGCATCTGTAGGCTTAGTTCCTGTGATTTCCCAAGCACGTCCCCATGCATACCATGTACAATTTCCCTTAATTTGACTTCCTCCACTATAAAATGGTGGCGATAATTTTACTTTATAAAAAATATTATCATCAGAATAATAATACTTACTATTTAAGCTCGGTTCTGTGGTTCTTATTCCACCTAAAGAAACCTCTTTTACATTTTTATCATTATTATTACCATCACTTTTGTTATTATTATCATCACTTTTGTTATCGTCGTTACTTTTATTATCGTTACCATTACTAGCATCTGAAGGATTTACGTTAGAACTTCCACTAGAATCTCCATTAGGACTTGTACTATTAGATGTTGTAGAATTATCGTTTTCCTTAAAGCTAATCCAATCAGAGCTAACCCAACCCTTTCGTCCGTTTAACATTAAAGGATAAAAACCGCCTTTAGCATCATCTATAATACTAACTTGCATACCTTTTGCCAGTTTTCCTATAATATCTGATGAAGTCGTTGCTTCTGCACGGACATTTAGTGAATCACTATTAGTCGTAACATAAGCTATACGTGGCTTAGCCCCACTCGTACTATCTTGAGCTACTGGTGGTGCACTTTGATTTTCTTTATCTGAATTTTCATCCTTTATTAATTGCCCATTATCCGAAAAATTATATACGATTCCATCAATATTAAGAGATCCTGTTACCATTTCCCCGCTTGACTCCATAAAATACCGGTTACCATTGTCATTAATCCATCCAGTACTCATTTTCCCATCAGCGTCAAAGTGATACCACTTTCCAGAAATATTCTTCCATCCTGTATTCATAGCTCCATCATTTGATAAGCTATACCAATTTTGGCTGTACTTAATCCAGCCTGTAAGCATTATTCCGTTTTCATCAAAATAATACCACTTATTATCTATGTTCTTCCATCCAGTGGCCTTGATACCGTCTTCCGTCCAATTCCAGCTATTATTTGAATTACTAATCCATTTTGCTGATGCCGGCATATAATTTAAACTTGAAACTATCAGTGTTGTCATTCCAACGGCTATTATTTTTCTCAAAAGTTCTCGTTTCACTCGCTGCTACCCCTCTTTATAAATTAATTTTACAACTTATTAATCTTATGTAATATAATGTTTCATCCATTAATTTATCAACAATTTCCCAGTTTAAGGCTGTAAAAACAAATTAATCCCATACATTAAATATTACGGCATATAAGAAAAAATAACAAGTGAAAGATATAATAGTAATATACCGTTACTACGTAGCGCGTAAATCTTTTTTTGGAACAATAACAAAAACCTGTCAAGTGCTTATGAATGTTTTTTATAATCACTTAACAGGTAATTTTATATTTATAATTATTAAATTTTGAAACACCCTAATTTCCTCTAATACAAATTCCCCAGACTTAATCACAAAAATAATCCTATTATAATTAAGACAATAACACCAGGAACTCCAAAAAATCCTGCAATTAATGCCGTAATTGGATTGATTGCTAATGAAAAATTAGTATTTATTCCCACTAAACTAAGATTGGCAATTATAAAATTTGCTATATATAATATAACAACACCTATTACTCCATTTATAATTATTTTTATTGGCCATTTTAGGAGTTTTAATACAAAAAATAATACAATTATTCCTACCAATCCATAAATTAAATATTGTACCTCCATTTTTAACGCTCCCCATTTTCTTTACTCAGCTATCTGTGCATTATTTCCTGCTACATAATTATTCCCCACTCTTATTCCTCTTTCTCTTGCTAATGATAACAGATAATCATATCTCTTTCTCGCAACATTTTCTGAATAAATTGCTACTTCTATCAATTTATCATCGTTAACATTATTAAACATGCTGCGTGCAACATCTATTTCCATCTTTGCAATTTCCATATCTTCTATCAATTTGGTATACATATCAGAATCATCAGCCTTGTTCATCAGGTATTCTACAATATTTTTTTTCATGTAAATCCCTCCAAAAACTTCTTATTACCATTCTATCCATTTGTTGGTAAAAATATACATGATATAAATTTATATTTTTGCTTAATTTTGTAACATTTTTTTAATTATTTTGTATATTATAAGGTATAAGAAGCTTTTCACTCATGTCAGACAAAAACTTCTAACTCCCATCTATGTAACACTTTTTTTCTTAGGAACCTAATTTTTTTAGGTTCCTCTATTTTTATAACTCTTTTCTTCCCTCTAATGCTTTGGACAATGTAACTTCATCTGCATAATCCAAATCTCCGCCTACAGGTATTCCTGCCGCAATTCTAGTTACTTTAACATCTAAAGGCTTAAGTATTTTAGAGATATACATAGCAGTCGCTTCGCCTTCTATATTAGGATTAGTTGCGAGTATTACTTCCTTTACATCTTCATTCATTCTTGCAACCAGTTCTCTAATTTTTATATCTTGTGGTCCTCTGCCTTGCATTGGAGATATGTTTCCATGTAATACATGATATACCCCATTATATTCCTTGACTTTCTCCATGGTCATAATATCCTTAGGCTGCTCTACAACACATATAGTTCCCTTATCCCTGTTTGGATTTTCACATAATGGGCATGGATCCTTATCTGTGAAGTTTCCGCACACAGAGCAATACTTAATTGTTCCTCTTGCTTGAACTAGAGCATTTGCAAATTCTTTTACTTCATCATCTGGAAGATTTAAAATATGTAATGTCAATCTCTGGGCTGTTTTTTGCCCTATGCTTGGTAACTTTGCGAATTCCTCTATTAATTTTTCTATGGCTACTGGATAAAATTCCATCATTATTAACCTTCCCCTTTTTCTTTATATTTGAACATAATTTATACGCATTTATTAAGAATAAAATAACTACGCAATACTTCAATTGACAATTAACAATTGATAATGCACAATTTCATATAAAATTCTCTTCTGGAATTTTTAAAATTTCATTTTTTAAAGCTGCACGCCTTTCTTCTTTCTTCATTGTTAATTATATACTGTTCATTTTCAATTCATTCTTCTTTAAATTTAGATTTAATAATGATTAAATCTCCAGAAAATTGCATATTTAAAAAGCATACAGTACTGTAGATTATCCAACAATTCTGTATGCTAACTATCTTAATACTTAAAATTCTTAGAATAATCCACCTGGCATTCCGCCTGTTAGTTTACCCATTTTACTTGAAGTTTCTTCTTCTGCTTTTCTTAATGCTTCGTTAACTGCACTCATTATTAAGTCTTCAATCATTTCAACATCATCTGGATCTACAACTTCTGGCTTTATATTAATTGCTGTAACTTCTTTCTTACCAGTTACTTTTACTACTACAGCTCCACCGCCTACTGATGCCTCAAACTCTTTTGTTTCAAGCTCTTTTTGCATATCTTCCATTTGCTTTTGAAGCTTTTGTGCCTGCTTCATAAGATTGTTCATGTTTCCGCCTCCAAAGCCTCCTGGAAATCCTCCTTTTGCCATAAAAAATCCTCCTCTTTCTTGAATCTCATTTTTTTATTATAAAACAACTTTACGCAATTGACAATGTACACTGTACAATTAACAATTATTGAGGCAACTCCTCAGAAATTTTTTTATATAAATTTTATTATCATACTGTTAATTTAAATTATGAGTCTTTACTTATAAATTTAAATGTAATAGCAATTTATGATTTAAATTTATATAAATATATCTTTCAAAGTCTGTAAGGCTTTACTCCTCAATTATTAACTGTCAATCGTACATTGTTAATTAGCTTCATATCAATCGTCATATACCTCAAATGGTATTCCATCTATTGTTTCTTTTAATAGCTCTTCTTTTCCCTTAGTATCACTTTCCTGTTTAACTATATAGTCTACTATTACTTTTTCCTTTAATGTTTCAGAAAATACAGTATTTACAACTTCTCTATATTCTGGTTTTTGCAATCTTTCTCTATTAAAAGCATACATTGCATCATATTCTAATGTAACTATTCCCTTATTAAAGCTGTATGGTTTAGCTGTAACAATTGATGCATAAATAATCATTGCTCTTTTGGCTTTAAATTGCTCTAATATTTCGGTCCAAGCTCTTCCAACATCGTCAATTGTGAGCGTCGAATTAGGATTTACTGCAAGGTTCTCTTGCATGCTGCCAGAATTAGATTTTTGCATGCCTTTTTTAATAATATTTCTGTCACTTGCAGCTGTTCCCGTATTAGTATGTGCATTTTTTGAACCATCATTACTTTTTTCTCCTTGAATTACTTGTATATTTCCGTTTTTCAAGGACTCCTCAAGTTGATTTATTCTTGATAATATAACTTCACTTGAAGTATCATACTCTATTTTGCACATTTTTATAATAGCAAGCTCTAAATATAATCTACTCTGCTTGCTTGCCTTCGAATTTGCCTCCGCATCTTGAAGTATTCTTATAGCTCTCATTATTTCTTCTACTCTGATTTTTCTGCCTTGTTCTTTTACCATTTGAATATTTTCAAGAGACATATCCAGCACTTCTTCTGGATTATTTGTAACCTTGACCATTAGTAAATTTCTAAAGTGAGCTATCAGATCTTTAATAAACAGCTGCATATCCTTACCAGAATACACAAGCTTATCTATTATAACCATTGCCTTTTCAACACTTCTATCTATGACAGCGTCAGTTATGTTAAATAAGTGTTCATTAGTTACAAGCCCTAATATGCTTACAAGATCTTCATATTTTATTTCATTTTCTCCCATAGCAATTGCCTGATCTAATATGCTTAATGCGTCTCTCATTGCACCATCACAAACTCTTGAAATTAAGTCTAAGCTCTTTTGTTCATAATTTATACTCTGAGCGTCAACAATCTTCTTAAGTCTATCAGAAATATCCTTCTGCTTTATTCTCTTAAAATCAAATCTTTGACATCTCGATAAAATTGTTATAGGTAGCTTTTGAGGATCTGTAGTTGCTAGTATAAATATTACATTTTTAGGCGGCTCTTCTAGGGTCTTTAAAAATGCATTAACAGCTCCAACAGATAACATATGAACCTCATCCATTATATATATCTTGTACTTAGCTTCTTGTGGTGGATATTTAGTATCATCTATAATGTCTCTGATCTTATCAATACCATTGTTAGAAGCTGCATCTAGTTCTGTCACATCAATTGCTAAACCTTGATTTATCTTTTTGCACATCTCACACTCATTACATGGCTCACCATCTTGTAAATCTAGGCAATTTAACGCTTTTGCCATTACCTTTGCAGTGGAAGTCTTTCCGGTCCCCCTTGTTCCACAAAAAAGATATGCATGGGCAATTCTGTCATTTAAAATTTCATTCTTTAAAGTCGTAGTTATATGTTCCTGCCCTACAACATCTTCAAAGTTTTTGGGTCTCCACTCTCTGTATAGTGCCGTATAACCCATGGGCTACCACCTCGCTATTTTCAAATATAAACTTATTATACACCACATTTGATGCAGTTGAAAGTTATGAGTTAAGAGTTATGAATTATTGTTAAACTCTCCATTATTTATTTCCAAAAATATATTTCAAGAAAAGCCTAAGGGCTTTTTTCATCTTAACTCCTAATTCTTAATATTTAACTGATTTTCCTATCTGCCTAGAGATACTATCTTTATTTAAAAATAGCAACTATTTCTTACACAATTGTATTCCTGTATAATATGCTAAAGCAAATTAAGAACACTAAATAAGAGGCCTAAATCCTACCTGTTTAGATAATTCTTAGGCCTCACTCTTTTCATAAATATATTTTACATGTTTTCTGAATTTTTATTTACGCCGTAAAATATTACAGAATTACTTTTAATTTATTCATTTTTGTTCTTATAATCTTTAAGTTTTTCATTTATCTGTTTTGCTTGTGCCTTATCATTAATATACATCATCACATATACAAATGCTTTTGCCCCTAAAATTGCAATTATATAGATGGCAATAAGACTTCTATTAACAAATCTATTCGTACTAAATAAATATAGCCATAATATAATCATTATATCTGCGAGAGCAGAGAAAATAGTAAAATTCATCAGTTGAAGCTTTTTTCGAAAATTATATTTATTAGTAAAAGCAAACTTGAAAAAACTATATACTGAAGCACCTATTATTATCTGCCAAAACATTGAAGTTATAATTGCATCCTTTGAACTAGCCTCAAAGAAAACTGCGCTCACGATTGTCAAAAATCCACAAGCTGCCAAGAACTCTTTAAAGAAATCTCCTAAATACTCATTAATTTTCATAATAATATCCTCCTTACAATCCTAATTTCTTCTTAAATACAGATACATATTGCCTTGAAATGAATACCTTTTCTCCATTTTGCAGTAAGGCCTCTAACTTTCCATAAAACACTGGACTCACAGATTCTATTTTGCCAATATTAAGAATAGTTGATTTTGATGCCCTAAAAAAACCTAAGTTCTCATATTGTGCTTCAATTTCATAGAGCTTTAGTTTAGATTCAAAAACTTTCTCTTTACAATAAATAAACACCTTATTATCTACTGACTCAAAATAAAATACATCCTTAGGATTAACAATATGCATCTTTAAATCTGTGAAGCCAATTAGCTTTTTAGGCGTCGACTTAATTGAATAAATAAGCTGCAGTAATGATTCGTCGGGCTCATTGCATTTTATTATTATTTCTGGTTCACTTCCAACAGGGATATTCTCAATGGTAATTTTCATTATAACCACTCCCTTTCCTTTATATTTATAGTATATATTAGCAATTTACTGCATTCAACAGACTTTAGCTAAGCTGCAAATTAATGACGGTAAGCTGTAATACTCAAAGGCCAGGTTACTCAATGTAGAATATATAGGATGACTTGTTAAACACATTAGGTTAAAATGTATAATGAATGGATTTGTTTTCGAATATTTTAAATTTCACGCAGGATAATAAGGAGGAATACATAGAATGAGTTCATATGATGATAAATACTTATCTATTGCCAATGATATATTAGAAAATGGCTATTTTGACACTAATAGAACAGGCGTTAAAACCTATAAATTGCCACATCAGATCATGCAGTTTAATTTAGAAAAAGAATTTCCTATATTAACAACAAAATTTGTAGCTTTCAAAACTGCTGTCAAGGAACTTTTATGGATTTTTAAAGACCAATCAAACGATGTGAAAGCCCTTCAGGCTCAAAACGTAAAGATTTGGGATGAATGGATGATGGAAGACGGAACAATTGGAACTTCTTACGGCTGGGTAGTTAAAAAATTCAATCAAATGGATAAGCTTATTGATGCTTTAAAAAATAATCCGCAGGATAGAAGAATGATGATTAATTTATGGCAGATACCTTATTTAGATGGGGGTGCTTTATATCCTTGCTGTTTCCTTACAATGTGGGATGTAACAGATGGTAAGCTTAACTGTATGCTTGTACAAAGAAGTGGAGACTGGGGACTTGGCGTTCCATTTAATACGTCACAATATGCTGTTTTAGTTCACTTAGTAGCTCAAGTTACAGGTCTTAAGCCCGGATTATTCACTCATGTAATAAATAATGCTCATGTGTACGAAAATCAAGTCGAAGGAATAAAGCTTCAATTAACAAGAAAAGGTCATGAATACGAAGCTCCTGAGCTTTGGATTAATCCAGAAATTAAAGATTTCTATGACTTTACGCCTGATGATATAAAACTTATAAATTATAAACACCACGAAACAATAAAGATGGATGTTTCAGTATAGTAAGGCACAATCAAAAATTTACTGCATGTTTTTCTAAGAGGAGGAATAATAAATGATATCAATAAGTGTTGCCATAGCTAAAGATAATGTAATCGGAAAAGACAATAAATTATTGTGGCACATCTCAGAAGATTTAAAAAGATTCAAAAAAATTACTACTGGGAAAAAAATGATTATGGGAAGAAAAACCTTCGAATCATTACCTGGCGTCTTGCCAAACAGAGAGCACATAATTTTAACTAGAGATAAAAATTTCAAGGTCGATTCTGATATGGTTAGGATAGTTTATGACTTAAATTCTCTTATCAAGGAATATTCAAGTTCTGAAGAAGAAATCTTTGTTATTGGTGGTGCAGAAATCTACAAACAGTTTCTTCCTTATGCTGAGAAATTATATCTTACTAAAATAGAAGAAACTTTTGAAGGTGATACTCATTTCCCTGAAATTAATTTTGATGAATTCAAAATGGAATATGAGTCAGAACAGTTTGTAGACGAAAAAAATGGTCTTCATTATAAATTTATAGATTTTAAAAAACTTTAATCTTTAAATTACCTAAACAACTCAAGTTATGATTTCAAACGAGAATGGTGAATTCAATGAATAAATCAAATTCGAAACTGTAAATTATTAACTGCGAACTATTTCAAGGGGGGTTTTATATATGAAATTAATAACTTTTAAGTACAATAGCAAAGAGCAAGTAGGTATTTTATCTAAAAATGAGGATCAAGTCTATCCACTTGAAGCTCTTGGGATAAATTATAACTCTATGAATGATTTGATTGAAAATATAACAGATCAGGAGATGACAGTATTAAAAACAGAGATAGAAAAGGACAATAATAAAGATGGAATTTCTGTTAATAATATTGAAAAAATGGCTCCTATACCTGTTCCTAAGCAAGATATCATCTGTTTAGGTATAAATTATATAGAGCATGCAAAAGAATCAGCTAGATATAAGAAGGAAGCTTTTGAAAAAGACAGAGAAGATGCTATATATTTTTCAAAAAGAGTTAACGCTGCAATTGGAGATGGAGCTTACATACCTAGCTATCCTGAACTTGTAGACAGCTTAGATTATGAAGCTGAACTTGCAGTAATAATTAGTAAGGATGCTAAAAATATATCTGAAAATGATGCTTTTAATTATGTATTCGGATATACAATAATAAATGATGTAAGTGCTAGAAACGTTCAAACCAAACATAAGCAATGGTATTTTGGTAAAAGCTTAGACGGTTTTACGCCAATGGGGCCTTCAATTGTCACTAAGGATGAATTTGACACTCCACCCGTACTAAAAATATGTTCAAGAGTTAATGGTGAGTTAAGACAAAATAGTACGACAGATCTTATGATAACTTCTATTGAAGAAGTAATTCATGAATTATCTCAAGGAATGACCTTAAAGGCTGGAACTATCATATCAATGGGTACACCTGCCGGAGTGGGTATGGGCTTCACTCCTCCAAAATTTTTAAAGCCTGGAGATGTGGTTGAATGTGAAGTTGAAGGCATAGGCTGCCTTAAAAATACTATTGAGTAAAAATCAAAACTTAGTTACTCAAACAAGCTTATCAAAACATATATAAATTAAGTTTAAATACTAAATGAAAAGAAAATGAGGGTATTTCATCGCTGAAATGCCCTCACTTTCTTATCCTATTGTGTCCTATGTTAATCCTATTGAAGAATAACCTAATTTAATTCTTAATGAAAATAAATATTTAAATAAACCATGCACCTCGCTTCGTTATTAGTTTTCTATACGTTACTCCTGCAGTTAGCTCAGACCAGATTGATCCACGGCACATGAAAGAAACCACTTATCGCTGCTTCCTTCCGGATCTGACGAGGTTCATGGGCTTCCATTGCGTGGGACCCAGTCATCAACACCACTTACAAGAGTCGGACTATAAATCGCTAATACCTAAGCGAGGAATTCAATCCTGCTATAGCGGATTGCAGGTTACAGGGCACCGCTGACTCCCCATCTAGCATGGCAATGGTGGAATGTCGAGGGTTTGAACCTCAGAAATTTCTTTCATAAGAAAATCCCCGCCCCCAAAGTGGACGCCAAACCATATTATCATTGCCTTCTATCAAAATAATGTAATCTATTATAACCACTAATTATTAATATTCTTCTCAAAAATCATATTTTTATTAATGAATATTTCCTACACATTTTTTGACACTTGTTAATAATAACACATAAACTCTTTAAATTCAAGAATATTATCTCTTTCTTTAAATTAAATTTATTCCATACTTGGTATAACCTTTTGAAAAATAAAAAAATCATATTTTTATTCTTCTTCAACTAGAACAATATGCTCCTTTTCAACACCTGCTAAAGCTTCAAAAATTTTAAATAACTTTTCATTACTTACTTCATACTTATATCTTTCATAATAACTTACCGCATGTTCTTCTTTCAGCTTTGCTAACTCTAAAAGAGCTCTATCTGTGTCATATCTATCATAACTTACCTTACTTAAGTTAGGTGCTTCTTTAAAGCCCCCTAGTCTCTGATGTATTCTAGAATGAAATATTTCTATTTTGGCTAATGCTTCAAATACCCTCTTTACTTCAACATCTTTAGCCATATTTGCTGCTGTATTATAAAAATCACCATTAAAAAGTTCAAGTTTAACAGCATGGTCTAAGATCTTTAAGGTCTTTTCATCAAGCACACTACTCTCTAAATTAATAATTTCGTTTTCATCACTTAAATACTCATGCCCTACTCCACAAAATGGACAATATATAATGTTATCCTTTGAGTTTTTATTAAGGAACGCTGATTCATTATAATTATAGTTCCTTTCATTTATGTCCATACCACATATTTTGCACTTCAAATAATTCACCGCCTCTAGATTTTATAAGGTATGTATATTATATTGGATTTTTTTCATTCTATACAATTACCCTGCATAATAGCCTTGCTAAAACAACTCCTCCTAAGCTTAAAAATACGTTTAAACAAACATTGAGCATTCCAAGGATATATCTCCCATCACTCATTAAAGTTATTGTTTCTAAGCTAAAGGTAGAAAAGGTTGTAAGGCCTCCCATAATTCCTGTAGTTAAAAAAAGTTTTAAATTAGGCGATATTAAATCTGTTGACATGCTAAGCTCTGCTATCATTCCTATTAAAAAACCGCCAACTACATTTACAATTAATGTTCCAATTGGTAAACTTGAATTCATCATCTTTGCTGACTGCATAGTAACTATATATCTGAGTATTGCTCCTATGCAGCCCCCTATTCCTACGTAAATTATTTTTTGCAAATTAACACCCCTTTGTTCAGTTTACAGTTTACAATTAACAGTTTTCTAGAACTTTCTATGTGATCTTCATCTTCAACTCTTAACCTCTAACTGTTTTTAATTTTTCTACTTAATATTTTAATTATTATTGTAAATATTACAAGCACTGCTACTATTAACCCAAGCTCTATAGCAAAAAGTTCCTCTGGTAAGGCATTTATTATAGGATCAATGGCTGGATCAAAAATCCAATAGTTATTTCTAAAGAATATCTTATGAAAAAAATAAAAAGTCTTATCAAAATCGATCGCAGCGCTTACAGAAACAAATATGAATATTAAAGCTATGATATTTGTACTTTTACTAAAATTATTTATAAGATTTTTCCTAAATCCATCATTTTTCTTTGATAATATCTTAATAATCATTACTATAACAAAAGCAATACTGAAGATATATAAAGCTATAAATATCCGTTTTACCTCATAAAAATGAATCTGTGCAAAATTACTTATAGGTATAGTATTAAACTTTAATTCATTAATAAATGGATTTTGAACATAATAAACTGCTCTTTTATAATTATCCATCAGAACTTCTGCTGATAATCCAGTATATTGAATCAGATCATATTTAAATATAACATACTTATATATGTCTGTTATATTTAAAACAATTAAAACAGCAATAGAAATAATAGATATAGCATAAAATATATGAATTAAAATTTGTGATGTTCTTTTTAATATGTTTGAATTTAAATTATTAATATAAATTCACCTCTTTCTTGTAAGCTTGAAATAAAACCATTTATAATTATAAATTATAAATGGTTTTATATGTATATTAAAATATATTAAATTGTATTTTTCTCCATAGATATGTTAACCTCAATGGTCATATCTCCTACTCCCATTGTTACACAAACAACCTTGTCCGAGCTTGCATTTGCAGTAAATTTTCCATGTACAAGAGTTGGCGTAGAAATATTTATTGTAATATTATCTTGTGAAAAATTAGTTGCTACATTTGCAGTCAGCATATTAGTTAATTCTGAAATTGCACTTTGTGCTAATTCATCAAAATCATTTACTGGCATACCCATCATCATTGTTGATGCAATCTTTTTTGCATCCTCTATGCTTAGTCCATAAATGATATTTCCTTTTATATCTCCAATAATGCCAAGAATAATAACAACTCCTGGACTTTCAATAAATCTTCCTTTAAGACTCATGCCTTTCTTTTCCACATTAGACAGTCCTAATTGCGGCATAACATTTGTAAAGGCATTTAATATAGGATTTATATAATTGACATCCATTCCCCTTCACCTCTTCCAAAACCTATGCTTATTGATAAATCTCCAAATTGAGTTTCAACATTTGCAGCATAAGTTATTTTCAATTCTCCCTTTGAAATACTAATTGATTCTCCATGGAATGTAGTTGGTGGTGCAACCCTTAATCCAAATACTTTGTTCTTTTTATTTAACATTGAGCATGCGTTCCCTGCGGCCATATTAGCTACTTCAGACATAACATTAAGCATTTCCTCATTGTTTTTGATTTCTCTCTTTAACAATTTTTTTGCTAAATTCTCTGCTGTCTCAAATGGCATGTCAAAAATAATTCTGCCTGAATATTTTCCTATGATACCCATGACAATTGAAATTCCTTGACTGACTTTTTCCTCATTATCGTTATTTTCATTAACAATTTCCGGAACAGTCTTAGTAAGTCTATTCAAAACATCTTTTATCGCTTCTTTAAACACTGAAGAATACATTCCATCTAATTCTGCAAATAATTCTTCATCTGCCATTACTCTATTAATTAATAAAGTTAGCTCCTCTGCATCTACTGGTTTTTGAGCATATCCACTCACATGAATTTTTTTTGCTTTCTTTACAATTTCATCATCCATCATAGAACTAACAATTATTACCTTGATATTTGGGTCGATTTTATGTATTTCTTTTGTACATTCAAACCCATCAGTTCCTGGAATAGTCATATCCATTGTCACTAAGTCCGGTTTTGTGCTAGTTACAACTTCAATTGTTTCCTCTAAAGAACTTGCTTCTCCTACAACGTTGAATCCATTTTCCGTCAACAAATCCCTCAATAAAGCAATTTGAAAAGGTGAGTCATCAACTATTACAATATTCACATTTTTCATAATTACACCTACCCTTTATCATAAGATATAGTCGATCCACATAAGCTGAATATGATAATTATTTTTGTATATCTAATTCCATTAAATTGTGAATAAACCTATAATAATATTATATTTTAAAATTCAACATTGCTCAACAAAATTTAGTATTTTAATAATAAAAATTCACTTTTTACAAATTATTCAAATCTAACTTTCAGGCTTATCCTCTCTCTTTTTTTCCGTTAATGGCACCCCGATTATATCTAAAATAAACATAAATATAGGTATTCCAATAACCAGACCTAAAACTCCACCAATATGCTCTGACACTATAAGTATGCTTAAAGTATAAAATATAGGCATCTTGGTTTTAGATGACATTAACTTTGGATTTAATATGTAAGCTTCAAAAGCATGCAGTATTGCAATCATAATAAGGACATACACCACATCTATAAGTCCACCATAATTAAATGCTACTATACTTAATGGTACCAATGATATGATCACTCCAGCTACAGGAATAAGTCCAAGTAACATCACCATCATGCCAAAACCTAATAAATGTGGAAAACCTATTATAGATAAGCCTATAACAGAAAGCATTCCATTAACGGTTGCTATGATGATTTGTACCTCAATAACTTTACCAAAAGATGAAATGAATTTTCTACCGAAGAATTCCATTTCATTAAATATTGGTCCTATTTTACTTTGTTTAAACTTACCTGAAAACTTTATGACTGTTTGCTTTTCTAAAAGCAAGAAGATACTTAAAATTAGAGCTACTACAATATTAAACCCTATTCTTCCTATATTAGATAATGACGATACGATATAGTTTATACCCTCTGTTGAAAAAATTGTTCCATAGACTTGATTAAGTTTTTCCTTTGCAAAATTAATAATTTCATTGTCCTGAGGAGTAGAATATATTTTATTTATCTGCCAAATAACCTGTTTAAATTCATGAATCACTAATGGTAGAAAATCTATTGCTACTACAAATAACATTGCTGTTACTAATAACGACACCGTGAGTATTGTAACTCTATAATTAATCCTTATTGTCCCTTCCAACTTACGTATTAAAAATTTTGAAACACTATCAATTAAATACGTGAATACAAAAATTAAGAGCATAAGGCTAATCATACTTTCCATTAAATATAAAAATATGAATATTAACAAAAATGTTATTACTCGCTTGAATGTCTGACTTTTTAGAATCTGCATCATATTCGGCATTATTATTACTCCTTACATATCTTGTGATTTAAGTTTAAATAAACAACATAATATCTCAAATTTTTCTATAAATTTCTCTACTTTTATACTAACAGTTTTATTTTTCTATGTAAATAAATTTGAAATATTTACATCTTATTATATTTTCCATTATAAAAGACCTTTAAACACACTATAGATATATAAATTAGGAACTTGATTTTTTACTTGTAATTTCTATATTATTATAAATTAATCAAATGCCTGTATATAGTTATGAGTGATAAGTAAAAGCTGCTCCAAAAGCACCATGAAAATCAAAACTTTTAGTTGAATTTCTTAACTTTTGAAGCAGCCTTTTATTTAACAATATTATTTTATTTTTACTAGTAATTCACCGGTCTTAACTTGTTGTCCTTCACTTACCAGTACAGTTTCAACAGTTCCTGTGGTAGATGCGACAATATTTGTTTCCATCTTCATTGCCTCTATTACAAGTAAGCTGTCTCCTTCTTTTACACTGTCCCCTTCTTTTGCAAGTACCTTGATTATGGTTCCTGGGATACTTGCTCCAACTTCTAGTTTATTATCAGGATCAGCCATCTTAGATAAATCATCCTTACCTGAATTACTGATAATTCTTTCAGTTTTATCTTTTATTTTTATTTCTCTTCTATTTCCATTGATTTCGAAATCTAAGGTTCTATTTCCTTCAGCATCAAGATCTCCTATTTTAACTAATTGGACAATCATAGTCTTTCCTTCTGCTATTTCAATTTCACTGGTTTCTCCCTCTGCAAGTCCATGGAAGAATACATCACTACCCATACGGCTTACATCACCGTACTCTAATATAGATTTTATATATGCTTCAAATACATCTGGATATAATGCATAACTTATTACATCTTTTTTGCATGGTGTGAACTTATACTTTTCTTTTAAGTATGTTTCAATCTTTCCAAAGTCTTCTGGTGGTAATAATTCACCTGGTCTAACAGTTATAGCCTCTTCTCCTTTTAATACAATTTCTTGTAAATCCTTAGGGAAACCGCCTTCTGGCTGACCCATCATTCCTTTGAAATATGAAACTACAGAATCTGGGAAGGCCATATTCTTAGCCTTTTCAACTATATTCTGAGGAGTTAAATCATTCTTAACCATAAAGATAGCTAAATCTCCAACCATTTTTGATGATGGAGTAACCTTGATTATGTCTCCAAGCATATCATTTACATCTTTATACATGTATTTTACATCATTAAATCTATGTCCAAGACCAAAGCTTTCAACTTGTGGCTTTAAGTTTGAATATTGTCCACCAGGAATTTCAAATTTGTAAATTTCAGCACTTCCTGATTTTAAGTCTGATTCAAACTGGCTGTATACTGGTCTTACTGTATCCCAATAATCAGATATCTTTTGAATTCCGCTTAAGTGAATACCTGTATCTCTATCTGTATTACGAAGAGCAGCAACAATTGAGTTTAAAGCCGGCTGACTTGTAAGTCCTGACATACCATTAAAGGTTGTATCAACAATATCAACTCCTGCATCTGCTGCCATTAATACTGTCGCAACACCATTACCAGTAGTATCATGAGTATGAAGATGAATAGGAATTGAAACTTCATTCTTAAGTGCAGTTATAAGCTTCTTAGCCGCATAAGGTTTAAGTAGCGCTGACATATCCTTTATCGCAAGAATATGAGCTCCCATTTTTTCAATTTCCTTAGCTTTATTCACATAGTACTCTAAGCTATATTTGTCTCTTTTTTCATCTAAAATATCTCCAGTATAGCATAATGCAACTTCAGCTACCTTATTACATTTTAATACTTCTTCTAAAGATACCTCTATACCTTTCAGCCAGTTAAGAGAATCAAAAATTCTAAATACATCTATTCCGCTTTCAGCTGATTCTTTTATAAATTCTCTTATAACATTATCAGGATAATTCTTATAACCTACACCATTTGCTCCTCTAACAAGCATTTGGAACATTACATTCGGAATTCTCTTTCTTAAAGATTCAAGTCTCTTCCATGGAGATTCCTTTAAGAATCTATAAGCAGTATCAAAAGTAGCTCCTCCCCACATTTCAAGTGAGAACAAATCATTTCCAAAAACTGCTGTTGCCTTTGCAATATTCTTCATGTCCTGAGTTCTAACACGAGTAGCCATTAAGGACTGCTGAGCATCTCTCATAGTTGTATCTGTAAGAAGCAGTTTCTTCTGATTTTTTATCCATTTAACTACGCCTTCTGGACCTTCTGCATCTAAAATCTGCTTAGTTCCACTTAATCCTTCTACAGATGTTATAGCTGGAATATCTGGCACATCATATTCTTTCTTAGTACCTTTAGTTTCATTTACGATCTTTTCACCAATGAATTTTAGTACCCTGTACTCTTCATCACTTCTAGGTCTTATATCAAATAATTGTGGATTATTTGCTATAAAGTTAGTATCACATTCACCTTTTTTAAAGGTTTCATTATTTAACACATTGATTAAAAAGTCTACATTGGTTTTAACACCTGAAATTGTAAGCTCCTTAATTGCACGTATGGATTTTCTAACAGCATCATCAAAAGTTCTTGCATATGCAGTACTCTTTACAAGTAAACTGTCATAATATGGGCTTATTACTGCGCCACTATATCCATTTCCTCCATCAAGTCTTATACCAAAACCTGAACCTGTTCTGTAAACATCAATTTTACCTGTGTCTGGTGAAAAATTATTTGCAGGATCTTCTGTAGTTATTCTACATTGGATTGCATATCCTCTTGGCTGTATATCGTCTTGAGAATGTACCCCTACCTCTGCAGAGCCTAACTCATAGCCTTCTGCTATTAAAATCTGGCTTTGAACTATATCAATTCCAGTTACCATTTCAGTAATTGTATGTTCAACCTGGATTCTTGGATTCATTTCTATAAAGTAATGATTTCCGTGCATATCAACTAAGAACTCTAGAGTTCCTGCACTTCTATAACCTACAGATTTAGCTATTTTAAGTGCATCCACGCAGATTTCTTCTCTTTTTTCTTGTGTAAGCGATAATGCTGGAGCAATTTCGATAACCTTTTGGTGTCTTCTTTGAATAGAGCAGTCTCTTTCATAAAGATGTACTATGTTACCATACTTATCTCCAAGTACTTGTATTTCAATATGCTTTGGTCCTTCTATGTATTTTTCAATGAACATATCATCATTACCAAAAGCTTTCTTTGCTTCATTCTTAGCATTTCTAAAAGAAGGTAGAAGCTCATTTTCGCTTCTTACTATTCTCATTCCTCTACCACCACCACCAGCAGCAGCTTTTATCATTACAGGATAGCCACATATTTTAGCGATTTCAATTGCTTCTTCTTCAGAAGATATAGGTTTTTCTACCCCTGGTATTACCGGAACGCCAACTTCTTTAGACACTATTTTTGATTTAATTTTATCCCCCAATTTTTCCATCATTTCTGATTTTGGACCTATGAATTCTATACCAGCTTCTTCACATCTTCTAGCGAATTCAGGATTTTCTGATAAGAAACCATACCCAGGATGTATAGCATCCACGTGTTTCTTAAGAGCAAGGTTTATGATTTCATCAATATTTAAATATGCTTCAACCGGCCCCTTGTTTTTCCCTATTTGATATGCCTCGTGAGCTTTAGTTCTAAATAGTGAAAACTTATCTTCTTCAGTGTATATAGCCAC
Organism: Clostridium sp. DL-VIII; assembly: GCF_000230835.1. NCBI lineage: Bacteria > Bacillati > Bacillota > Clostridia > Eubacteriales > Clostridiaceae > Clostridium > Clostridium sp. DL-VIII. The sequence continues at coordinate 6,469,597 of NZ_CM001240.1, forward strand.
TGTTCTTATGCCAAGCTCATGACATGCTCTGAAAATTCTTATTGCTATTTCGCCTCTATTAGCAACCAGTACTCTTTTAAATTTCTTCCCCAATTAAAATACAACTCCTTTATTGCTTATTTTTATATATTACATATGAATCATTTCAATTGCGAATAATTTGAAATACAAAAAATGCAATTTTCACAACTCATAAATTGCCTTAATATAAATTTTACTTGCCTAAAATCGACATAATAGATTATATCATATTTAATCCTATTTAACACATATTATTTATATTTTCCATTAATTTTTACATGATTTTTTCTCTGATTTCAATATATTTTTTCCACCAAATATGAAATTTTAAAATTTTTTTCTTTCATTTTTCTGCATTTATTGAATTTCTATTATAGTAAATTCATTGCAATTGAGAAGTACAGTTAGGGCATCTTGTCGCATTGATATCAATTTCACTGCAGCAATATTTACATTTTTTCTTATTATCCGCAGAACTTTCTTCCTTCTTCTTAAACAATTTATTGACTTGCCTAACAGCAATAAAAATAGAAAAGGCCACTATTAGAAAATCTATTATATTATTTATGAATAAACCATAGTTTACTGTTGCAACACCAGCAGCTTTTGCTTCCTGAATAGTTTTAAAATTTCCCTTTCCTAATGTAAAAAATAAATTAGAAAAATCTACTTTTCCAATTAGCAGCCCTACTAATGGCATTATAATATCATTGACCAATGATGTAATTATCTTACTGAAAGCGCCTCCAATAATAACTCCCACTGCCAAATCAATAATATTTCCTTTCATTGCAAATTCCTTAAATTCTTTAAACATCTTATCCCCTCCTTTTTACTTATTTATAACTAAACAATTTTGGTCTTAGATTTATGTGGCAGCTTACCAAAATCACATGCCTTTCCACAGGACTTATGAAATTCTCGCTGAAGGATTTCATCCTTAACTTACCACTTTCAACTCATAACTGATTATATTATCTGTCGGTTTTATTTTTTTATTCTAAAGCACAGTTTAAGATTCATATCTTAAACTCCAGTTAATAATCAACAGTTATCAGGTTACTATTTCGGTAAAACTCTTAAGACCTTCTCTTTGTTAAAGCTATATATACACAGTTAGAACAACCTCTAAAATGAGCTGAATAGACTATCTTTCAACGCTAAAGCATAAAATAAAAAGCGCTTTAAACTTCAGCAATTCTGAGTTTAAAGCACTTAGCCCACATATATAATAAAGTTTATAATTTATAGCATCTACTCTTTTTATCTCCCGAAGCAGTAATTAATTTTTTATTAACAAGCTTCTCAAATATCTTTCGCACTCCTGAAGATGATAATCCTGTTATCTCCCTTGCCTTCTTATTTGTTATAGTCCCATATTCCTTTAAATAATCAATAATTTTATTTTCAGTTTCATTAAGTTCAGTTATATCAGCTTCATAGATACTATTATAACTACTTTCTCTAATTAAATGGTTATTTATCGCTACTTATCGCTACTTTATCGCTACTTTTCCTCTTTATAATTACTTTAAAAAACATTCCTGTCTCAATAAATTCAGGTTCTTCAAGGCCTGCCTCAACACAAGACTTTATAACTCTTTTTATTCCTGTGCCCCATTCCTCTATAAAACCGATTTCCTTAAAAAATCGTGCAATAATTTTATTTCTTATTTCTGATCTCCCAATTTTAATATCCTCAATATCCAATGTTTTAGCTAAAAAACCTGGAGAAGTTATTTCTATTCGATCATCAAATATTGCAAATTTTATATCGGCACCGGATATACTATAGTCTCTATGTACTACAGCATTTGATATTAATTCTCTAATGGCTACAATAGGTATCTCATATTCATCTACCCTTTGCAACTCTCCTATTTTACCACTCTTATTAATATGAAATCTTGCAAATTTTATTGCATCTTCCACCTGTTCATATAAAGGTCCTGTTAACTCTTTTTGGTCTATGAATTCTTCAATATCATTTCCCTTAAATCTAGCGCATTTTATCCTTGCATAATCAAATATATTATTGTCTGTTAATAAAATTAACGCCTTGGTAGCATATTTAATTCCATGTTCTTCTTTTATTAACTTTAAATTTATGAGGTTTTCTTCTTTTAATTTTTTCTCAGTTAACTTAAAAAAATCACTGTTCAATTTTGAAAAATCTATACTTTCTAAATTGCATTCATATACACATTCTTCATCAAATGAGATATTTCTTTTCTGCCTTTCAAGTTCCATAATCATTTCTTCATCCGATAATTTGTTTGTTGCTCCAACTCTAATATATGTTCCTTTTAATTTTCCCTTGCTCTTCATATAATACGGTTTCAAATTCCCCGGAAAAATCTCCACAATTATTAAATTTTTCCCATTTATATTTTCAATATAAATTTCAGGTATTATTGTTGGATAACATGAATCATAAATTATATTGGATATTCTATCTGGTATTTCCTGTTTTTAATTTCTACTGCTCTTACATTAGATTATTGATTCTGTTTTTTGTATTCCTTTATTGATATACCAATATATTTTTTAAACCAATTACTAAAATAATTTGGATCATCAATACCAATCTTCTTTGATACTTCATACGCTTTTGCATTGGAATTCCTAAGCATTTCAGTAGCTATTGTCACTTTTGTATTCATAATATATTCAGAAAAAGTTTTATCTGTCTTTTCCTTAAATACCCTGCTTAAGTAGCTTGGATTCACATAAAAATAATCAGCCACCATTTTTAGCGATAAATCACAATTGGATATATTTTGAACTATAAACCTCTTTATCTGCTCCATATTCAAGGTTTTATTCTCATTATCCTTCTCATCATCAAAATCTATTATATTATTGAATTTTATCATCTTTTCTTTAATATTATCATATTGTCTTTTCATAGAATGTTCAGCTAGAATTTCTCTTTTTACCTTTAATACTGAAGCCCTGAGTTCTTCTTCATCTATGGGCTTAAGTATAAAATCGCTTACTCCAAGCTTTATACTTCTTTTAGCATATTCAAATTCATTATAGCCTGTAATTACAATTATTTTAATATCAGGGTATTTCTCAACTATGCCCTTACTCATATCTAAGCCATCTGTAACTGGCATATTAATATCGGTTAAAATAATATCCGGATTTTCTCTCCTTATTAAATTCAAACCTTCTGCTGCATTAGAAGCTTCTCCTACTATTTCCATACCAATTTCATTCCAGTCAAGGCAGTTCTTTATTAGATTTCGAATTAAGTATTCATCATCAATTATCATAATTTTTACTATGCTATCCATAAATTAATCCACTTCCTTACATTAGTGTTTTGTTTATTTAATTTACTTCTCAACTTTAGGAATCTTAATTATTATTTTAGTGCCGACATCCTTTTTACTCTCAACAATAAATTCATGTTCGCCGCCATAAAATACTCTTAATCTTTCTTTTGTAGTTCTTACCCCAATTCCTGTAGTATTGTTTTCAATTATGTTCTTAATTTGTGATTCATCCATACCAGATCCGTTGTCCTCTAAAGTTAATACAACTCTTTCTTCCTCCTCAAATGTTGATATTTTTATTTTTCCTTTTTCCTTCTTATTTCTAATGCCATGATAGATAGCATTTTCAACCAATGGCTGCAAAGTTAGTTTTATTATTTTAAAGCTATTGCATTCAGGATCTAAGTCATATTGAGCCTCAAACATATCTTTATATCGTATGCTTTGAATTAGCAAATAACTTTTTACAGTTTTTATCTCTTCCTCTACAGTTATTATGTCATTCCCATTATTTAAACTTGTCCTATAAAATCTGCCTAAAGACTTTATCATTTGATATATAGTTTTATTTTCTCCTGACAGTGCCAAAGAATTTATAGTATCAAGAGTGTTATATAGAAAATGAGGCTTTATTTGTGACATGAGTAAGTTTAATTCTGTCTGCCTCTTTAAGGTCTCATCACGCCTTATCTTATCTAGAAGGAGATTAATCTGAGAGATCATGATGTTATATCCATTTTTTAGCTCTCCAACCTCATCATTATAGGTTTTTATATTAACTTCATTAAACTCGCCCTTCTTAACATCCTCCATTGATTCACTTAACTTTTTTAAAGGCCTTGTGATAAATTTAGATATAATAATTGAACCAATAACAATTAATATAAAACTTATAATAGTAAAATATATAAGAAACAACTTGGTATAAATAGTCTGCTTAGATAATTCACTATACTGCATTATAGTAGTTAGTTTCCAATCATAATCTTGAACTTTAATGCTTGATATAATGTAATCTTTCTTGTCCACATTCTCTATTGAAAAGTTCATTTTAGAATCCGAATAATCTTCATCTTTTATTCCATTTAATATTTCTGCGCTGTCATCTTGTTTTGTTATTAATTCATCCTTCTCATTTTTTATGATTAGTTTAGTTCCATACTGCTGACTAAGCTTTAAATTCAAATCATTAAAAGCATTTTCATCTATATTTATAACTAATAATCCAAGCTTCTGACCAGTATTTATATCATTTATAACTCTTATAAGCGATACATAATTTTCTCCATCACTCTTAAAAAATCCTCCGCCATTTAATTTTAATATGTATTTACCTCTATTCTCTAGTAACTCATCATACCAGTCACTTTCTTTAATTTTTTCAAGGTCAAAATTCTTATAAACGACATTTTCAGAATAATATTTATCACCGTATTCATCTAATATATATATAGAAGAGATATTTGAATCAAAGTTAGTAAATTGTATTAAATAATTACTTATATTATCATAATCTGTCCTTCCTTTTCCCTGTTCATCAACCTTCCTTAGAGTATTTTGAACATTATCACTAGAAATAATCATCTTTGAGACGTTATTTACATTATCTATTATCATATTAGTGTTGGTTTCAGCACTTTCTAATACCTCTGCTGAACTTTGCCTCATCTTTTCCAGTGTGTATATAGAGTTTATCTTTTTATACGTAAAATTGAGTATGACTGTTGAAAGCAAAAAGATTATTGAAAAATAAATAATAATCTTTACACTTATTTTTAAGTTCAAATATTTATCTTTCCAATTCCTTAAATTCAAAAATTTATCACCCATTTAATCATACCCTCATCAATTTACTTTCTTCTCCATTTCCTTTGTGAAATCTTCTGGAGTTATTTGACCTCTAAATAGCTTGTTGACTAACTCCTTGTATATATTCCCCTTCTCTTCTCCTAGATAAATATCTCCATACAAACTATAGGATGCATTTTTCGTTAAGCTTTCCAATTCCTTAGACAGCTTGTCTATATTGCTTCCATCTCCAGTATAATTCCATACTGGAAGTCCTGAGCCAGCTTCATAATACTTTTTTGAAACAGTTTGAGCTATGAACTTTGCTGCTTTAACTGATTCTTCTTTATATTTTGAGCCATTGCTAACCATTAAATAATCCACTGCTCCACCTAAGAACTCATTTTTATTTCCTTCAGCATCCTTCATTATTGGGAATTCCTTAACCATTACATTTTCCCTTACAGAAGGATCTGCATTTCTCAATTCACCAATAAACCAATTTCCAGTGAAATACATAGGTATTTCGCCTTTTTTAAAGAGATCTTCTGACTCATCCCGCGTAAGATCCAATGCTGATTCGTTAAAGGCTTTAAGATCTACTAATTCCTTAAACCTATATGCTGCTTTTAATATTGTGTCATTTCTGTCACTGCCTGTATGGAAGTCACTTGCCCCGCCTATTCCGCCTTCCCGCAAGGCCAGCATATCATAGTAAAACATTCCGGTCCAGGTATCCTTTTCTCCCACTAATATAGATGCTATTCCTTTCTTTTTAAACGCTTTAACTGCCTCTAAAAACTCATCATAATTATCTGGTATTTTAATACCAGCATCAGCAAAAAGCTTTGTGTTGCAATAAAACGTCCCAATAGATAAGGTCATTGGCAGTCCATATACATTATTATCATAGGTCACACTATTAAGCATTCCCTTGTTGATGTTACTTTTCGTATCTTCATCCATATATTCATTTAAATTTAGTACTTCTCCAGATTCTATGAAAGGTTTGCTGAAGCCTCCACCCCAGGAATAAAATATATCTGGCAGTTCATTTACCGCAAAAGCTGTCTTTATCTTAGCTTTATATCTCTCATTCTCTACAGCTTCAACCTTAATTTGTACATTAGGGTTTTCCTTATTCCATTCTTCCACAGTGTCCTGAAGTATCTTTCCATTAGCATCATTTGAAGTTTGTGACCATATGTGCCACATGGTCAATGTTATCTTTTCCTTATTTTCCGTATCACTTTTATAACTCGAAGAACATCCGCTTAAATTAAATAAGAATATTACCATTATAAAAAATATAAGTAGTCTTCTCAAAATCGTCCCTCCTAGCAAATGACAATGCTTAACTATTCGCAAAGTTAATAAAATACAACTACACAAACAATTCAAAATATTGGTTGTTTACTTACCTAGTTAAATATTGAATTTATTTACAATATCATTTAACCTTAAAGCTAATTCAGTTTGACTCTGTGCATTAATAGAAATCTGCGCTACTCCAGAGGCCACTTCATTTACACTGCTTAATATATTTTCAGAATTATTCTTAGACTGCTCTATGTTTGATGCAAACGCCCCCATCGTATCGTTTACATTGTTGATGCTTTTATTTACTATTTCAACCATCGTAGCAATTTTTTCTGACATTATATTTATAAATTTAGCATCACTTTCATAACTTTTACTTGATTCTATCATAAATTTATAGTCATTATATACATTTTTCTCTATATAATACAAAATTCCTTTAGAACTTTCTGACAATTCATTATACACGTTTTTTATCTCTTTAACAATTTCATTAATACCACCTATGGTTGATATAGACTCATCAGCTAATTTTCCTACTTCATCTGCAACCACTGAAAAACCTTTCCCAGCCTCTCCCGCTCTAGCCGCTTCTATACTTGCATTTAGTGCCAAAAGATTCGTCTGCGATGAAATATTAATAATAGCTCCTGCCAGAGTTTCTATTTCCTTTACTATAGTTCCTCTCTCTATTGCTTCCTTAATTTTCTTATTCTTTTCCTCATATATATCCTTTGACAACTGCTGAGACGTTTCACTTTTTTCCATAATAACACTGGATTTAGATTTTATCTCCATTGACTTTTCCACTTCTTGATTTACTATTCCAGATAAATTGCTTATGTTTTCATCAATTTTCTTGATTGATGAAATAACCTCTCCTGTCGATGAATTTGTCTCCACAGCTCCTGCTGCTATCTCCTTTGTAGATTGATTTATGTAAGAAAGCTTAGAGCTTATCTCCTGTACTGACGCAGTTAATTCTTCAGAAGAAGCTGACAGCTCAGCTGAATTATCTAATATTAATTTTATTAATCTTTTTACATTTTGCAGCGCTGAATTAAGGGCAGCTCCAGTCTCTGAAAATTCATCCTTTCCTTCAACTGCAATTTCCTCAGAAAAATTATACTGTGCCAGATTGCCAGCATAATTTTTTATTTTCCTTAATGGTACTGTTATATTCCTTGTCATAATTATGCCTAAAATTAAAGTACAAATTAATCCTATACCTATAAAAGCCATTATTTGTATCTCTACCTTATTGTACGAGTCCATGTTACTGTTATTTTCTTCTTTTGCCTTTATTGAGCTATATTCCAATAGCTTAGTTAAAGATGCAGCAACATTG